>NCGC01000007.1 GCA_002281475.1 Methylophilales bacterium 28-44-11
CCTGCCAAGCCTGCGCTTCTTGTTGCTTGAGCAAACCATCGTCGGCAAAACTTTCTAGTGTTTGCATGCGCGCTTGTGATTGCGCTAATACCTCAGGCAATTCTTCAGGACGTATCCGATATTTTCGACTCATGCCATGAATCATCTGTATGCGCGATTCTACTTCAGCCAAACGTGCTGGGTCGAGCTCTGTACGTTGCAAATAGCGATTCAAAAAACGGCTGGTTTCTTCTAATTGGATCACCGCAGAATCCACTGTGTTCAACGCTTCTTGCAAAGCTGAATCAAACTCAATCAGGTCAGATAATTGATGTTGCACTTGGCCTAACAATGCGAATGAGCTGGGCTCTGCATCACCTAGCAACGCCAAACATGCTTCTACACCTTGCAGTAAACTGGCACCATGACTCAAACGACTATGCTCTTGTTGCAAGGCGGCCCAGTCATCAACATCAAAACCCAACTGTTTGATTTCCCGTACCTTGTCACGCAACTCAGCCAGCTCTTCTGCATATTCCGCGGCGTTTTCTTCGGCGGATAGTCGCTGTTGATGTAATGTTGACCAATGCTGGAAATGCACAGTTACCGATTTTGCAAGCTCAGAAGTTTGCGCAAACGCATCTAAAATCTCGCGCTGAGTAGCCGTTTTTAATAGAGAGTGATGGGCATTTTGGCTATAAATATCAATAAGGAATTCGCCCAATTCTTTAAGTTGCCCCACCGTCGCCGACGTGCCATTGATAAACCCACGGCTTCGGCCATCGGCATAGATGACACGGCGTAATATTAAACTGCCTGTATCTTCAATCTCATGGTCTGCTAACCACAGTTGCGCCTGCATATTATCTTGTATATCGAAAGTCGTGCTAATGTCGGCTTTTTCACAACCCACTCGCGTAACAGCGCCATCGTTTCTAGCTCCTAAACTGAGAGACAAGGCATCAATTAAGATGGATTTACCTGCGCCCGTTTCACCCGTGAGTGCAGTAAACCCAGATTCAAACTCTAAGTCGAGCGATTCGACAATAATAAAATCACGTATAGATAACGCTTGTAACATAGATTTACTCAATTTTACTCATTGCAACATTAGCCCCAATTGAGCTTATTACGCAACATATCAAAATAACAATAGCCTTTTGGATGCAATAACAAAATGTCCTGCTCTGCCCGTATCACGCGCACTTGGTCACCAACATTCAAGGTTTGTTGATACTGCCCATCCAAACTTAGTTGTGCATCGTCCGCTTGCATCACGGTCACATCGCACACACACTCGCTTGGCACTGTGATGGGACGATTACTTAACGTATGCGGACTAATCGGCACCAAAGAAATCGCATTCAAATCAGGGTGCAAAATTGGCCCACCTGCGGATAAGGCATAAGCTGTAGTGCCGGTTGGGGAACTTAAAATTAAACCATCCGCACGCTGTTTGGAGACAAACTGACCATTTATCTCCACTTCCATCTCCATCAATCGTAGTGCACTTTTAATTACAACATCATTGAGTGCCACGCCATTTAATACTTGTACGCCAGCTCGATAGACGCTTGCCTCAAGCAACATACGGCTTTCCGCCTGAAAATCGCCAGCTAATATTTTATCAATTTCCACGAGCATATCTTCAGTACGTAAGTCAGTTAAAAACCCCAACCTTCCCCGATTGATGCCGACTAACGGCACTGGTTTCGGCAATTGATTTTCATACAAACTCCTGGCAACGCTTAACATGGTGCCATCGCCTCCCATCACCACCACCAAATCTACTTGGGTGCCAATTTCAGATAGCGTGGTGGTATTCACGCCAACCAACGAGGCATGATGTGCCGTATTCTCTTCTACCCATACCTGAATGTCTTTTTGAGACAAGTGTTGCACCAGTTGTGCCAGCTCGTGTTGCATTTGCTGCAAGGCATTTGGGTCCATATATTTGCCAATGATGGCAATAGATGCGAATTGTTTTTTCATGGCAGAATTAAATCACAGATGCGCCTCGCTTAAAAGCAAATGCCGCTGTTATCTAGGAACTAATTCGGGCAAAATGACACCTTATTTAAAATGTTGAATGTCAGCTTGGACAAACGCGCACAAATACTACTTAAAACCTTGGTGGAACATTACATTAGTGATGGTCAACCCATAGGTTCGCGTACGCTGTTACATCACTCTGGCCTAGATGTCAGCCCTGCCACCATTCGCAACGTGATGAGCGATTTAGAGCAACTGGGATTTATCACCAGCCCACATACCTCTTCGGGTCGTATTCCAACGCAAAAAGGCTACCGATTGTTTGTGGACTCTTTATTAACAGTCAAGCCTTTGGAAATTAATGCATTTCAGCAACTGAAGGATGGCCTAAACTCACCCAACCAAAGTGCGTTAATCAACAATGCTGCAGACATGCTCTCACAGCTCACTCAATTTGCGGGCGTGGTGTTGACACCCAAACGTAAACGGGTGGCATTTAAGCATTTAGAGTTTTTAGCGCTGACCGAGAAAAAACTGTTGGTCATTATCGTGACCGAAGACGGCAATGTGCAGAATCGTATCTTAGTGACTGAGAAACCCTACTCTGCCAGTGAATTAACGCAGGCTAGCAATTACTTTAATGCGCATTATCAAGGCTTTACCTTAGAGGAAGTAAAGCAAAAACTATTATCTGAGCTTAAACAAATGCAAGCGGATATGAATAAGCTGATGTCCGCTGCATTAGAGACCTCTCAATTAAACGCGGAAGATAACAAAGATGCAGTGGTCATTGCTGGTGAACGTAATTTATTACAAGTGGATGAGCTTTCTACTAATGTTACCAGCCTGCGTAAATTGTTTGAAATATTTGAACGGCGCACATCACTGATGCAACTTTTAGATAACAGTCAGCGCGCTGAGGGCATACAAATATTTATTGGCGGTGAAAGCGGATATTTACCACTCGACGAATGTAGTATGGTGACTGCCCCATACGAAGCAGATGGTCAAGTGGTGGGCACACTCGGTGTCATTGGCCCAACACGCATGGCGTATGAACGCGTGATTCCTATTGTCGATGTCACTGCAAAATTACTTTCTAACGCACTTTCCTCCAACCAAAATTAACTTCATTATTGGTAAACGCATGGCATATTTCAATCCAGAACCCCCTCTTCAACATGGCGATCAACTTAAAGTAGGTATATTATTGGCCAACTTAGGGACGCCTGATGCGCCCACAGCAAAAGCGCTACGTCCCTACTTACAGCAGTTTTTAATGGATAGACGCGTGGTAGAGATTCCACGCTTTATTTGGTGTTGGATTTTACACTGCATTATTTTAGTGATTCGTCCAAAAAAATCGGCTGAGAAATATGCGCAAGTCTGGACTAAAGAAGGTTCGCCTTTGCTCGTGCATGCCCAAAAACAAACTAAATTACTGGAAGGTTTTTTAGCGCAGCATATCCAGTCGCCCTTTGCCGTTGCATTGGGCATGAGTTACGGCAACCCTAGTATGAAACAAGCGATAGAGGACTTAAAAGCACAACACTGCAATAAAATCTTAGTCTTTCCGCTCTATCCACAGTATGCAGCCAGCAGCACAGCTGCAGCGTTTGATAGCGTTTGGCGTGTACTCCTAAAAATGCGTAACGTGCCGGCCATTCGTACCATCAAACACTATCACGATCATCCAGCCTATATTAAAGCGTTGGCCGCGAATGTACGTGAACATTGGCGGTTGAACGGTGGCAAACCAAACAAACTAGTGATGAGCTTTCATGGTGTGCCTAAGTTTCATCTACTCAAAGGGGATGCTTATCATTGCGAGTGCCATAAAACAGGACGCTTGTTAGCAGAAGCGCTTGAGTTGACCAAAGATGAATATTTGGTGGCTTTTCAATCCCGTTTTGGTAAGCAGGAATGGCTCAAGCCTTACTTAGCTACGACCCTAGAAGCGTTGGGTAAAGCCAACACGAAACGCATTGATGTCATTTGCCCTGGCTTTAGTAGCGACTGCTTAGAAACATTAGAGGAAATTGCCATGGAAGGACAACATATCTTTCAAAGTAATGGCGGGGGCGATTATCACTACATCCCTGCCTTGAACGAAAGTGAATTATGGATGCAAGCGCTGACCCAAATCGCTCTTGAAAACTTGCATGGCTGGGTCAGTGCTACTTGGGATAATGCAGACGCTAAAAGTACGGCTGAACTTACAAAATTACGTGCACAAAGTTTGGGCGCAAAACAATAAGCGTTATACTTATGTTTTGACTGAGATATTGAAACTATGATTGTTATCACAGGCGGTGCAGGCATGATAGGCTCCATGATAGCCTGGCATCTCAACACCAAACTTGGTCGTGAAGATTTAATCATCACAGACCGCATCACGCATGAATCCCAGTGGCAAAATTTAGTGCACCGCCACTATGTGGAGTACTTAGACAAAGATCAATTGCTCGATTGGTTAGTCGATAACGACCATGTCACTGCGATTATCCATATGGGCGCGATTAGCGCCACGACTGAGCGGGATTTCAATAAGTTAGTCGCCGATAATATTCATTATTCACAAGATTTATGGTCGTGGTGCGCAGAGCATGATGTGCCGTTTTTCTATGCAAGTTCTGCCGCCACCTATGGCGCAGGCGAACGTGGTTACAACGATACTAGCATCGATCATTTAAGACCGCTCAATGGCTATGGTTACTCAAAGCATTTTTTCGACCAATGGGTATTGAGACAAGTGGCTGAAAAACAACCTACGCCACCAGCATGGGCTGGCTTTAAGTTTTTTAATGTATATGGCCCTAACGAATACCATAAGGAGCGCATGGCTAGC
The DNA here is from genome assembly GCA_002281475.1 of Methylophilales bacterium 28-44-11. GTDB lineage: Bacteria > Pseudomonadota > Gammaproteobacteria > Burkholderiales > Methylophilaceae > Methylophilus. The sequence goes on from NCGC01000007.1 coordinate 4,820, forward strand.
GTTGCATTTCATACCTTTAACCAGTTTAAAGACACTGGCACCATGAAATTATTTAAAGGCACCAAAACCGATGTTGAAGACGGCATGCAGTTACGCGACTTTGTGTATGTAAAAGATGCCGCGAATGTTGTCGCTTATTTTTTAACTGCTGGGCTTAGTAAGCGTACCGCGCCTAATGGAATATACAACATTGGCACAGGGGAAGCACGCAGCTTTAAGGACTTAGCCACCAATGTCATGACCAGCATGGCCCGTGAACCCAACATTACCTACATCGACATGCCCCAAGACCTGCAAGGCAAGTATCAATATTTTACGCAAGCCAATATGGATAAATTGCGCAAAGCCGGTTACAAAACCCCTTTTACCAGCCTTGAAGATGGCGTAAAAGATTATGTACAAAACTATTTATTGCAAGAGGATCCCTACTGCTGATGAAATACGTCGATTATTTAAAAGGTGAGCATGCTGCGCACATGGCCATGTTCAACGCATTGGAGTCACTGTTCCCACTCATTAGTGAGGTTGGCATTCAGTTACAACAATGCATTCAGCGCGGTGGTAAAGTCCTACTGATGGGCAATGGTGGCAGTGCTGCAGATAGCCAGCATATTGCGGCTGAAATTGTCGGCCGCTATAAAAAGGAGCGCAAAGGCTTACCTGCGATTGCACTGACGACTGATACCTCTATATTAACCTCTGTAGGCAATGATTACGGTTACGACTATATTTTTGCGCGCCAAATTGAAGCGCTATGCAGACCTGAAGATATCGTGATTGGCCTCACCACCTCTGGCAATAGCGCTAATGTGGTGAAAGCGATTGAAGCTGCAAAAGCAACCGGCGCTATCACTGTGGGTTTAACCGGCGGTACGGGTGGCAAGCTTACTGCCTTGTGCGATTACAACATTGTGGTACCTTCAAGTGTAACCGCGCGTATTCAAGAGGCGCATATTTTTATTGGTCACTCTTTATGTGAAATTTTAGAGTCTGACTAATGCAACAAACATTAGTCAATCAAGTTAAACAGTTCGGTCAAACCAATCAACATGCATTAGTCATTGGTGATGTCATGCTGGATCGCTATTTAATTGGCGAAGTCAACCGTATCTCACCTGAAGCACCGGTCCCCGTGGTATTACTTAAACAACAAAATGAACGTGCTGGCGGCGCTGCCAACGTAGCAGCCAATTTGGCATTACTCGGTATAAACACATGTATTTTGGGTTGTATTGGTCAAGATACTGAAGGCCAATCACTGGTACAACTGATGCAAACCAATGGCATTGATGTGCAAGGTATGGTGACTTCTGCTCATCGTCCCACGATTGCCAAAACACGCATATTAGGCGGCCATCAACAAATGATGCGGCTAGACCAAGAAGACAGTGGTGTATTTAATCTAGAAGAAACTAATCAGATACTGAGCGCATTTCAACAAGCCATGACGAAATTACCTGCCATTGTGGTGCTATCAGATTACGCGAAGGGGCTGCTCAGCCCAACCATTTGCCAATCCATCATTCAAGCCTGTCGGCAAGCTAACATACCCGTTCTGGTAGACCCAAAAGGGGTCGATTACACCAAGTACCATGGCGCCACAGCACTCACGCCCAATAAAAAAGAAACGGCCGAAGCCTGCCACACCCAAGTGAACGATGCCCAGTTGATTGAAAAGGCTCAGCAACTTAAAACTAGCCTAGGCCTAAAGTTTTTAGCGGTCACACGAAGTGAAGAAGGCATCACATTACTCGATGACACCTCGCATCATTTGCAAGCCACCGCGCAACAGGTATTTGACGTGTCAGGTGCTGGCGACACTGTGATTGCAACCCTTGCGGCAGGACTCATGCATTGCTTAAGTCCACTAGAAAGCTTACAGCTTGCCAACATTGCTGCCGGCGTGGTCGTGGGTCAAGTGGGGACAGTGCCTATTACTAAGCATGCGCTGATACACGCCTTGGAAGATCAACGTTCGAATGAGCAAGCACATAAAATATGTGATTTACCTGAACTGATGGAAAAAGTGTCGCTTTGGAAACAAGCCAATCAAAACATTGTATTTACCAATGGCTGTTTTGATTTGCTGCACGCAGGACATGTGACCTATTTAGAAGCGGCCAAAAAACGGGGTGATAAACTTATTTTGGGGCTGAATACTGATCGCTCAGTCAGCGCACTCAAAGGCCCCACCCGCCCAGTCGTCAATGAGAATGATAGAGCGCGCGTATTAGCTGCTTTGGAATCGGTAGATGCGGTTATTTTATTTGACGAAGATACACCGCTCAAACTGATTAATGCGATCCAACCGCACATCATTGCTAAAGGCAGTGATTACACAGCAGACCAAGTCGTTGGTGGTAATGAAGTGTTATCTTGGGGCGGTGAAATCGCCTTGATTGATCTGGTAGCAGGTAGAAGCACCAGCAACATGATTAAAAAAATGAACAGTTAGTTGGTATATCCGTCATGCCAGAAAAGATTTTAGTACTTGGTCCAGCGTGGGTAGGCGATATGGTGCTTGCACAGAGTCTGTTCAAAACACTTAAATTTAATCAACCAGATTGCACGATTGACGTAGCCGCCCCCGCTTGGACACTTCCACTGCTGGAGCGTATGCCTGAGGTTTCTGCTGCGATTCCATTGCCTTTCAAACATGGCGAGCTCGCATTTTGGAAACGCATCGTATTTGGCAAATCACTCAAACACAAAGGCTATACCCAAGCCATAATTCTCACCAACTCATTTAAATCTGCCCTTCTTCCTTGGGCAGCAGGCATTACCAAACGCACCAGTTTTTTAGGCGAAATGCGTTACGGCTTAATTAACGACATTCACACACTAGACAAATCTCAACTCAAAATGACAGTGCAGCGATTTGTCAGTTTGGGGCTTGAAAACAATACCCCGTTGCCAGACCCTTTGCCAATTCCCAGCTTGGTTACCAATAAACAGCAAGCGCATCTTGTGCTTAAGAAGCTCGATATTCCAGCATTGGAATCACCAATTTTAGGCTTATGTCCTGGTGCTGAATACGGCGAAGCCAAACGCTGGCCCGCTGAAAACTATGCTGAAGTGGCAAATGCTGCCATTGCCAAAGGCTGGCAAGTTTGGCTGTTTGGTTCTGATAAAGACATCCCTGTGACCAATCAAATCAATCAACTTACACAAAACCAATGTATGAACTTGGGCGGAAAAACCAAACTTGGAGAAGCCATTGATTTAATGGCGCTTTGTCATACTGTGGTGAGCAATGATTCTGGGTTGATGCACGTTGCAGCCGCACTAGATAAAAAATTAGTGGCTATCTTTGGTTCGTCTGACCCTTACCACACCCCACCCTTGCATCCAGATGCTGTAATTGAATATTTAAAATTAGATTGTAGCCCTTGCTTTAAACGGGAATGCCCATTGGGGCATTTGAATTGTTTAAAATTAATTCAACCCACCACTATTTGTACAACCATATTTGGTGCTTAAAAGATGTTTCAACTCATTCTATCCATTAACAACATATCGTCTAAGAAGCTTAAACTGAGCATCTTATTGATTAGTATTTTAATTGCCGCACAGATCCAGTACATTCAACACGGCTGGATAAACCCAGACTCTGTATTGTACTTAGAGGCCGCCAAGCTTTTTGCTGAAGGACAATGGAAGTCAGGATTTAATATATTTCAGTGGCCGTTTTATTCTTTGTGGATTGCTGGCACACATAAAGTATCTGGTTTAAATATTCATCATTCAGCGCAATTTTTAAATGTATTCTTTTTTGCTATTTCAACGATAAGCTTTATCACCATCATCTCACTTGCAGGCGGCAATAAAATTACGATGGCTGCGGGTGCGCTCATTTTATTTAGCTCTAGCTATGTGGTGGGTGATGTGCTTGAAATGCTGATGCGTGACGAAGGTTTTTGGGCTTTTTATCTCACGAGCATCGTATTTTTCATTCAATTTTATAAACACCAACGTTATCAAGATGCACTTTTATGGCAACTATCTGCGATCTTCGCTATGTTATTTAGGATTGAAGCCATCATGTATTTAGCGCTCTTACCGCTCATACTGCTTACTAACAAAAAGCTTGCTTGGACAGATCGCATTCACGCGCTGATTAAAGTCAACTTTTTAAATATTCTTATTGCTTTAGGTGTTGCGACAACACTTACGTTGAATAAGCATATGACCATGGAAAATTTTGGACGATTAAAGGAGATATTTAGCACAAACTTAGGTAACGAGTTCACACATAACCTTATTACACGTGCAAATATCATGTCTTCAGAAGTGCTTGGGAATTACCTAGAAGAGTTTGCCGTTCCGGGCTTATTACTTACTTTTATTTTGGCGATAGTAGTTAAAATATTTTCCGCGGCTGGTTTTGTTAACATAGGGCTGGCAACATACACGCTTAAGTGTAGGCAAGTAGTCATAGATCCCCTAGTGTCAAAGATACTGTATTGCGTTGCCTTGATTTCACTAATCAATATGGCTCTTATCATCACCAAAGTGTTTGTGTTATCCACGAGATATGTTGTAGGGCTTGGCTTTATCATTATGTTATTTGCAAGTTTTTCTTTCGCCTACTTACTTAGCCAGCACACCAATGATGTAGGCACGAATGATAAAAAAACACGTGTAAAAAAATGGCTCATATATGCGATGATGATATTTATGGTCTTGGGTGTAGTTAAAAACATACTCCCTAAAAGAGAAGGTTATAACTATTTACAAGAGGCAGCCTCTTGGGTAGCTAACAATAACCCGCAACATTCACCAGTCTTTTTTGATGATTTAAGAGTGCAATATTATGCTGGTGCACCATACAAGTCATTAGGTGGTGATGGTTGGGAGTTATTTCAGGATCACATTAATAGTAAAAAAATAAATGAGTATAATATGCTTGTATTGAGTATCTCGCCTAAGTATCCTGAGCGAAATTTATATATTACTCAACATCTTACTCATTATGAGTTAATGAAAAAATTTAAAAACTACAACGGTAAAAAATTAATACATATTTATCAACGTAAAAAAGGTGATGAAACCCTGTCGTGAATTGTTGAATTTTTTTCAACTAAATTAATTGCTGCACTCAATACAGTCCTCACAGTTAAAAATGGTTTCCACAAACGAAACCATGGCAATTTAACAATAAACTTCGGGAACAACACAACATTCGTGTGCTTTGTCCAATCTGGCCTCCAATGAAAATATGGATTCGCTTTTTTATAAATCGTAATTGTCGGTATACCTAAAAATGATGCTAAATGGCCATTACCCGAATCGTTTGCAATAAGAATGGAAGACTCATATATAAAACTGGCTAAGCTACTTAAATCATCAAACACAGGTATTGAATACTGATTTTTTGATCTATTTTTCCAATACTCGTAATTTTGAGGTGCGACCACTATTACTGGGTCAAACCCATAATGACGCAGCTTTTTGCAAAGCGTTAAGAATTGGTTTTCACCCCAGTTTTTTTCATCTGGCCCTGCAGAGTCTGGGCTGACAATTACTCTACGTTTGTTTTTTCTAAATTCCAGATTTGCTAAAGGCTGGATGTGCACATTTCGATCAATCGTAGATAAATTCATTCTTTCGCGCATATAGCTACAAAGAATATCAACAGCACTTTCCCGTTTGAATGATTTGTATCTTATTGAATTACCAGCATTTGTGATGAATTTTATGCTGTTAAATATTTCTGGTGTGAGCAGGTTTCGCAACCTTGTATTGCGGTCATAATGCCAATTATCCGGCGCATGTTGGCAAATTAGTAAGTACTGACATCTCATTTCCTCAAGATAACCAGGTGCTGATAAAAACCTTTCACGCATGGCTTTCGTGGGGCTCATTATCACTAGTTGGAAATCTGACAAAACTTGTTGCATCTCATCCAAGGGTGGATGTGGTGCAATTTTCAATTTGGGCAACCAAGCCCTTAATTGATGACCAACATTGCCAAAATATGTAGTGTCATAACCATTATTTTTCAAATTTTCAGCAAGTAGTAAATATAGAAGACTATCCCCGAGTGAATCAAATGAGACTACCGCCATCTTCATACTTGCTTTATTTATTGCCAACCTGTTGGAAATTTCATGCATACGATGAATTAATGTGTGTGAATAATTTTATTAAGCAATAACTTAGCTTTTACATCCCATGAGTGCATGGCAAGAAACTTTTCATGCCCTTTTTTAGCAATCTTCATTCTTTCATCTGGATGATTTAAATAATACTCAACTTTTTCACTTAATTCACGGGATGATGTAAATGTTTCTATTTCTACACCAACGTCAAATAATTCTGCTAGCTCATCAGAGTAATCACTAAGCAAAAAACATCCTGCTGATAACGCTTCGAATATTCGAAGATTAACACCTGTTTCAACACCATAAAAATGACTTCTTGTAATATTGAGTACTATTTTTGACTGAACAAGCATGTTGAGGAGTTGATTACCCCAAATGCCTTGATCAACAACTTTAGTCTTGAGCGTGTCAGAAATCAGCGGAAAATTTCTACTCCATCGATCCCCATATATAGTGACATTGTCTTTGATACTTTCTAAAAGAAATATTCGACGAAGATCACAACTTCCTACAAACAAAACTTCAAACGAAAATGTAGCGTTAGAAACTACATTTAAACGGTTTGCGCCAAATGGAAAAAAGCTAGCATTAAGCTTTTTAGTCTCTTTAAAAAACCGCGTTGTTACTTTAGAAAAAGATAATATTTCGTCATAGACTGGAAGCTCGTTATCTAAGAAGTAAATAAACTCTCTTCTTTTCGCATATAGATTGCAGCTATCCGTGTCGTAAAGGAAAAGTTTAATGTCGTACTTTTCTTTCATCTTTTGTAAAAACAATGGGTTTAAAAATTTATAAACAAATCCAATTACCAGTATTATGCTTGGATTTATTAATTGTATGTAGCGCTCAAATTTGTTTTCGTTTAATCGGGGGTATTGGTAAAAACCATCTGAAGACTCAATTTTATTGAGTGATTTATAAACTACAGATTTGAGTCCATAAAATACTTTATGGTCAAATTTTTTCATATCAAGATATGAGGTATCTATACCTTCATCCGAAATTGCTTTGGTTAGCTCACGTCCTAAAGGAACCCCTGCAATTCCATCTAAAATTAAAATCTTTTTTTTCATTCGAAATAGGTGATTGTCACAATATGAAATTACTGTTTAGCGAGATATGGAAAGCGCTCAAATAATTGTTTATGCCTTGGTGGCACGAGACATATATTTGAATATTTTTTATTACTTTCAAAGGATGACAAACACCATGAAGGTCTCAAAAATTTATTTAGTATCCGCTCTATGGAGCCGAATATCCCTTTTTTATGTACTTTTTTATTATAGTTGGTGGTCAATGAATAAATAATATAGTCAGGAAACATGGTGGACAGGATTCTAGAATGTGTAAAACCAGCAATAGTTTTATCAGACTTCCACTCCATAAGAATGAAGGGCTTATTGCTGTTAATTATACTAGTCAGCCCCTCAATCACTTCTGCCTCATGACCTTCAACGTCAATTTTTATAAAATCAATAGATTCCTCCAGGCCCATTTCTCGCAGCAAATCATCTCCATGCTTAAGGCTAATCGGAAACAACTCACCAGCACCATGTCGCTCTGAGATACTTGATGACCCCAAATTACCACTGTGGTCTACAAATATCTCAGCGTTTGTTGAAGTGTCTGACAGACCAACATTAATAGCTGTTGCATGCTTCAGCCCATTTAATTTTAAGTTGCTTGCCAACACTTCATAAAGAAATGGAATGGGTTCAAACGATAACAACCTTTTTGTTACGCCCGCAATCACAAGTGAGTGATTACCAATATTCGCACCAATATCTAGGCTGACATTAGGCTTAATAAGTGTTAGAACATCACTGATAAATGCCAATGTATTGCTGTCATATTCACCCTTTGCGATGATTTCGTTTGTAATTGAATCCCCTTCAAATGCAATAATATGTTGATTGCGCTTAGTGGTGAGTTTTGTAGTTTTAAACATTTCTTGCATTTAATTCTCAATGATTGTTTTGATGTACTCTATATTCCAGAATTTAGTTTTTACAGCAGCATCAGTAAAGTGTGCGGTAAGTCTTTGTTCAATGTTAAAGATATTTGGTGGTCTATATGCATTTATCACCATGCGCTCAGCCAGTGCTTTTGCATCGCCTAATGGAAATAAATCACCAAGTCCCTGCACAATTTCTGCACCACCGCCGCTATCACTACAAATAATAGGTAAATTTGCCGCCATAGCTTCTAATAACACCATCCCAAAAGGTTCGTGATCCGAGGTAAGTGTAAAGAGATCAAAGGCATTAAAATAACGTTTACCATCCGGAATATTACCTGTAAATCTCACTGCATGTGAAATCCCCAATTGCTCTGCAAGTGATTTCAAGTGCGCTTCCAAAGGCCCCATACCCATAATGGCCAATATGCTATGTTGAGGTAACTGTGGAAGCGCATGAGCAAACGCCTTTAACAAGGTGGTTTGATCTTTGTCTCTATGTAATCGACCAACATTACCAATTACATAGGCATTTTTGGCAAGTCCCAACACGGCTCTCGCCTCATCTTTGCTGACAAACCCTGCTTTGGTTACATCTAAATCGATACGGTTATAAAGGGTTAAGATGCGTTCAGGTGGCCAATTTTTTAAATCATGTCGTAAATCATCGCGAACGGAATCTGAAACACCTAGCATCAGCAGTCTTTTTTGATAAAAATCTACAAGTAGTCTGCGTGACCATCGACTGTAATCATTGTAATTATGATGCACGCTGATAACGGGTAGATTTGTTGCCAATAGCGCTGTGTAGGTTGGTTTAACACGATGTGCTATACAGAATTGGAATTGCTTTTTTGAAGCAATACGCTTGATTTTGGCAATCGCATCTAATTTTAGCCCGCTCACTTGTTTACTTTTATAGCCCAAAAAAATCACTTGATGGGATGTGCTACCTGCCTCAACAGCCGGGTTTGACTCTCCCGTTAAATAGACAGTGAGGACTTTATATTGGGATCCTTGAAACAACGCCGCATATTGTCTAGCGCAATCCAAAAATGGTGGATAGTAAGAATGCGCTATTTGCATTACCCATTTTTCATTTCGATCGCTCATAGGTTTGGCTAGGCCGCTACAAACGGATTACAAGACTGAATTTTTTTTTGACAAAGTGGGCTACTAAAGCTGTATCTAAAATATTCTCTCAGCATTCGCTCCCAATAGCCTTGACCTAACATCATAATATCTTCTTTGTATTTACATAGCCTCTTAAAGCTTCTGTAGCGTGTGATACACATTAATGGCCATCGATAAATACTCATATCTGAAATATCAATCAATCCAAACTCTTGATTGGGCAAAAAAAGTATATTCCCTGTATGCAGCGAATGAAAATGTACCCCTCTTAAATGCATTTTAGCTAAAAATTTACCCAGCTTTTCCGCTGACTTTTCAACAAAGTGCACATCTTGACGAACAAGATCTCGAATAGAATGACCTGGTATTGGCTGGTACAACACTGCTGTTTGTCCAGGTTGGTCAAAGTGGTACAGAGCTTTGACAGTCACAGTTGGAATTTTTAACTCTGCCAGTCGTAATGCATTTCGATAAAAACGCCTTGCATGCGAATAGATGCAGGCTCCGCTAAAAATGTGTCTTGCTCTAAATATTTTTAAAAAATCACCATTGTCTAAAATGATGACTTTAGGACCACGTTGGTCTTGTTCAATAACGCGACCACTTGCACACCATTGTTCAAACTGACGCTCTGGCAACAAGGTACTGGGCGCATATAGATGTCTAAACATGTTGAGTGCTCATTACATCGCGAATATTTTTTTTAATTTGAATACGATGTTGCATACAAAACCCTTTCCAATCGTCAACTTCAGTCCAATCACTCAAAAACACAAAATCCAAGCCAGCCTTATTGGCTGCTTCATAATCATATTTGCTATCCCCAATAAAGAGCGCAGGAAACTGTAAGTGAACACTTGCTTTTTCACGCGCGAGCACTTCATCTTTGTTATCTGGGCTACCAAACAAACCGCCCTCAAACAACTCTGCTAATACTTTCCCAGATGGTAGTGTTCTTTTATGGAATAAATCACGTATTTCTTGCTGATCCCCGCCAGACAGCACCATCCAAGTAGCATTTGGCGTTAGTTGCTTAAGCGCCTCTAAGCCTTCGGCAATGGCACACTGCATCAATACCACCTCTAATTCTTTTGCGAACGCATCTAGCCAAATTTGGATGGCCGCTTTAGTAACTGGTTGCTTTAACACTTCACGCAAGAGCCAATCAAATTTATGATATCGAGAGACACCGCCTAATTTCACGTGGTAATCAACCAATGCCTGTGCTTGCGCATCTGTGACGCCCAGTTGTTTTGCCGTACGAAAATAAGCCTGTGTTTTGACGATGTTTGAATCTAAAATCACGCCATCACAATCAAAGACGATGGTCTTATATTCCCGAATATTTAACAAATCATATCCCAATAAAAAAGGCTTTGTGCTGAACAACACAAAGCCTACATTATACCTTTTATACTCTTACGCTAAACGTTAAGCCGCTTTGATTGCGCTAGCTTCTTTGGCAAGCTTAGTAATATGCGCCCAATCACCACGTGAAACTGCATCCGCTGGGGTTAACCAAGTACCGCCACATACCACTACGTTAGGTAATGCCAAGAATTGTGGTGCAGAGTCCACCGTCACCCCCCCTGTTGGACAGAACTTTACATCGCCAAATGGGCCAGCAAATCCCTTAAGTAAATTGATGCCGCCCACAGCCACCGCTGGGAACAGTTTTAAAAAGTAATAATCATCAGCGTTAGCCATCATGATTTCTGAACCAGTCGACACTCCTGGTAGTAATGGCAATCCAATTTTGCGAGCAAATTGGCCTAATTCACTGGTGTAGCCTGGGCTTACCGCAAACTGACAACCTGCATCTTTTGAAGCTTGCGCATCTTTTAGATTACGTACAGTGCCGGAACCTAAAATCGCATCAGGTACATGTTTTGCTATTTGCTCCATGCCAGCTAATGCACATGAAGTACGTAATGTGACTTCCAGCACTTTAATACCGCCAGCAAGCAGTGCTTCTGCCATCGGTACTGCATCTTCAACACGGTTAATGACAATTACGGGAATCACTGGGCCGTGGTTGGCTAAATCTAATGTACTCATAGTTTTCTCATTCTCTTAAATAAATCAATTTCAGTTTTAGTTTTTGTGGCAACGGTTGAATTAAACTTTGATAATCAAGCGAGAACTAGGCGAGAGACCGCAGACAGTACATTCCCTGTATGGCAAGCGAGCGCAACAACGTTATCGCTTGATTTGCAAAATTTATAGCCAGGTAACCGCGCCCTCTTCTGCTGACAATACGTTCCGCCTCATACCCCCAAACAACTCACGACCAATGCCGTGTGCATTATGATGACGTTTAGTGTCAGACAGCTCTTCTACTTCGCGCTCTGCCCATACGTCTTCATCGACCAACACGTTGACCATACCGACCTTGGCATTTAAACGAATAATGTCACCGGTACGTACTTTGGCTAATGCACCACCAGCAGAGGCTTCTGGACTTAGATGAATCGCTGCAGGTATCTTACCTGACGCGCCACTCATACGGCCATCCGTAACGATAGCTACCATAAAGCCTTTATTCTGAAGTACGGCTAAAGGTGGCGTTAATTTATGCAGCTCTGGCATACCATTGGCTTTGGGGCCTTGAAAACGCACCACCGCGATAAAGTCACGCTCTAACTCGCCGCGATCAAACGCTTCGAGCAATTCTTCTTGCGCATCGAACACAATGGCTGGCGCTTCAATAATGTGTCGATCCTCTGGCACTGCTGAAATCTTAATCACACTACGGCCCAAGTTGCCTTTGAGCAAACGTAAGCCACCAGATTCACTAAATGGATGCTCGGCTGTGCGCACGATGGTTTCATCGCTACTTTCTTTAGGTAAGTCTTTCCACACTAATTTGTTGTCTTCTTTTGCAGGAATTTTGCCGTATTCGCGCAAACCGCCATAGGCGACAGTGAACACATCGGGGTACATATAACCAGCATCAATCAGTTCACGAATAACAAAAGCGGGTCCGCCTGCGTTTTGGAACTCATTCACATCCGCTTTACCGTTTGGATACACACTGGCTAATAATGGCGTTGTTTTTGCCAAATGGTAGAAATCGGTCCAGTCGATAATGATGCCTGCTGCACGTGCAATCGCCACCCAATGGATTAAGTGATTGGTAGACCCCCCTGTAGCCAATAAGGCCACCATTGCATTCACAATCACGTGCTCATCCACCAGCTTACCAATAGGCGTGAATTGATTTTTACGTGTATTTTGTATCACCATATTGACGGCTTCACGTGTTAATAGCTCGCGCATGCCATCATGGGGGTGAATAAATGCTGCCCCTGGCACATGCAAACCCATGGCCTCCATCAGCATTTGATTACTATTAGCCGTACCGTAGAAGGTACAAGTACCAGGACCATGGTATGCCGCAGATTCTGACGCCAGCAACTCTTCGCGACCCACTAACCCTTGTGCGTACTTCTCACGCACTTTAGATTTAGTGGTATTGTCCACACCCGTGCTCATTGGACCCGCAGGCACAAATACGCATGGCAAGTGTCCAAAATGTAAGGCACCAATCAACAAGCCTGGCACAATTTTGTCACACACACCTAATAACAATGCAGCATCAAATACATCATGAGACAACGCAATCGCGGTACTCATGGCAATGGTGTCACGGCTAAACAATGACAATTCCATGCCGGGTTCACCTTGGGTAATACCGTCACACATAGCAGGTACGCCACCAGCCACTTGTGCTGTTGCGCCTAATTTATGGGCTTCATCTTTGATGATATCTGGATAACTGGCATAAGGCTGATGCGCTGACAACATGTCGTTGTAAGCAGTCACGATGCCAATGTTTGGCGCTTTTTCCACCACGATACGTAATTTATCGTTGGCGGGCATAGCCGCAAATGCGTGCGCCACATTGGCGCAACCCAGTCGGTCTGCACCACGTTGGCGGTTAGCAATTTCATCTACACGTTGTAAGTAAGCCGTGCGTGTTGGTCTACTTACTTCGATAATGCGTTCAGTTACTTCAATGTGGGATTGTTTCATGCTGATGCTCAACTCTAAACATTATGCCCTGCGAAAATGCAGGAGATTCACGTATTACCACTCGATTATCTCTAAACTGGTGCATATCGTCAAACCAGAATAGGGCTAATTGTATAAATAATTTTTAAAATGAAAACCTTACAAATTTAATAAACTATTAAATTCGCTATTTTTTGGTGACTAAAATATCCTCTAACATCAAATACTCTAAGTCACAGCCATAAAACATATTCAGCGCATCGGTAGGGCTACAAATCATTGGTTCACCGCGACGGTTCAGCGATGTATTGAGTACCACCGCGTTACCCCGCAATTTTTCCAAATGCTCTATTAACTCGTAATAACGTGGATTGGTCTCACGCGTCACCACTTGTGCACGTGCTGTACCATCTTCGTGCACCACTTCTGGAATGCGAGATTTCCAATGCTCAGCCACATCAAAGGTAAACGTCATATAAGGCGCAGGGTGCTCTGTTTGCAGAATATCTACAGCTACTTTGTCTAGCATACTGGGACAGAATGGGCGCCAGCGCTCGCGATACTTGATTTGCGCATTGATGCGATCTGCCACGCCGGGAAAACTTGGATCTCCCAAAATACTGCGACAGCCTAATGAGCGGGGGCCAAACTCCATGCGACCTTGCAACCAAGCCAGCGGATTGCCAGCCGCCAACAATTCTGCCGCTTTCTGTGGAAAATTTTCTACTTTAGTAAATATCGGCTTATTTGGATGCGCCTCACATGCAGCGATACACTCTTCGCTGGTAAACGATGGTCCTAAATAAGCATGTTGCATCGGATGAATGGTTTCACCCGCTAAATGTGCTGCATAAGTAGCGGCGCCCAATGAGGTGCCATTGTCGCCAGACGCTGGTTGTACAAACAACTCTTTGACATGAGGCAATGCAATAATGCGTTGGTTTAACTTCACATTGAGCGCGACACCACCCGCCATGACGACTTTGCCAGTTTCACGAATAATATCGCCTAAATAGTATTCAATCATCTCCAATGCCAACTCTTCTAACAGCGCCTGAATAGAGGCCGCATAATGAATATAAGGGTCGTCTATCTCATCGCCTTGACGTTTAGGACCCAACATCTTGATCAGTTCAGGCGTGAAATAATACCCACGCGATTTACCATCCGGGCTGGTTTCTTTATAACGACGTAAACCCACTACATTCACTAATTTGGTGTTGACGATTAGTTCGCCATGTTCAAATTTGGCCAAACTGGATAAATCATATTTTTTGGGATCACCATAGGGCGCCATGCCCATGACTTTGAATTCACCATCCAGCATGTCAAAACCCAAATACTCTGTGATTGCGCCATATACGCCACCTAGCGAGTCTGGATCATAAAACTCTTTGATTTTATGGATTTTTCCATTTTCGCCATAGCCAAAAAACGTGGTGGCATATTCGCCTTTGCCATCAATGCCCACAATCGCGGTTTTTTCTTTAAACCCACTTAAATGATAGGCACTTGAGGCATGAGATAAGTGATGTTCTACTGGCACAAACTTGGCTTTAGTTAAGCCCAAATCTGCCATTAATTTTAATGATTTATCTCGGTTGCGTCTGAAGCGACGATTGCCATTGAACAATGCGTCTAATGCACGGTCAGGCGCGTACCAATGACGTTTGGCATAATGCCAACGCGCGTTGGTACTGAGTGGGATTTCTGCATAAGGAAACGCAACAATATCGACGTCTTCTGGCTTAACACCTGCCTGTTTTAAACAAAATTTGGCTGCCTCATAAGGGAATTTATTTTTCGCATGTTTATCGCGAATAAAGCGCTCTTCCTCTGCCGCCGCTATGATGTGACCATCAACCAAAATTGCCGCTGATGCGTCATGACCAAGCGCTCCTGATAAACCCAATACAATCATTTAGTGAACTCTATTCAACGTTAATTAATCGCTTAAAATATTGGCCTGTTTTAAAGGCGTGTGATCGTGGTAGATCACCTTAAAACTCTGTACAAACGCATTATACAGGGATGTGTTGTCTTTCCAATTTTGCATCAGCCTTTGCAGATCTTTGACATGTGCACGATTAGCAAAGTAACTACAACGATGTTGCTGCATGCTGTCTAAGTCAATCAGCACAGGTTGCACTGCCAACACTTTGATATTCGTCGCCTTGAAGTCACCATGCGATATCTGCAACAGCCATAAGCGATAACAAAGTTGCACCACGGCTTTGACTAATGCCGCGCGTTGACTACTGTCAGTCATTAATGCAAATGACTCAGCCAAATCGGGTGCATCCAAATATTCACTGATAAAATAAGCTTTTCCACGCAAGCCAAAAATTCGTGTTTCAAATAGCGCCGCTGGCTTGGGTGTTGGTACATCTAACAATTGTAAGCGATGTGCATTGGCCCATGATACCGCTGCTCGACTTGGTCGCCACATACGGCTCAACAAATGCCAAATACTTTTGATGTTATACCGCTTAATCACAACACTTTGATCTGCCAATGTTGCTAGCGACACAGTGCAAGTGTTTCCATCTTTAAGAATGGTTGAGCGATCAATCAATGCATCTACAGTGGAAGCGGTCATCACCTCAGCGTTCTTTGCAAACGAACGCGCCATTGCCATAAATTGCATGGCATCCTGTTTTACTTCCACATCAGTACATTGTCGAAACACTTTATGGTCAGCATAACGTATTGTCGCTTTCCATCTGGCGTCATGAATTAATTTTTTAACCCTATTTATAGAGGGCGCCGATAACCAGCCACGTTGTGTTGCATACACATCTAGCCAGGCTTTTAAATGTTGTTGCAACTCAATGACATCTATTTTAGAAAGCAACACACTCAAATTATGTAAT
This sequence comes from Methylophilales bacterium 28-44-11, assembly GCA_002281475.1. GTDB lineage: Bacteria > Pseudomonadota > Gammaproteobacteria > Burkholderiales > Methylophilaceae > Methylophilus. The sequence goes on from NCGC01000007.1 coordinate 20,902, forward strand.
GCCCTGCTTTGACTGAGACGCGTCATCTGACGAATGCCATCCCCGTCTATGCTGTATATGTTTGTCGCTTGTAATGTTGAAGATGCTGCAATTGAAGATGTCACCAGAAAGTTTTTCAAATACATATCGGTCTGTATTAATCCAGCTTGATGTTGCTTAGCCACGATAGTGACTAATTGCTGTACTAATTCTAAACGTGCTTTAGGCAATGCTTGCGTATAAAACGCTTCTGCATGCTGGCTCGATTCAATGGCCTCAAATATCAACACATAGATCTGCTTATTGCATACTCGCGAGCACGCTAGTATGCTAGGTGTTTGAATGCGCGCGCGTTGGATTGCCTCAACACCCTGCTGGTCACGTCTTGCATATTCTTCCGCGCCATGACCAAAAAAAAGCTTGGCATACACTGTTTGATTTTGCCACACTGCCTGACAAACCAATCTGCGCGTCGGCACCAGTCTAACATCAGCTTGCAGCTGCAAAGTGGTGCCATCGTCTAATAAGATGGCCTCTGCATGCAGGCTATGCTGTACGAGTAAAGCCTGCGCTGATAGTGACATTCTCATTTATTTATCTCTTTATTTCACGGCACATGTTTGCGTAAACGCTACAATTTACATGTAAAAATACTTCTTCAAGCATAAAAAATTGTTGGTTAATTTTAACAGGGTTTGCCGATGCTAAATCAAATTGCAGGTTTACTCTCATTTTCAAGATAAAATATCATTCAATATGTTGAAATTTTTCTCACGCCTTTTAGCGCAACTCTCACTAAAACAAATTCACTGGCTCGGCGGATGGATGGGGCGCATGCTTTTTTTCTTCTCCCCCGCCAGCGCGTTGATCCAAAAAAGCAATCTAACTCAAAGCAACTTAGTTCAGCTCAATATCGAACATATACTTAATATAAACGCTAAAGAAAGTGGCAAATCATTACTTGAAACGCTCGCAATTTGGGGCAAAGATGATCGCAAGCTATTAAAATTGGTAAAAAAAATACACGGGTGGGGAATCATAGAAGAAGCAATATTAGCTAAAAAGGGCATCATCTTTCTCACGCCTCACCTAGGGTGTTTTGAAATCACTTCTATTTACTATGGTTCGATTTATCCATTAACCGTGTTATATCGCCCCTCTAAACTAAAATTTTTGCAATATCAAATAGAACAAGGCAGACAGCGTAATGGTGTAAAGCTTGCCGAAGCCAATACGGGTGGAGTTCGCAAGCTGATGCAAGCGCTTAAACGTGGTGAGGCAATTGGGATCTTGCCTGACCAGATTCCGGCAGAAGGGGAAGGTGAATGGGCCCCTTTTTTTGGCAAACCCGCTTACACCATGACATTGGCCAGTAAATTGGCAGTAAAAACAGGGGCTACCGTGATCATGGTATTTGGGGAGCGTTTACCAAATGGATTAGGCTATGAAATACATCTATCAAAGGTAGATTCGATTGCAACCCCAGCGTTGCTGAACCAAGCGATAGAAACACAAATCTCCCAAAAACCCGAGCAGTACCTTTGGCAATATAATCGCTATAAAGTGAGGCGCCATGCCATGCAAAAAATGGATGCGCCGTCCGTTTAGTTGTCTTCTGACGAGTGGATAGCTGACTTTTCGGCTGCTAACCGTTTTTGAAACTTATCACTATTAAATTTGGCATGTAGCATATTGGCACGTGCACATACCTGTTGCCAAAATGCTTCGTTTTGTGGCAGATAATGTTGTTTAAATAATGCCAAATCCGATGCTGTTAATCCACAATCCATGGCAGAAAAATACAGCCCTGCAATATCTTTCATCACGGCCCGTCCATTGGGCGACTGCCTTTGGAGCATACGATGCAAATCAATCAAATATAATTTGAGGACGCCCTGACGAACTTCTTCCTGCTTCATGACAAAATGACATAAGTAAAAATCTCGATGACATAACCCAGCTTGGTGGAGTTTGGCAGCCAAATCGGCAACCGCTATGATCAGTTCTTGTTTATAAGTTGCGTCAGGGGGTGTCATCAACCAGTCTGCGCATAACTCCTCCAAGGAGACAATCTCGCCTAAATCTTCCGTCATCACAAACGATTGTAATCTTGCAGGATTGCGTCCCCGCTGCCCATAAGCCACCAAAGGTGTGGTTGGTATGCCCAATGTGACCAACTGTTGTATTGCACTTACTTCTGTCATTGCCCCCAATACAGGCTTTTTAAATGACATCAGGTTTTTAACGATTTCTATCCAACCCACACCAAAGTGTTGTTTAACAAAATAAGAGTGCTCACCCAGCTTTACTTGAATCGTTCTGCGCCCTTTCACATCGCGAAATGCCTTACCTTGTAAGCGCATGACTGCAGAAAAAGCTGTTCTGCCTTTGAGCCAGCTGCGCACTGACACAGGTATATGCAGTACGTCACTCATGCCTTTACCTGCTCCGCCAATTGAATCAATATCTTCGCCTCAGCACTACCATCATTCGCCCGCATCACCCCTTGTAGGTGGCTAAGCCCATTCTGTGCCCATGTTTCTCGTTGTGCATTACTTGAGGTGCGCATGGCTAACCACTGTTGATTCATGAGCGCTTGGTTAAATGGCATCGGTATGACTATTCCAGCCTGTGCGTCTGCCACATGGTGCGCATAGCCACAACTCTCGGTGACCAACATGGGGGCGCCACATGCCATACCCTCTAAAATCACCAACCCTGTATTTTCACGATAAGCAGGATGCACACATACATCCGCCCCTTGCATCAATAAAGGTATGTCGGAACGCCCTTTCGAGATCACCACATGAGATTGCAAGCCCAATCGATTGGCCATGGCTTGAAATTGTTTGGGTTTGTCTTGTCCTACCGCAATAAGTTTTGTATGTTGCAACAGTTCTGAAGGCAAGGCTGCCATAGCTAAAATGGCACGGTCTAATCCTTTCATAGCAAAGCCAGAGCCAGTGAGCATATAGACGAAATCATCTTGTGCAAATCCAAAGGCATCGCGTAAATGTTTGCGCATGGTTACTTTATCTTGCAACACAAATCGTTCTGGTGATAAAAAGGGCGGGATAAAATGAAAGCGTTCATTTTGCGTGCCATACCAATGTTGAAAGTGTGGCTGTTCAGATAATGAAACTGCCAATATGTCTGTATTCACTTGTTTTGAAAAAACCGCATACTCACACTTTGCAAACCAACGATAGCGAGGAGTTAAGCGATACCACCAACTTCGTTGCTGATGCGCACGTTCAATAAAACAGGGGTCTGCGGCAAAATGCGCATTTAATCCTGCCATGCGATTATAGCCAAACACAAAATCAAATTTTCCAGACTGTATTATGGCAAAGCTAGCATCAATAAATTTCTGATACCGCTGAAAATTAAACCAGCCGGTTTGAGGCAATACATGCACTTTTATTCCAGAAGGAACATCTCCCTGCCAGCTCAATGTAAAAATCTCTACTTGATGTCCGCGTTTTAGCAACTCTTTGGCGGTACGCAACATATCGCGTTGCATACCGCCAAAGGGGAAATACTTAAAGATAATAAAAGCAAATTTCAATGCAAATTGTCTCAAGAAAACTAGATTCACGCTTTGCAAAATACAGAGTTTTAGGAAGCTCTGCAAGCGCAATGACCACCTCAAACAGAAGTAATCATTAAGCAACAAAATATTATGGCATGGCATTACAGGAGCGCCTGCAAAAAATGGATTTTGTGAAAGTGAACGAGATTGTATGCGAAAATATCGTTATGAAACGTATTTTGCTCGTTAAAACATCATCGCTTGGCGATGTCATTCACAATTTACCTGTGGTCAATGACATCTTGCAACACTACCCTGATGCACATATCGACTGGGTCGTGGAAGAGAATTTTTCCGACATTCCCGCCTTACATCCCAACATAAACAATATTGAAAAGGTATCAGTTAGACGCTGGCGAAATCATTTATTTAAATGCAGTACTTGGCAAGAAATTAAGGCATTTAAACACGCATTAAATACTCATTACGACGCCGTCATCGATACACAAGGATTAATCAAAAGCGCCCTCATCACACGCATGGCATTTGGCACTAAGCATGGCTATGATCAACATTCCATACGTGAGTCATTGGCGAGTCATGCCTATCAACACACCTATAATATTAGTTACCAACAACATGCGGTGACACGGAACCGCACTTTGGTGGCCCAAGCATTAGGATACATAACACCCATCAATGCCCCTGACTATGGCATTCGTGCGAATACTGTGCTTTTTCCAATGGATACACATCTAACCAAACAGCCATTTGTGATTGGCCTACATGGGTCTAGTCGCGACAGTAAATTGTGGCCAGTGGACCACTGGATTGGATTCGGAAAACAATTGGAAAGTGAGGCGACCACATTGGTACTCCCCTGGTCTAACCAAGCTGAAAAGCAACGCGCTGAAGAGATACAGTCTCAATTAATGCACGCTTTGGTGTTACCCAAACTAAATATTGGTCAATTAGCGACGATTATTTCTCAAGCCACTGCAGCGGTTGGCGTAGACACAGGATTAACCCATTTAGCAGTAGCACTTAGTATTCCGACTGTTGCCATATATACGGATACGAATCCGGCATTAACTGGGGTCATGGCAGGCGCCTTTGCGCCCGCAGTCAACCTTGGCAATATCCAGGTGGTGCCAAGTGCAGAAGAAGTTTTCAATATGTACAAGGAACTGATTAACCCTACCACTTAAAATAAAATGCTTGAAGGCTTGAAACATTCCTCAATAACCCCATTTTATAAAAGTGTTATTAATATTTGGGGAACCACATGCAAGAAGATCAAACAACGCCAGACAACTTGGCTGACATGCAAGCGCAAGCGACATCTGAGCAAGCACCTAATCTAGAAGAAAAAATTGCCGAGCTAGAAAAAGCGTTAGAAGAGGCCAAAGCACAAGTGCTGTATGTCAAAGCAGAAGGCGAAAATATTCGTCGTCGCGCTGGAGACGACATTGATAAGGTCCGCAAATTTGCACTAGAAAAATTTAGCAGTGAATTATTGGCGGTGAAAGATAGTTTAGATGCAGCTTTGTCGATTGATAGTACCGATGTAGCCAGTTACAAAAATGGCGTGGATTTAACCGCTAAACAATTACTGAGCGTATTTGAAAAATTTAACATCGCAGAAATCAATCCCGCCAATGAAAAGTTTGATCCCAATAAACATCAAGCAATCAGCGCTATCGACTCTGACTTAGAGCCAAATACAGTAGTCAGCGTATTGCAAAAAGGCTATACGTTAAATGAACGCGTATTACGCCCTGCCTTGGTGATGGTAGCAAAAGCAAAATAAACCCTTTTTTAATTAAGGGCTTGAAATAAACAAAAGCACCCTCACTTAGCAAATATGAAATTAAGCGTGACGTGAATTAAAGTTATCTAAGAAATAGTGGCGTTAGAAGTACAAATGATGTGCAAGCCGCAACTGCGAATGGGTATAACAGATTGACGTTAAGCATCTATAAGATTGAATTTTAAGGAATATAAAATGGCAAAAATTATTGGTATTGACTTAGGTACAACAAACTCTTGTGTCGCTGTGATGGAAGGTGGAAAGCCACGCGTAATCGAAAACGCTGAAGGCGCACGTACAACCCCATCTATCATCGCTTATCAAGAAGATGGCGAAATCTTAGCTGGCGCACCGGCTAAGCGCCAAGCAGTGACTAATCCAAAAAACACACTTTTCGCTGTGAAACGTTTGATTGGTCGTCGTTTTGAAGAAAAAGAAGTACAAAAAGACATTGGCTTAATGCCTTACACCATTGCAAAAGCGGATAACGGCGATGCATGGGTTGAAGTGCGCGGCGTAAAAATGGCGCCACCGCAAATTTCAGCAGAAGTATTACGCAAAATGAAAAAAACGGCGGAAGACTATTTAGGCGAAGAAGTGACAGAAGCCGTGATTACGGTACCTGCTTACTTTAACGACAGCCAACGTCAAGCCACCAAAGATGCTGGCCGTATCGCTGGCTTAGAAGTGAAACGTATCATCAACGAGCCAACAGCTGCTGCATTAGCATTTGGTTTAGACAAGCAAGAAGGTGACCGTAAAATTGCCGTGTATGACTTGGGTGGCGGTACTTTCGACGTATCGATTATTGAGATTTCTACTATTGATGGTGAGCATCAATTTGAAGTCCTATCGACCAACGGCGACACGTTCTTGGGTGGTGAAGACTTTGATAACCGCATCATTGACTTCTTGGCAGACGAATTCAAAAAAGAGAATGGTCTAGATTTACGTAATGACTTATTAGCAAAACAACGCTTAAAAGAAGCCGCTGAAAAAGCAAAAATCGAGTTGTCTGGTGCACAACAAACAGAAGTGAACTTGCCTTACATTACTGCAGACGCAACAGGCCCTAAACACTTGGTGGTAAAAATCACACGTACCAAATTAGAGTCTTTAGTAGAAGATCTAATTGAACGTACGATTGCACCATGCAAAATGGCGATTAAAGATGCAGGCGTGTCGATTGATGACATCACTGACGTCATTTTGGTAGGTGGCCAAAGCCGTATGCCAAAAGTGCAAGAAAAAGTAAAAGAGATTTTTGGTAAAGAGCCACGTAAAGACGTGAACCCTGATGAGGCGGTAGCTGTAGGTGCTGCGATTCAAGGTGGCGTATTGCAAGGTGATGTTAAAGACGTATTGTTATTAGATGTTACGCCGTTGTCTTTGGGTATTGAGACCTTAGGTGGTGTGATGACGAAACTCATCAAGAAAAATACGACCATTCCTACCAAGGCATCTCAAGTGTTCTCAACTGCTGAAGACAACCAAAATGCAGTGACCATTCAAGTGCTGCAAGGTGAGCGTGAAATGGCTGCAGGTAATAAATCACTCGGTCAATTTAATTTAAGTGATATTCCTCCATCACCACGTGGCATGCCGCAAATTGAAGTGACATTTGATATTGATGCCAATGGTATCTTGCATGTGTCTGCTAAAGACAAAGCCACCGGTAAAGAAAATAAAATCACCATTAAGGCTAACTCTGGTCTATCAGAAGAAGAAATTCAGAAGATGGAAGAGGACGCAGCAAAATATGCAGATGAAGATCGCAAACTGCGTGAAGTGGTAGAAGCGCGCAACGCAGCGGATGGCATGGTACATAGCGTGAAAAAATCGTTAGCAGAGCACGGAGATAAGTTAGAAGCTGACGAAAAAGCGAAAATTGAAGCCGCGATTAAAGATGTTGAGGACGTAATGAAAGATGGCGACAAAGAGACCATTGAAGCCAAAACCAATACGTTGATGGAAGCATCACAAAAATTGGGCGAAAAAGTATATGCAGAGCAACAAGCGCAGGCGAATACTGAAAGCGCTCAACCACAAGGTGAAAAAACTGTCGACGGTGATGTCGTCGATGCTGAGTTTGAAGAAGTGAAAAAAGACTAATTCATTTGCCCTAAAAAAACACAGGTCGCAGAAACACATGATTTCTGCCCTGTGTTTTTGTGATTAAAAGGACTGAATATACTAATTTAAAAGTGCTTTATTGATGGTAAAGTCACTTCAGGTGAACACATTATGGCTGCTGCAAAAAAAGACTATTACGAAGTACTTGGCGTGAACAAAGATGCCTCTGAAGAAGATATTAAAAAGGCATATCGCAAACTCGCGATGAAATATCACCCTGACCGCAATCCCGATAATCCGAAGGCTGAAGAACAATTTAAAGAGGCAAAAGAAGCCTACGAAATGCTTTCTGATGATCAAAAGCGCGCTGCTTATGATCAATACGGTCATGCGGGTGTAGACCCCAGCATGGCTGGTGGTGCTGGTGCAGGTTTTGGTGGTTTCAGTGATGCCTTTGGCGATATTTTTGGTGATATTTTTGGCGGGGCCCGTGGCGGTCAACGCGCGAACGTTTACCGTGGTGCAGATTTACGTTACAACATGGAAGTGTCATTAGAAGACGCTGCACGCGGCACTGAAACGAAGATACGCATTCCTGTACAAGCAGCATGCGAGACCTGTGAAGGCACAGGTGCTAAGAAAGGCAAATCTCCTGTTACTTGCACTACCTGTAATGGCCATGGTCAAGTGCGGATGCAGCAAGGATTTTTCTCTGTACAGCAAACCTGTCCAAAATGTCATGGCACAGGAAAAATCATTAAAGATGAAGACAAATGTGGTACTTGCCATGGTGCAGGCCGCATCAAGCAAAACAAAACTTTGTCAGTCAAAATTCCAGCTGGAGTTGATGAAGGTGATCGTATTCGTCTTAGTGGTGAAGGAGAAGCGGGTGTCAATGGTGGGCCAACAGGCGATTTGTATGTGGTGATCCATATCAAACCGCATGAAATGTTCCAACGTGAGGGTGGGAACTTACATTGCGAAATGCCGATTAGTTTTACTACTGCCGCACTGGGTGGCGAGATTGAAGTGCCAACTTTGGGCGGTTCTGCCAAAATGAAAATACCTGCTGAAACACAAACTGGCGGTGTGTTTAGGTTACGAGGCAAAGGTATTAAGCCATTGCGTGCAAGTGATTATGGCGATCTGATGGTTCACGTGGTGGTGGAAACACCAGTTAAACTCACTGAACATCAGAAAAAGTTGTTGAAAGAATTTGATACCAGCACTCAAGCAGATGCTGGAAAACACAGCCCAAAAAACAAAAGCTGGGTAGACAAAGCCAAGGATTTCTTTAGTTAATTTGACTTGCAGGCTATGTGATATTGTAATGTTTACATAGCCTGTACTCTTATAGCATTTCATGCATAAAACTAGCTATTCTATTGATTTGATGATGCTTTACAAATCAGTTACAACTTATTCCCTGCCATTACATTTCTGTTACAGCTAGGTCATCAAACTGCAATAACTTCTTGTTAAAGTAACTCAAACGTTAACAAAGGAGCTTTACATGAACAACATCAAAACCATCACCAAACTTGTATTCGGCACATTTATGGTCGCCAGTCTTGGTATTTCTGCTATGCACGGGCATGCAGCTGGTTTCAATAAAAATAATAATATCAACGATGGGAAAGTGTACTCTTCTATCAAATTCTATGACATGGTCGAGCATACTAAACCAACGGATGTGGCGAAAAATTTTGGCACACCAGACGAAGTACTTATTTTGAAAGCGCCAGAAGGTGAAATGGCTGGCGTGGTATGGATTTACCGTGATGCTGTACTAAAACAGCATGGCATGCAAGATGCACGCTTTGTACTGATTAATGGCGATTTAAAATACGTGACATTGTCAGACGCAACTTAATATATTTCAGATTACTTGCTATCCAAACCCCCTTTTGCCCGCGCCTGCGGGCATTTTTTTATTGAAAACTTTACTTGTTGGTCTGTCATTACACTGGATGGCCATCTTCAAAAATTAATTAAATCCATTTTTGCAGTATGGAAAAGTCTTTAGACATTGTTGTAGAACTACTCTGCTTTTCCTTTAAACGTACACAAGCCATTAAAATTTAATTAGCCAGGCTCTTCTGAATGTCCTGTAATTCGGCCATAGTGTCTTGGAAGTCCTCGTAATGTTTGCCATTGGTACGTGCATACCAGTACTTGCTGTTCCATACATCGCCCTCTATTTTATGCAAAACGGCATGAATCCAGTTGGCAATAGGATCGGAGTAATCTTGCGCAATACGATGCGCGCCATCCCAATCATCTGCCAATGCAAGCGCAACTGACTGTTTGAGAATATCGGCATTAGCACGCATACTAATCCAACCTTTTAAACGTGCTCACGCGGATATTCAATTGTCCCTTTTTGAATAAATTCGATTTTATAGCCGTCAGGGTCTTCAACAAACGCAATGATAATAGTGCCATGCTTCATAGGCCCTGCCTCACGAATAACTTTGCCACCTTTTGCCTTCACCATCTCACAGGCTTTGTAAGCGTCGTCAACTTCAATCGCCATGTGTCCATAAGCGCCACCCATTTCGTAGCTGGTTTTGCCATAGTTATAAGTAAGCTCCAACACGGTATTGTCATATTCATTACCATACCCTACAAAAGCTAACGTAAACTCGCCATCTGGATAATCGCTGGTACGCAGTAATGTCATACCCAACACCTCTGTATAAAATTGGATAGAACGCGCTAAATCCCCCACACGTAACATGGTATGTAACACTCTCATTGCTAGCTCCTAACTTGCGTAAGTTTTTGATATTTTTTTAATAATTGGGGTTTAGTTTCGACCACATCTGGGTTGAGTGGAATACAATCAATTGGACATACATCTACACACTGCGGCGTATCAAAATGACCGACACACTCAGTACAGAGATCAGGATTGATTTCATAAATGTCTTGTCCTTGATAAATCGCTTCATTGGGACATACTGGCTCACACACATCGCAATTGATACATTCATCCGTAATCATTAATGCCATCACTTAATATTGCGAGCACGCGTGCTCACTCACTCCTAAATTGTTAATTCTACAAACGTTGTTTCAGTGGACTAATCTCTTACAAACCCAGGTTTTTCAAAAGAAAAGTTAAAATCAATATACCAATGATGGTTTAAGTGGTGAGTTTAAACTTGATGGCCGCTTCTACAGCTGGCGAGACAAATTGATGTACATCGCCACCCAATCTAGCCACTTCGCGTACCAAACTGGAGGACACAAACATATATTGCTCTGCTGGCGTGAGAAATAGTGTTTCTAACTTTGGATAAAGTTTGCGGTTCATGCCCGCCAATTGAAACTCATACTCGAAATCACTGGCTGCACGTAAGCCTCGAATCACCATCTGACCGCCCTGTTCTTGTACAAATTGCATGAGCAAACCACTAAATCCAACCACACGAATGTTTTTGGATGTAAACACTGTTTTTGCCAACGCAACGCGTTCGTCAAGATCAAATAAGGTGGCTTTGCTGGTACTTCCAGCCACAGCCACAATCACTTCATCAAACAAATTGGCAGCACGACGAACAATGTCCTCGTGCCCCAACGTAATTGGGTCAAAGGTACCTGGGTAGACAGCCACTCTATTTTTGCTCATCTCTTAGCCTAAAGGGAAGGTTGATATTTCAATAAATGATAATACACATTTCCCGCTTTGCTTTGTTTAACAATCTGCCAATCTTCTGCAGGTAACAATGCGTACTCAGCTTCTGCATACACCACCCCATTTGGCGATAAATGGCGTGATAATAGTGGGAGAATTTGCGTAAACCAACCTTTTTGATAGGGTGGATCGCAAAAAATGACATCAAATGGTGTCGAGGACTGTTGCAGAAATAGTAGCGCATCTTGTTGCACGATAGTGGCCTGTGCTGCATTAAGTAAGATTTTGTTTTGCATTAAACTTTGAAACGCTGTTCGCGCATACTCCACCATGACCACACTACGCGCATTGCGCGATAATGCTTCAAAGCCAAAAGCCCCTGTACCAGCGAAAAGGTCTAAGCATGTTTTGCCTGTCATATCTTGGCCAAGCCAATTGAACACGGTTTGACGCACGCGTTCAGGGGTTGGACGCAACCCCTCTGCGTCGGGAAATTTGAGCAAACGACTGCGCCAAACACCTGCATTGATACGCACTTGATTATGTGCCTGTTTATTTTTTTGGTGAGATGGTTTCAAGTGAATTTAAGCGGAAATAAAGGCGTAAGCTTAACCAATCAATGCGATATTGTCATGCATTACTCCTACCTGATCCATCCGCATCAGATACAAAAAGATGTAGATGGATAAGAAGGTTTTACAGTGACTACTCTTGTGCGCCCACAATCACTGTTGCAAAGTTGGCTGGTTTAACACGACGTTGATAAGCCTCTTTAATTTGTTGTGTCGTTACTTTCGCAATCTGACTATTAAACTCATCCAGATAGGTGAGTGGCAATTGGTAAAAGCCAATCACACTTAAATAATCCAAAATTTTACTATTGCTATCAATGCGCATAGGAAAGCCACCAATCAAGTTGGATTTAGCTGCTTTTAATTCTTTTTCTGTCACGCCTTTTTCAATAAAGAGAGCCACCGTTTGATTCACAAGCTTCAAGGCATCGTTGGCTTGTTCTTTTTTGGTTTGCAAGCCAATTTGAAAAGGACCTGCCTCTGCCATCGGCATAAAATAGCTATAAACGCTGTAGACCAAACCACGTTTTTCGCGCACTTCTTCGGTGAGGCGTGATACAAAACCACCGCCGCCTAATATGTAATTACCAACATACAATGGAAAGTAATCAGGATCACCGCGTTTAATACCTGGTTGGCCTACTAAAATGTGGGCCTGGCTTGCAGGATGATTCTCACTTTGCATCACGGGGGCTGCAAGTGGAGCTACATCAGGTAGCTTTGCAATAGCGGGGCCTTGCGGTAGCCCTGCACTCATGTTCTCTGCGATTGTGCGCGCTTGCGCTGGCGTCATATCGCCGATCATAGCAATGACTGCACTTTTGGCAGTATAGTAAGTTTGGTAAAACTTACGCAAATCATCCACTTTCATGGTGCCGACAGAAGCCACTTCACCTTCCTCTGACAAACTGTATGGATGACTCCCATACAAAGCTTTCATAAACAATTTGCTAGAAATACTTTCTGGCTGCGTAGCGGATTCTTGCAAACCAGACACGATTCTCACTTTTTCACGTGCTAATACTGCCTCTGGAAAATCGGGTTGATGTAATACTTTGTTAAAGGTTTCCAATGCCTTGGTCTGCTCACTGGTCAACGTACGCAATTTAAAACCTGCACGGTCCAAATCAAACTCGCCACCAAAAACAGCACCAATATCTGCAAATGCGTTAGTAATCGCTTCTTCATTCATGCCATCCGCACCCAATGTCATCATGTAACGCGTCACACCCGCAACGCCAGAACTATCTTGTGTGTCGCGTGCACTTCCTGCGGGGAAATTGATGCTCACATCCACAATAGGTAAATCATGATTTTCAACAAAATAGACACGGGTGCCACTGATTGTCTGCCAATGTTGAATATTAAGCCCAGCCTGCGCGCTAAAGCTAGCAGTTAATAACGTAAAAATCACCAATACACTTTTAAAAAACATGCCAATTACCTCAGACTTAATTCATATTTACAAATGGTTATTCATCACAAAAGCTGATTGCTCAACCTGCCATTCACGATTCCAGATCAATTAATGCACATGCGGCTTGCCTTGTGGTTTCGCATTGGGGTCTATCGGTTGCGGGTCTAGGGTCACTACTGTCATATTGTCTTGATTTAGATACTTTTTGGCAACAGCTTGAATTTGTTCCGATGTCACCATTTTTAGTTTTTCTGGATATTCTTTTATCAATCCCCATGGATAGCCCATAGTTTCTAATTGACCCAATTGCATGGCTTGGTAGAAAACAGAATCTCGTTGATATACGTCTGCAGCAATGACTGCAGCTTTTACACGATCTAATTCTTTTTGCGTGACGCCACTGGTTTTAATCAGCTCAATTTGCGCCAACAGTGCTGCCTCAAGCTCTGCAACAGTTTTACCTTCTGAAGGTGTACCCACAAGCTCAAATAAAGAGTGTTGACCACGTGAAGTCGTATCGTAACCAGCTCCAACATCCAATGCTAATGAAGTTTCGCGCACTAACTTTTGATTCAATCGCGCTGAGTCATTTCCACTTAACACACCAGCCAATACCTCAAGTGCATAAGGCTCCCAAGCTTGTTCGGTGGTGGTGGATTTGAACGCCAATACTGGCGCATGAAAGCCCATGGCTAAATAGGGCAATTTACCAGGCGCTTTTACTACCGCGCGACGTACCCCTAATTGCGCCGGTTCTACTTGAGGTTTGCGTGGTGGTAAGGCACGCGCTTTGATCGGACCAAAATACTGTTTAGCTAATGCCAACACTTCTTTTGTATTGACATCGCCCACCACTACTAAAGTAGCATTATTGGGCGTATACCAATTGCGATACCATTCACGCGCATCTTCAGCCGTCATGTTCTCTAAATCATTCATGTGCCCAACCACAGGACGACCATAAGGATGCGCTCTAAATGTAATCGCTTGGAATTGCTCATTCACCTTTGATTGTGGCTTATCTTCAGTCCGCCAACGGCGTTCTTCCATCACCACTTTAATCTCTTTGGCAAACTCTTCATCCGTGATTTGCAAGTGTTGCATGCGATCAGCTTCTAAGCGCATGGATAGCGGTAAATTAGACTTTTCTAGTTGTTGGTAATAACAAGTGTAATCCATGCCAGTGAATGCATTTTCTTTCCCACCAGCGGCCGCGATCATGCGCGAAAACTGACCCGCGGGCACTTTTTTTGTGCCTTTGAACATCATATGTTCCAACACATGTGCCACCCCAGTTTTACCATTGACTTCATCTAAGGCACCAGCCCGGTACCACACTTGCGACACCACCACTGGCGCGCGATGATCTTCTTGCACAATCACTTTCATCCCGTTATTTAACTTAAATTCCTGAATCTCAGCTTGTGAAATAAGGGGGACAAATGCTAAACAAATCAATAAATAACGATGCATGTTCAAAACAATTCTCTTTCTTAATCTTAATGAAAACCAAACATGTAATAATGACCAACAAGAAATCGCTTTAGTTCGCCAAGTAATCACTATGAGAGACGATGCGCAAACACGCAATCACTATAAATCTCATTCAACATAGCCTGCGCGCAAGTTTACGACTAAAATAGTGATTAAATCTATTTATAAGTTTTTTATGTTCAATATTTTCAAGAAAAAGCCTGATACCAGTCAAGTAACTGACCAAACCAAAGCATCAGATCAGACCAAAGAAGCGTTTGCACCTCCACTTGCTGACGCTGATACAACATCATCCAATACGCTAAGTTTTGCACAGCGTCTGAAACAAGGGCTTTCTAAAACACGTCAACAGTTTAGTAGCCAATTGGCCAGCTTATTTGGCGGGGGGAAAATTGATGATGACACTTATGAAGAACTTGAAACAATCTTATTGACTTCTGATTTGGGTGTTGCTGCAACCCAAAAGTTATTAAATCAACTCAAAAAACGTGTCGCACGTGAGCAACTTAATGACACCACCGCTTTAAAAAGTGCATTAAAAGCTGAGTTATTGGCTGTATTACAACCTCTTGAAGTCCCACTCATTACTCACACTCATAAGCCGTATGTGATTATGCTGGCAGGCGTCAATGGTGCTGGTAAAACCACCACCATCGGTAAACTGGCCAATCGGTTTCAAGCAGAGGGTAAAACGGTGCTCATTGCTGCGGGTGATACATTTCGTGCCGCCGCGCGCGAGCAATTGCAAGTTTGGGGTGAGCGCAACAATGTACAAGTGATAGCATCAGAAGGGGGTGACCCAGCGGCAGTTATTTTTGATGCAGTCAATTCTGCCAAGGCCAAACAGATTGATATCGTCATTGCAGATACCGCGGGTCGCTTACCCACGCAGATGCATTTGATGGACGAAATCAAAAAAGTACAGCGAGTGATTGGCAAAGCCTACCCCAGTGCGCCACATGAGATTCTATTGGTTCTTGATGCCAATACTGGCCAAAATGCAGTCAGCCAAGTCAAAGCATTTGACGATGCCCTTGGCGTAACAGGATTGGTGCTGAGTAAATTAGACGGTACCGCTAAAGGGGG
>NCGC01000087.1 GCA_002281475.1 Methylophilales bacterium 28-44-11
GCAAATCCAAGTAATTACGATGCTAAACTGTTATTGGCACAAGTCTATGATGCTTCAAATGAGCCAGTGAAAGCGCAGGAAATATTTACCAATATTATTGCGCTTGAGCCTAAAAAGATTGAAGCCTACCAACAGTTGGCATCTTCTTATGCAAAGGCGGGAGACTTGGCTGCGGCTAAGTTGGCAATAGAAAATGGCATCACAACTAACCCGAATAGCATCGAGTTGTACATGTTGCTTGCTGAAATTCATCAGATGAACAATCAGCATAAAGCCGCGATAGCGGTATACGATAAAGTATTGCTTCAAAATCCTGGTTTATTAGTCGCTTTGAATAACTACATCAGCATAGTCGCGGATTATGAAACTGATCCGAAAGTGTTAAATGATGCCTATGCCCGCGCACAAAAGCTCAAAGGTGCTGGTATCCCACAGTTTATGGATAGCTTAGGTTGGATTAGTTATCGCGTGGAGAAATTTGATGAGGCCGAACAGCAATTGAGTGAAGCAATCAATAAAATTCCAGATAATGCGACATTTCACTACCATTTGGGCAAAATCTACTTGGCTAAAAATGACTCATCAAAAGCCAAAGCGAGCTTAGAAAAAGCGTTGTCGCTTTCCGAAAACAAAGACCAAAAGCTAGCCACAGAAATTGCTAAGCTTTTGAAAAGTGTATAACGATTGAATATACAAAAATAAGGTATGACACAATATGTATGAACATTTTTATGGTTTAAAAGAAAAGCCATTTTCGATTCAACCAGATCCAGACTTCTTGTTTTTTAGCTTACGTCACAGTATGGCGTATGCCATGTTGGAATACGGCATTCAAAATCGCGCAGGTTTTTCGGTGATTTGTGGTGAAATTGGCTGTGGTAAAACCACGCTTGTCAGACACTTATTGAATAATTTAAGTGACCAATTGCAAGTGGGTATTGTGTATAACACGCATAAACATATTGATGATTTATTGGGTTGGATTATGTTGGCCTTTGGTCAGCCATATGAAGGAAAATCCAATATTGCATTATTTGATGCCTTTCAGCAGTTTTTAATCAAAAGTTACGCCGAAGATAAAAAAGTCGTGCTGATTGTCGATGAGGCGCAGAACTTGACAGCGGATGCGTTGGAGTCTCTGCGCATGCTCTCCAATATCAATGCAGATAAAGATCAGTTGTTGCAGATTATATTGGTCGGTCAACCACAGCTCAGAGATTTGCTCAGAAAGCCGGAGCTTGCCCAGTTTTTCCAACGTGTTTCCGTGGATTTTTATATTCCACCGTTGGAAGATTTTGAGGTGGAAAAATACATCAACCATCGTTTGTTGATTGCAGGCAGAGATACACCTTTATTTACCTCGGTTGCCATTAAACAAATTGCGATGACTACTCGAGGCATTCCCCGTAGTATCAATATTCTATGTGATACCGCGTTAGTCTACGGGTTTTCAACAGGTGCCGACAAAATTGATGTAGGCCTAGTGCGCGAAGTCATTAAGGATCGTAACGATTTTGGTGTGCTTGGCAGTTAACTGCTCGCGTATTAAGTCTAACAATCAATGATGGAAAATTCACACATGCGCACGCTTAATATCCTGATTGTGTGTGAGCATGCATCCAATGTATTTGGGGGGGAAGCGATGCTACCTCTCAATTACTTTCGATTACTTTCAAACACTGAGCATCAAGTCTATCTCATCACGCACGCACGCGTGAAATCTTCTATTGAACAAATTACTGAGTTAAATCAAGACCATGTATTTTATATTCCGGACACATGGATGCATCGGTTTTTACATCGCAATTGTGGCTTTTTACCAGAGAGAGTACGCGTAGTGATAGTGGGGTTCTTGATGCACCTCATCACGCAAATATATCAATGGAAAATTGCAAGACGAGTGATTCGTGATAAAAAAATCGATGTGATACACGAGCCCGCACCAGTCTCTGCCACGCAACCCTCTGCTATGTTTGGTTTAGGTGTGCCTGTGATTATTGGGCCCATGAACGGAGGCATGGCGTTTCCCAAAGCGTTTGCGCATATGTCGGGCAAGTTTGAAAAGGTGGTATATAAAATGGTGAGCCTATTTTCCACCTTTTATAACCTGATTATTCCAGGCAAATTACTTGCTAAACAGTTGCTGGTGGCTAATCAGCGCACCGCCAAAAGCCTGCCCAAATTTACTTGCGGTGAAGTGATTGAATTGGTTGAAAATGGCGTGTTCTCATCGCGCGACACACCCATTTTAACCAATAAGCGCGATGGTATTAATGTGTTGTTTGTCGGGCGTTTAGTCGATTGGAAAGTGGTGGATGTCGTGATTGATGCGGTAGGCATCACGAAAAATCCAGTGAATTTTATCATTGTGGGCGATGGTGATGAGCGTGCATCACTTGAGCAGTTAGCCCAGAGCAAAGGGTATCATCAAGTACAATTTATCGGCATGGTGCCCCATAGCGAAGTGAATCGCTACTATGATGAAGCCGATATATTCGTATTGCCAAGTGTGCGTGAGTGTGGCGGTGCAGTGGTGTTAGAGGCGATGGCAAGAGGATTGCCTGTGATTGCAACAAACTGGGGCGGTCCAGCGGATTATATTACTGCGGATACTGGCTATCTGATTGATCCGATTTCTCGTGAATATATGGTGGCAGAGTTTGCAAGGCATATTGATTTGTTGGCGACAAATCCTGAGTTGAGATATCAAATTGGGATGGCAGCCATTCAGCGTGTAAAGCAGTATTTTATGTGGGATACAAAAATCATCACCATGATTGAACACTACCAAAGTGTAGTTGATGCACAAATATCAAAATAGAAAATGACATGAGAATATTCACAAATTTATTACGCGAACATTGGAGATTATTCTTATTCGCGATTATTACCTTGGTGCTATTCGCTACTTTTAACGATGCGATTTTAGAAATCTGGATTAGGTGGGGTGAGGAGCGCTATAGCCATGCTCCTATTGTATTTTTACTGGCAATTTATCTTGCCTGGATTAAGCGACATGAATTAAACGCAGAAAATACGCATGCTTGGTATGGTGTTGGCATTGTTATTTTTTTTGGATTAGTGCTGATCGTTGGTGAGCTGAGTGCAATCTGGACCATCGTACAATATGCCTTAGTGCTTTTGTTATTTGGCTTTGCAGTGACTATTCTTGGTGCGCAAATTAGAAAAGTCATTATTCCATTTCTGCACATTTTGGTCGTTATCCCATTGCCATATATGCTCGATGTCATGCTCTCAGGGAAATTCCAACTGATGTCCTCCGATTTAGGCGTGAGTATTATTCGGTTGCTGGGAATGTCTGTGTTTCAAGAAGGCAATATCATTGACTTGGGTTTATATAAACTGCAGGTGGTAGAAGCTTGTAGTGGACTAAATTATACCTACCCGCTCATGACCATCGGTTTGATGATGGGGTATATGTATAAAGCGCCTTTCTTCGCCAGATTTATGCTGTTTGCCTCCACCATCCCTATCAGTATCGTCATGAATAGTTTTAGGATTGCCGTGGTTGCCTTATTCGTCAATCACTCTGGTATTAAAGCGGCCGAAGGCTTTATGCACTATTTTGAAGGCTGGGTGATTTTTATCATTTGTATTTGTACCTTGTTGATAGAAGTGAAGATTTTCAATCGTCTGTTAGGTAAACGTGAATCTTTAGCTGACTCCTTTGATTACTTAGAAGCAAAATCCACCACCCCATCTGCCCAAATAGCCAAAGTACGTATTAATAAAATGCCGATTGTCGTTGCGTTTGCTTGTATTTTGGTTACCACTTTATCGACACTCACTATTCATCACCGTGATGAAGTGATTCCACCAAGAGCCACTTTTGATACTTACCCACTTCAAATTGAAGATTGGGTAGGGCGGAGGCATGAATTCCAAAATGGTGAGAATGAAATGCTGAAGTTAAAAGATTATTTTTTAGCAGATTACAATCGAGCCAATACGAATGTGGGTGTATATCTAGGTTATACAGAGTCGCAACGGCGTGGGTTTGTGCCTCATTCTCCTAAAGCCTGTATTCCTGGGGGTGGTTGGGAGATTTCGGACACGAAACTACATCGCGTGGATATCGATGCGAATAAACATTTTGAGGTCACGCGTATGGTGATTGCAAAAGGCGAGTCTAAACAGTTGATTTACTATTGGTTCCATCAACGTGGGCGCGATTTGTCTAACGAATTTCCGATGAAGTTTGCGCTGCTTTATGATGCTATTCAGCTCAATCGCACGGATGGAGCCATCGTCAGGTTCACCACAACCATCTATAAGTCTGAAGAAGATGCGGATCGCGTATTAACTGAATTTATCCGCTTGAATTATCCAAAATTTCAGGAATTCATTCCTAACTAGCGCTTGTGGATTGAGTGCCTGACGCGCACTCTGCGAACAATCTATGATATTTGATTACCTGTATTATGGGTTTTGTCTAACTTTACATTATTAGCATTTTGTCGGTGATGCGTACCGCTAGCGTACTACCCGAATCAACTCTTCCCAATTGGTGGTATAGGCCGGACTTTTGTTCTCTTGCTTCATCTTCCAAGTTCTGGTGAAGCCCTCACTAGCAAGCTTGATCGATTCCTTGCCCATCTTCTTATTGATCGCATCCATAGCTAGCATTAGGTTTGCTGATTTTGGTGAGGTTTGCCCCATGCTAAATAAGTCAGACTGCACGCCTTGTGCCGGCACTAACTCACCCAACATTACACCAGCCTTTGCATAGTCAAAGCTTGGCTTGTATATACGTTTAAGTATCCATAGCGCGACATTCACTAACTGCATGGTGTCATTAGTGGGGGAGGAGATAGGAATCGTCATACCATTGCTGTAAAACGTATCCTGTTCTCTAAATGGGCTGGTTCTGATGTACACATACACCGACCCTGCATAGGATTGCTGCTTTCGGAGTTTCTCTGCGGCTCGGCTCATATACAAGGTAATCGACTCAGCCAGGCTTTGATAATCCCTAACAGGATGGCCAAAGCTACGAGAACTCAATATTTGCTTTTTAGGGGGTGCGATTTCTTCCATCTCAATACACACGGTACCGTTCAGCTCTCGGATGGTTTTTTCCATGACCACACTGAATTGCTGCCTTAATTGCTCTGGGTCGGCTTGCTTTAAATCCAATACGGTATGAATACCTAATGCATTGAGCTTGGGGGCTAACTTTCTCCCGACGCCCCATACTTCGCCCACGGCAATCTCACTTAATATCTCATTTAATTCAATTTCATGCATCGTATTGAAATTACATACGCTGTTAAATTGCGTACGCTTTTTTGCACAATGATTCGCTAGTTTCGCTAAGGTCTTAGTGGATCCTATGCCTACACATACAGGCAACCCAGTCCATCGTAGGATGCGCTTGCGCATCTTCTGGCCGTAGGCAATGAGGTCACGTGATCGAAAGGTGGTTAAATCTAAAAAGGATTCATCAATCGAATAGATTTCTTGGTCTGGACTGAATTGTCTAAGGATCGACATCACCCGATTACTCATGTCGGCATACAAAGCATAGTTAGATGAGTAAGCGATGATGCCGTGCTGTTTGGCTAAGTCTTTAAATTTAAACCAGGGTGCACCCATGCCCACCCCTAGCGCTTTGACTTCATTGCTTCTCGCAACAGCACAGCCATCATTATTGGATAGCACTACTATAGGCTTGTTAATGAGCTTAGGATTGAATACGCGCTCACAAGAGACGTAAAAGTTATTCACATCAATCAGTGCGATATTGCGTGGCTTTAAACAATGCATGTCATACTCGAAGAAAGATTCACGTCTTTGTGACGTAGGCACTACTCATGAAATTACGCAGTCTTCATTCATGATGAGTGATAGGGTACATTTTTAACTCAGGCGCATAATGCATACATACGAACAAGACATCTCGTCAGTTCAAACAGACAACACTTTGGAGATTATTATGTGGACAACACCAGCAGCTACAGAAATGCGTTTTGGCTTTGAAGTTACAATGTACGTAATGAACAAGTAATTCAAAATCACGTACGACAAAAGCCTAGCCTAGCTAGGCTTTTTGTTCTTTTACTTAGTAATAGCATTGCTAGCAGACAGATTTACTTGTACTTCCTGAACGAGCCAGTCACTACACCCCAAATTTCAACATGCATATGTTTTTTTACTTCAATGGGCTTATATTCACCTGAGCTATTGGCTGGTAGCAGTAGGGGTGCACCATCTTTAGATCTAGCCAAGGTTTTAATCGTAAACTCCCCATCGACCATCGCCAATACAATATCACCAGTCTCCGCTAATTTAGCGCGGTCCACTACAGCCTTGTCGCCAGGCATCAGCCCGGCATCTATCATGGAATAGCCTGATAACGTCACAAAGAAAGTAGAGTCTACCTGCTCGATAAGATAGTCACTTGGGTCCAGCCTTGTTTCCACATGATCATCCGCTGGACTTGGAAACCCCGCAGGTACCTTTGAATTGAATAGAGGGATTGCAATGGGCGCAGCGTTTAACGCCGGGAATGCAAACTCGCCCACTGTGTCAAGATTGAGCTTAAATAACCCTTGCTCTTGTTTACGCGCATATACTTGCAGAAAGTCTTCTACCACTGCTTTTTGGCTTTCGGGCACACGTATGACTTTTGTTGGCTCTTTGTATTTGCCTGAGCCAGTTTTGCGGCCTCTGGATTGATGTTTAACTACTGATTGTATTTCGGTAATGTTCGCCATGCGATTCTCGTAACAACAAATGTTTATTTATTGTAACAATAATTATTAGCATGTAAAGTAATCTTCATTATATTTTCGTTTGCATTAAAAAACCTTATATTACTTGTGAAAATTAAGTGATTGTTGCAGTACGGATTT
>NCGC01000088.1 GCA_002281475.1 Methylophilales bacterium 28-44-11
GTAGCATCTTCTAGCTTTTGATATTCAACAGGGAGCATAGAAAGTGGGATGTGGATAGCATTTGGAATTTTGCCACGCATCACTTCATCGTCGTTACGTACATCTACCACTAACACTTTAGATTGCGTCACTAAGTTAAACAACTCTGTAGCATCAATATTTTGAAAAGCACTCATTAAATTTTCCCATTTTAATAGGATTGTACACATGAAATTGAATAGTTGCGATGGGGTATTGCATAACTAAAGTGATTGTTTTTGTTAGATTAACTCGTAAAACCTAGCTTCACGTCAGCGTCAATCATAAATAGAATTTCAACCATACGAGATGGCATCCAATTTATTAATGTTTCTTGTTGAATTTGACAATTTTGTGACTTTTTTGCCAAATTAATAATATTTTCGTTACTTTGTGTTGCGCTTTATCTGCATAACCCTTTTATCAAGATGATATTTCAATCAACAAATGCTAACCTGCTATTAATTTATGTATAAATAGTTTGTTGGCTATTTGCTACTGAGAGCTAGCAATGTTTTTGAATGAAGGTTAGTTATTTTTCGCTTATTTAACACGCATCACAAAAGTAATATGTCTGAGTTGATATATCAGACATTACTTGCTTCGGTATTGTTTTTCGTTGCATTTGCGGTTCGCTACTTCCTGATCCCATTAGATCAAGGTTCTGCATTTTTGACTTTTTATCCGGCATTGTTTTTATGCCTATTTTTATGTGGATTTAGAGTCGGACTAGCGTTTCTTGTCATTTCTTTAGTTGCGGGCGCAATTTTCCTATTTCCACCTGGGTAAACTTTAGAGGATGTTCTTGATTTAGCATTTTATTTAATTACAGGGTTGCTAGCTGGCGGCGCGATTAGAAAACTAAGGCAAGATGAACAAAGGTATGTTGCCTTATTAAATGACCAAATAGATTTGGTGTCTAGAGTCACTAATAAAGGCAAAATTTTATTTGCTAATGATGCATATCTGAAGTTTTTTGGTGTCACCAAAAATGATGTCATGGGATCGAATTGGCATCCATTGGCGCATCCTGATGATTTGGACATGATTTACCAGCGCATTAAACAGATATCACTTAAAACGCCTGTCGTGGTGATACAAAACAGAGTGTATGACAGTCGCAAGCAGATTCGATGGGTAGAGTTCATCAACCATGGGATATTTGATGCAAAAGGGACGCTTTTAGAAATTCAATCCGTTGGAAGGGACATCACAGATGCGCAAGTGCATGTACAGGAAATTGATTTCATTGCACATCATGATGTATTAACTGGCCTTGCCAATCGATTGCTGATAGGCGACAGATTAAAAACAGCTATCACCAATGCCAAGAAAAATAATAAAAAAGTAGCAGTCTGCTGCATTGATTTAGACCATTTTAAGCCTATTAATGATGATTATGGGCATAGTTATGGGGATGAAGTATTAGTGGAAATTTCTAAAAGAATGACGAGTTCTACTAGGGCATCAGACACTATTGGTAGGCTTGGGGGTGACGAGTTTGTATTGATATTTAATGAGAGTGTATCTGAAGATGACCAAAAGACAACGATTGCAAGGCTTTTGGTGGATATCTGTAGCCCACTTAAATTAAGTAATGGCATTATTGTTTCTGTAAGTGCAAGCGCTGGTGTGAGTTCTTATCCTAAGGATTCTGATTTGCCAGATATGTTGCTACGTATGGCAGATGAAAGAATGTATCTAGCCAAAACCACGGGTCGCAACAAGGTGATCTATTAGTTTTTTTAGCCAATCACCCAATATTGCGTAAGCATAGCTACTTCTTAAAATGCTTACATCACTTGATAGTGACTAGCTGAGTGATAATGTAAGGTGCTCAAAATGATTATCAACATGGCAAGTGCTCCTGTGGGGTTCATGCTTGGTTGCAAGTCCTTTTGATCCTATAATCATTCTTGTGTTTAGAAACTTACTACCTGATTAGTCCAATGTGAAACATCAACTTCAATCAAGTTGACGATAGCCAAGCACATGGTTTATTTACATTTGCGTTACTTAATCATCTTGTTAATACCGCCAACAAACCCGCGTATCAGTTTTTACGATGTTGGCGAAAAATCAATTTTTCTTTGCTTCAAACTCTCGGCTTGTTTCAATTGGGTCGTTAGTTATTCATTTTTTGGTCACTGTATGATGAACACTATTAAAAAAAATTGGTTTTCCAATATTCGTGGCGATTTGCTCGCTGGTATTGTCGTCGCATTAGCGCTCATCCCAGAAGCCATCGCTTTTTCAATCATTGCTGGCGTAGACCCAAAAGTTGGGTTATATGCTTCTTTTTGTATTGCTGTTGTGATTGCCTTTGTGGGTGGTCGGCCAGGCATGATTTCTGCAGCGACGGGCGCAATGGCGCTTCTCATGGTGACATTGGTAAAAGACCATGGCTTGCAATATTTGCTGGCCGCTACGTTGTTGACGGGGGTATTTCAAATAGTATTTGGCTACGTTAAACTTGGCTCGCTGATGCGTTTTGTCTCGCGTTCTGTAGTCACTGGGTTTGTAAATGCGTTAGCGATTTTGATTTTTATGGCGCAGTTGCCTGAACTCACTAACGTTACTTGGCATGTATACGCGATGACAGCAGCTGGCTTGGGGATCATTTATTTGTTTCCTTACATCACAAAATCTATTCCATCACCGCTGGTTACTATCGTTGTATTAACGGGAATTGCCATGTATTTTAATATCGATGTGCGTACAGTGGGCGATATGGGTGAATTACCAGACACCCTCCCCATATTCTTATGGCCAGATGTCCCGCTTAATTTAGCAACACTCAAAATCATTTTTCCTTATGCGTTATCAATGGCTATTGTGGGGTTGTTAGAGTCGCTGATGACAGCAACGATTGTGGATGATTTAACAGATACCAGCAGTGATAAAAATAAGGAATGTAAGGGTCAAGGCATTGCCAACATTGGCGCGGGGCTATTAGGCGGAATGGCAGGTTGCGCAATGATAGGCCAGTCCATCATCAACATTAAATCCGGTGGTCGCACCCGACTATCCACATTTACCGCAGGGGTGGTACTGCTACTGATGGTGGTGTTTTTGGACAAGTGGGTTTCACAAATACCGATGGCCGCACTGGTAGCTGTCATGATTATGGTGTCAATTGGTACATTTAGTTGGAGCTCTGTGGTCAATCTCAAATCACATCCATTAAGTACCAACATTGTGATGGTCGCCACTGTTCTCGTTGTGGTCTTTACACATAATTTGGCCTACGGTGTTTTTGTCGGTGTACTGTTGGCCAGCTTGTTTTTTGCCAATAAAGTGGGGCATTTCATGCAAATCACCTCATCGGTGAATGCACAAAACACCTCACGCAAATATGCGGTGCATGGACAAGTGTTCTTTAGCTCAGCAGATAAGTTTGCATCATCTTTCGACTTTAAAGAGGCGATAGAAAAAGTGGTGATTGACCTTACTCAAGCGCACTTTTGGGATATCACTTCTGTGAGTGCCTTAGACAAAGTGGTGATGAAGTTTAGACGTGAAGGTACTCAGGTTGACGTAATTGGGATGAATGAAGCTAGCGCAACCATTGTTGACCGCTTTGCAATACATGACAAACCAGATGCCGTAGACAATTTAATAGGGCACTAAAGGATTAAACGATGACTAAAGTAGTTGCCTGTATTGATGGGTCAAACTCAACTCAAGCTGTTTGCGATTATGCTTCTTGGTCGAGTCTTAAGCTTGAAGCGCCGCTGGAGTTTCTGCATGTATTAGATAAAAAGACGAATCCCCAACATAGCGACATATCTGGCAATATTGGGTTAGGTAGCAGAGAGTCTCTACTAAAAGAGCTTACTGAACTTGACGAAAAACGTGGAAGGATTGCTTTGCAACATGGGTACGAGCGCCTAGAGTCAGTGAAAGCTCGCGCAATCCAGCTAGGAGTAACGACACCGTTAAGCCGCCAACGACACGGAGATTTAGTCAGCACATTGCAAGAGATTGAACAAGAGGTTCGATTGCTCGTAATGGGAAAACAAGGCGCAGATGGCGACCACTTTCGAGATCATGTAGGTAGCAATATCGAGAGCGTTGTTAGAACCATGCATCGCCCCATCTTGATTACCCCAACAATGTATAAAGAACCACATAATCTTATGATTGCATATGATGGTAGTGCAACCACAAGAAAGTGTGTCGAGATGGTGGCAGCGAGCCCATTATTTACAGGTTTAACATGTCACTTGGTGATGGTCAGTAATGACGCAAAAGAGACCGAAAAGCAGTTAAATTGGGCAAAAAAGGTACTAACCTTAGCTGGTTTTGATGTGAAATGTGCTGTGATGGCCGGTGATGTAAAGCACGCATTGTGTGCTTATCGAGATCAAAATGATATTAGTATGGTTGTCATGGGTGCTTACGGCCATTCAAAGATTCGACAATTTTTTGTAGGAAGTATTACAACCAAAATGATTCAACATACGGCGGATGTCCCGTTATTGTTGCTACGCTGATCAGTGAAAGGATAAGGATGTTAAGACACTTTGATAGGATAAGCTCACTGCCCTAAATGCAAATCCAGTCAAAATCCAGCGCATTTCTAGACCAACGCTTTCAAGGGGATTTAGATAGTTAACTACGTACTGTTTGGTATGGCTCCAATCCTTGTGCAACCCTTTCTAAATTCTTTGCAGTTTGGTGAATATTCTCTCAGCCATAAAGTTCTGCCCATCAATGTTAGGGTGTGCACCGTCAAATGTATATAGATTAGCATCCCAATTAGAGTACAAATCTATGGTTTTAATCGGCGACTTATAAGTACTATTTAACATTGCAACTAGCCAAATCCATAGGTGGGTATAGAAATATTTCCTCTTGCCAGGAATTTGAATGATTAAAACTTTGACCTTTGGATTTTTTTCTCTCAGTGCTTTAATAATATCCTTCGTAGGTTTAACAATGCGCTGCATGGATACAGAGTCTTTATCATTTGTGCCTATGTGAATTATTGCAATATCCGGTGTTTCGATAATCTTCAAGTTTTTAATAATCTCATTGCGAATATAAGCCGAGTTTTTTCCATAATACCCTTCATGGTCTCTATCAAAATGTGTTGGCCAATTAAACGCTTGATTGAGCCCGTGCTGTCTAGTACCAATAAATTCTATAAAAAAATCATTTTCTAAGGCTAAGTAGTAGAGCGGTAGCCTATAAGAATATTCGGGACGCCCAAGCGTTCCCCCTTGGGTAATAGAATCCCCTATGCAGATTATTTTTGTGAAATGATCGAATTTAACTTTTGATTCAGAGTGAGCCACATCACCAGCAGATAGACTAGATGTGGCCATGGTGAAGCTAATACAAAGGGTAAGTTTAAAAAGTTTTACGTATATCTTCCGATTAAACAAATGCGAGAATAATAAAGGCATCAAAATGAAATGAATTTGATTCAAGGATTCCTTCTATGAAGCTGACTCAGCGTCTTGCATCAATAGTTCTAAGCTGCCAAGTGAAGCGGATCCAATAAACCTACCCATAAATTACGCCATATTTCGGCATTCTTCTGCACATTTGCGACATGCTTCAGCACAATCCTTGCAATGTTCTGCAGAATGTTTATCGCATTCCTCCGCACAAGCTTCACAAACTATTGCACAAACTTGGCAGAGCTCCATAGCAAATTCACTGTCTCTTGCCATATAACCAGCAGCTAATCTACAGATCGCTGCGCAGTCGATGTCTAAAGAAATACAACGGACCATTTCATTGACATTGCCTTCATTCAAGCATGCACTGGCACAGTAATCACAATGATCAGCACAGTCATTGCAAGCATTGATACAAGATTGATTCTGTTCATGAGCCATTGTTATCTCCTAAAATTTGCGTAAATTACAGTTGTTAAATTTTGGAGGAGCTTGTTTTATCTGTATGTACGGTTACCAACAGAAACATGTACAAATTTTGATAAATAGGTTTTTTAGATTTGGCGAGAGCATGGGTCGCACATGATCAGACAGTATCGAACTGAGGCGTAAAGAAGCATCCAATATCAACACTTTTAGATTGACTCACGTTAATTATTGTCGGCAAAGTAAGAATTTGAATAAATCCTGTCACCCATGCATGAAAAAAGCCCACATCTCTGTGAGCTTTCTAAATACTGGTGGCCGGGGGCAGAATCGAACTGCCAACTCGCAGATTTTTAATCGGTCAATTGGCTCGACATCTACTAATTAAATCACGCTACCAACTGTTTTGGCATGTAATTTTTTCTGTATTTCTAAATAGTTTCTTTCTGATTTATCCACTCATTAATTACACTAAGTCTCCAACCTGCAGTTCGGATTGATAAGTGAATTTGCTTAGGAAATTTACCCTCTTGAATTAGTCTGTAAATAGTTGATCTTGAAAGACCTACGATACTTGTTAGTTCGTTCATTCTTATGATTCTATCGATATCCATAATAATTACCTCACATAGTTTGAAGTGGTTAAAAGGTGGGATTTAAATATTAAAATAATGAGGAAGTAACACAAAGAAAAACGCCCCAATCTCTCGAGAGGGGCGTCTTTTTTGGTGGTGAAAGAGGGACTTGAACCCTCGACCCCAGGATTATGAATCCTGTGCTCTAACCAGCTGAGCTACATCACCATGTAAATCTGTACTGCAACAATTCTTTATTACCTTAGTTAAGAAGCTTAAAGCCCGACTATTATTAACAGTCAGGCTATCTATGGTAATACTAAAAGATGGTGGCCGGGGGCAGAATCGAACTGCCGACACGCGGATTTTCAATCCGCTGCTCTACCGACTGAGCTACCCGGCCAGCGTTGCAACTACATTGTATGTGAATTGCAAGTCGCGCA
>NCGC01000089.1 GCA_002281475.1 Methylophilales bacterium 28-44-11
TTTTCGCCTTCTTTCCATTCGGATTTTTTCATCAAAATGGGCAAGGTAATGTGGTCTGAATATTTGCGAATAATTGATTTGAGCTTCCAATCGTTGAGGTATTCATCTTCGCCTTCACGCAGATGGAGAATCACATCAGTACCACGGCCCGATTTTTCCACGGTTTCAATCGTAAAGTCGCCTTCTCCTGTCGACTGCCACTGCACCGCTTCTTTTTCACCAGCGCGACGTGTAATCAGCGTTACCTTGTCTGCCAAGATAAATGCTGAGTAAAAGCCCACACCAAATTGACCAATTAAATTAGCGTCTTTGGCTTGATCGCCCGTTAAATTTTGAAAGAATTCTTTGGTACCGGATTTCGCAATGGTGCCGATATTATTGATGACTTCATCACGGCTCATCCCAATCCCGTTATCCGATATGGTGATGGTGCGTGCTGCCTTATCAAAGCTGATGCGAATATTTAACTCGCTGTCATTTTCATAGAGTGCGCCATTGGATAGGCCCTCAAAACGTAACTTGTCTGCTGCATCCGAAGCATTTGAAATCAGCTCACGCAATACAATTTCTTTATTGCTATAGAGTGAGTGAATCATTAATTGTAAAAGTTGTTTGACTTCGGCCTGAAAAGCTAATTTTTCTGTCGTCATGGAGTCCCTCTTTGAGTTAAACTTAAATCTAGCATTAACAATAATATTGTTTTATTCGCATCAAAATGCATCATGCTTTTTTGTTGCATTACTTTGTAAATTGGGGTCTGCCTCTGCCTTTTCAAGAGTGCACAAAATATTTATAGGGATTAATATGGCAGACATTGAAGTGATTGCTTTGGATGAAACGCAATTCCAAGTCACGGTCATTGACCGTCAGACCACATCGCATCATGTCACTGTCAAATCCACTTATGCGCTACAACTCACGCAGGGCAAGATATCCACTGCAGAACTTGTGAAACAATCCTTTATTTTTTTGTTGCAACGCGAACCCAACACCAGCATTTTGCGTAATTTTGATTTAAGTGTGATTGCGCATTATTTTCCAGAGTATGAACAAACCATTCAGCATCAGTAATCTGTGCGCTTTGTCATCAAGATTTCAAACTTATAGGTTATACCCATCACATGAACGTAACAAACCCCAACGCTACTGAAACCTTACTTGCTGCAGTCGATTTAGGCTCTAACAGCTTTCGCCTTGAAATTGGTCGTGTTGAGCATGGCCAAATTCAGCGGGTCGACTATTTAAAAGAGGCGGTGCGTCAGGGCGGTGACTTAGACGAAGACCGTAATTTAACGCAAGAGGCTATCGATCGTGGATTGAAATGTCTTGCCCGTTTTGGCGAAACCCTGAAAGGATTTCCGCCCAATTGTGTGCGTGCGGTCGCTACACAAACTCTACGTGAAGCGAAAAATCGAGACGTCTTTATTCGGCAAGCAAGAAAAGCACTGGGCTATGAGGTAGAAGTGATTTCTGGAGTAGAAGAAGCACGTTTAATCTACCAGGGGGTCAGCCGACTGTTACCGCAATCGAATGAAAAGCGCTTGGTCATTGATATTGGTGGGCGTTCCACCGAGTTTATTATTGGCAAACACTTCACAACAGAAACCACAGATTCATTAAGGGTTGGATCAGTGGCGTGGTCTCTAAAATATTTTGCAGATGGTCAATTTTCAGAACGCAATTTTCAGCGTGCTGAAATTGCGGCAGAGTCATTTTTAGACATGGTGGCTGACACATACCAACATAAACACTGGGATGTGGCCTACGGTGCATCTGGCACTGTGGGTGCAGTCGCTGATATTCTTGAGTGCGCTGGATTTGGTACGGATATCGTGACACAAGAAGGACTGACTTGGCTACGCAATCAACTCATCAAAGCCAAACATGTCAGCAATTTAGAATTGGCGGGGCTAAAAGAAGAACGTAAAGCCGTGATTGCGGGCGGCTTAACCATTCTCATTGCCGTATTCGATATTTTAAAGCTTGATCATTTGGTGGTTGCCAAAGGTGCGCTTAGACATGGCCTGTTATACGACATGATTGCAGAGGACGATGAAACTGAAGATTTACGTGATGCCTCGATTTATCGTTTGACTGCGCGCTTTGGTGCAAACAAGACACAAGCCAGCAATGTCTCCAAAGTGGCTTTACGTTTTTTCGACTTGCTATCGCCATCGCTGCATGTACCCGAAGATGATATGCATGATATTACTCAACATCGACAAATTTTAGGCTGGGCCGCCTATTGTCATGAAATTGGTTGCGCTATTTCACATAGCGAAACGCAGCGCCACGGCGCTTATATTCTTGATAACACAGAATTGATGGGCTTTGCCCAAAGCGAGTTACATCGCCTCAGTTTATTGGTTTTGGGTCATTACGGAAAGCTACGAAAACTTGATGCTAACTTTGAGGATGAAGTGTTTATTTGCCAGATTCTAGCACTGCGATTGGCTGTGATTTTCTGCCATTCACGCAATATGCCAGTTCTGAAAAACTTGCAACTATCGCGTGAGGGTTATCGCTTTATGTTGAGCTTGCCAAGTGCTTGGCAAAAGGCTTTTCCGCAAACATGTTACTTGCTAGAAGAAGAAGTGTTAGCCTGGCAAAAAACCAATTGGACCTTTATTATTAGCTCATCTGACTAAGTAGAAATATGTGAGCTAGTAGCATGAATTGCCTCATTATTTTGAGGAATGCAATGCTTGATTTTTGATGTGTGTTGACAGTGAAAATAAACGGTATAAACTGTTTATACTATTTTAAGGAGAACGCTCATGGCTAACGCCCCAACTAATACCAAAAAACCAGCACCAGCTAAACCTGCTACTAAAGTAATCCCAAACCAACCTGGCACAAGTAAAACTGTCGCTAAAAAACCTGTTGCAGCGGTCAAACCAGCTACCCCTGCTAAAACTGTGACAAAACCAGCGGCAAAACCAGTCGTTAAATCAGTAGCAAAACCCGCTGTGAAACCAGTGATCAAATCTGCGGCTGCGCCAAAAGCGGTGGCAAAAGCAAAAGTTGCCCCTGCTAAAAAAGACCACAAAAAAGAAGATAAGAAAGCTAAACCAGAAAAGGTAAAAATGGAACGCGATAGCTTTACGATGCCAAAAGATGAGTATGCAGCGATTGGTTTACTCAAAAACCGTTTGAATACGCTGGGTCATCCTGTGAAGAAAAGTGAGTTGCTACGTGCAGGAATTAAACTGCTAGCTGCCATGAGTGACAACACATTGAAATTAACCATGGAAAAAATTCCAGTGATTAAAACAGGTCGTCCTAAAAAGTAAAATTAAGATATCAGTTACTTTAGATGGATTTTGAATCTAAATGATCGTTAATCTAAAAGCTGTGGTGTTTGTACAGTAAACAACTGATAACCACCCTTAGATTGTTGAGAAAGGCGTAGCCACCACACTGCGCCTTTTTTCACGCTTATCGCTTTGTCATCCCCACTGAGCAGATGCGCAATCAACGCCCCAATCCAAGGTTGATGGCCAATAAGCATGACACTATCAGCTGAATATTGCCCTAGTACATTTAAGATGTTTTGCAACGAGGTATCGGGTTGCAATGCTTCTACAATCTCCGACTTAAAATCTAATGGTTCTGCGGTCTGCAATGCGCGTAACGCTGGGCTAACTAATACCTGCGTATTTTTAGGCAAATATTTGTTTAGCCACTTTGCCATCAAACGCGATTGTTTTACACCTTTGGAGGTGAGTGCTCGAGAGATGTCATCTTGCCGCGCGGTGGCCATTTCAGCATCGGCATGCCGCCATAAAATAATGTCTTTAATTGCGATATGGTCTTGCATATGATTCGATCACTAACTGTGTTTTTTTAATAACAATGCTTGGCAAGACACAACATGCGGATGTGTGGAGGATGCTTGTGCTTTTTGCACAGGTTGGTATTCCCCTTTAGGCCCCAACACCCAAGCATCTACGTTGTCTTGCATATAAGGGGTGAGCAAATCATCAATGATGCGTTTTTGCATCATCACATCATGAATAGGCCATGCCACCTCTACACGTCGCATCATGTTGCGACTCATCCAATCCGCACTCGAGAGCCAAATATTGACGTCCCCTGCAATATTGAAATAAAACACTCTGGAGTGTTCTAGCAATCTGCCGACGATGGAGCGCACACGCACACGTCCGCCTAACTCAGGCAACTCTACGGGCAAAATGCAGGCGCCACGCACAATCAAATCAATCTCTACCCCTTTTTTGGCTGCTGCAATCAGCGCCAATACTAAGGTCTCATCGGTGAGTGAATTCATTTTGGCAACAATTTTTGCGGGGTGTCCACGCCCAGCCGCCAATTGCGCTTTTTTAATTTGTCCCAACATGGAAGTCTGCAAAGTAAATGGTGCGACCAACAGCTGTTGCATGCGCGGCAAGGGCAATTCACTGGTCAAATGCCTAAAGACATATTCCATTTCACGGGTGATGGTGGCATCCGATGTCAACATGCACACATCTGTGTACAGCTTAGCTGTTTTTGGATTGTAGTTGCCCGTCGAAAGATGCGCATAGCGCTTAATCGCTTTGCCTTCGCGTCGCATGATCAGCAACATTTTGGCGTGAGTTTTTAAACCCACCACTCCATATACCACTTGCGCACCAATCGATTCCAAGGATTCTGCCCAGTTAATATTGGCCTCTTCATCAAAGCGTGCTTTCAGCTCCACCACCACCAGTACTTCTTTACCTTTACGTACTGCGGTTTGCAGTAATCGCAAAATACGAGAATCTGCTCCAGTGCGATAAATGGTCTGCCGAATAGCTAGGACATTTGGATCCTCTACTGCTTCTTCCAACATCTCTATGACCGCATCAAAACTCTCAAACGGTTGATGGATCAGAATATCTTTGTCTTTGAGTTGCGCGAGTATGGACTGGTTACGCTGCAACCCTTTTGGCCATTGCGGTACAAAAGCATTAAATTTGAGATGTGCACCTTCGGCTAAGTCAGGCAATTGAATCAAGCGTCCCAAATTGACCGGTCCATTGACGCGGTACAAAGCGGGTTCAGGTAATTTAAACTGTTCGAGCAGGAAGTTGGCCAACTCAGCATCACATTCGTGCGACACTTCTAAACGAACGGCATCACCATATTGACGATGTGCCAGTTCTTCTCTTAACGCGATGCGTAAATTAGCTACATCATCTTCGTCTAATGCTAAATCTGAATTGCGCGTGACGCGGAACTGGGAAAAATGCAAGATACGTGCGCCTGTAAATAGATCGTCTAAATTGGCACGGATAATACTGGTGAGCGACACAAAGCATTGCTCTTTTTGACTGATATTGGCTGGTAGTTTAACCAAGCGTGGCACTACGCGTGGCACACGTACAATGGCAATATTGCGCTCCTGATTATGCGCATACTCAAGATCTACAATAAAGTTAAGAGATTTATTGGCCACTTGCGGAAAAGGATGCGAAGGATCGAGCGCCACGGGCATCAGCAACGGCTTTACCTCGCGTTTAAAGTATTGTGCAACCCACTGCTTTTGTTCGGGCGTTCGCACCCCACCCGAGACAAGATGCACGCCCTCTTTGGCTAATGCAGGCATCAACTCATCATTAAATAACTCATATTGTTTAGCTACCAGTGCATGCGCTTTATTAGAGATTTTCTCAAAACTTTGCGTGCTTACTAAACCTTGCGTCACATTGTCTTGCACCGCTTGTAATTGTTGTGGCATACGCACTTCAAAAAACTCATCCATATTAGACGCCACAATACATAAAAAGCGTAAGCGTTCTAGTAAGGGATAGTCTTCACGTTGCGCTAAAGTGAGTACACGTTGGTTAAAGCTGAGGATACTAAGATCACGGTCTAAAAGAGAGATTGTCATGACTTTATTTTATGCTGAAACGTCTACAAGTTTGTGACAAATTTGTGACATTCATTAAAGTTTCGCATTGTCTTAAAGCCCATCTAACTGCGCCAGCAAACCTTGTGCATAATCAGTAATGCTATTGCGTTGTTCGTCAGTCATTTTATCCACATGTTTTACCATTAAGACAGTGCGTGGATTACGCGCAAATTCATCATAATGTTTAATCAGAAAATGCCAATATAACGAAGTCACCGGGCAAGCTTGTGCACCCGTTTTGATATCGGGTTTGTAGCGGCAACCTTGGCAATAATTACTCATGCGCTGAATATAAGCGCCACTTGCCACATAAGGCTTGGAGGTAAAGCGACCGCCATTGGCATACAATGCCATGCCGGCCACATTGGGCAATTCTACCCATTCCACTGCGTCAACATACACGGCCAGATACCAATCTTCTACTTGATTGGGTGCGATTTCAGCCAATAAGCCAAACATGCCTGTCACCATCAAGCGTTGAATGTGGTGCGCATACCCGTATTGCAGTGTTTGTGAAATGGTTTGACGCATACAGTTCATATGGGTGTTGCCGGTCCAATACCAGGATGGCAATTGACGATGATGTTCATAATAATTGCTTGTCGCCATGGCTGGCATATCTAACCAATACACTCCTCTGATGAATTCGCGCCAACCTAAAATCTGTCGGATAAAGCCTTCCACGCTGGCCAAGGACAATTTATTTTTTCGATAGGCCTGTTCAGCCGCTTGAATCACTTCACGTGGGTTTAACAATTTTAAATTAAGCGATGAAGCTAATAAGGAGTGCCATAAAAATGCGTGTTGCGGATGTTCGCCTCCCTGCCACATTGCGTCTTGATGCATACCAAAATCTGCTA
>NCGC01000008.1 GCA_002281475.1 Methylophilales bacterium 28-44-11
GCGGCAAATTTTAGCGCTTCACTGTCCAGACAATTAGCAGAAAAATTACCCAATAGTTTAGATATGGCCAAATCATCTGCTTGGATCAAAGGTGCATTGGCAAGAAACTTAGATACCATCAAAGACGAGAGCGAGTTGCTAAACCAAGGCGGTGTATTCGCGTTAGTGGGTCCAACCGGTGTGGGCAAAACCACCACCACCGCTAAACTGGCAGCACGCTATGTGATGAAACATGGTACGCAAAATTTAGGCTTGATTACTACAGATGGCTACAGGATTGGGGGCCATGAGCAATTGCGTATATACGGCAAAATTTTAGGTGTGATGGTCTATGCGGTAAAAGATGAAGCCGATTTAAAAATTGCCCTGAACGAACTTAAAAACAAACATACGATTTTGATTGATACCGTGGGTGTGAGCCAACGTGACCGCATGGTGACAGAACAAATTGCCATGCTTTCTAATATGAACGTCAAAATTAAAAAACTCTTATGCTTGAACGCCACTTGCACTGGAGAGACATTAACCGATGTGATTCGCGCCTATAAAGGCCGCGCA
Organism: Methylophilales bacterium 28-44-11; assembly: GCA_002281475.1. GTDB lineage: Bacteria > Pseudomonadota > Gammaproteobacteria > Burkholderiales > Methylophilaceae > Methylophilus. Next base: position 559 of record NCGC01000008.1, read on the forward strand.
CTTGATGGCTGCATTATCACCAAATTGGATGAAGCGGCAACGATTGGCAATACCTTGGATGTCATTATCCGCGAAAAACTCAAACTCTATTACACCACGCACGGTCAACGTGTGCCAGAAGATATCCAAGTGGCGAACAAAGTCGAATTGATTTCTAAAGCCATGACTTTGAACTCTACCAGCTGGCCGTTCCAATTTCTAGAAGAAGAGTTGCCTTTTGTGGTCGCCAATATTGATAACTACGCCGATTACATCAAAGCGACGGAGGTGGGTCATGCTTAATATTCCACAAGATCAAGCCGCAGGGTTACGTAGAATTATGGCGGCACCAGCGCCACGTATCATCTCGATTATTTCGGCTGCATCCACCCATGACAAATCACGTCTCATGACCAATTTGGCTGCATCGATTAGTGATCAAGGCAATAAAACCTTGGTGATACATGCATCAAAAGAGTCCTCAGAAACGTTTTACGGCATCAATAGTTTGCCAACATTGGTAGACACGGCCACCAAGAAAATCGCGCTGACCAAAGCCATTCGCATGTCTCAGCATGGATTTTCAATAGCCAAAATGATGCAGAAAAGCCAATTAGATCAGATGCTTAATCACAGCATGAGTGAATATTTAACTGGTTTGTTCAACACACTTGCTAATCAGTATGAAATCTTATTGGTAGATGCTTCATTGAATAAAGCGCATTTGTTACCGATTAGCTTATTGAATGATGGCGAAATCATCATTCAATTGACCCGCGAGCCAGAATCTATCAAAGATGCATACGCAATGATCAAAAACATCTACAGCCAATTGGGCCGTCGTCATTTTGGCATCATGGTAGACAACGCGACAGAGCACCAAGCCAAAGTGGTATTCAACAATATTTCATCGGTAGCTAAACGTTATATGCGCGTGGAGTTAGAGTTTTTTGGTGCGATTCCAAAAGACGACCATTTAAGTAAAGCCTCACAACTAGGCCGCTCTGTCATTGAGGCATTTCCATTAGCGACCGCGTCAAATGCTTTCAAGAAAATGGCACTTAAATTGAATTACAAACACGCAACGCCTGCTGAGTTGTCGCCTGCGCATTTTACCCAAGAACAATACGCCTGAGTGTAGGCCAAAGGTTATTTATGTATACAGTTACTGGAAAACATGACCAAAAAAGTGAAATGCTGGCGAAACACGCCACTATGGTCAAAAAACTTGCCTATCAACTCAAAGCAAAACTGCCCCCAAGTGTCGAGCTCGATGACTTGATTCAAGCGGGCATGATTGGTTTGCTGGATGCAATTAATCGCTATGAAGACACGCATGGTGCGCAGTTTGAAACCTATGCTGCGCAACGTATTCGTGGATCCATGTTAGATGAGTTGAGAAGTGCGGATTGGGTGCCACGTAGCGTGCGTAAGAATATGCGTGATATTGAAGCGGCCATCCATCAACTAGAGCAGCATCTCGGCCGTCCACCTTCTGAAAATGAAATTGCGAAAAAATTGGATGTCTCGTTACAAGATTATTACGATACCCTGGGCGATTGCCAAGGCCATCAATTGGTCTACTACGAAGATTTTCATGACGAGGAAAGTGGCGGTGAGCACTTTTTAGATCGCTTTTTAGATGATGGCAGCAATGATCCAATTAAAGGCTTACTTGAAAGTGATTTCCGCGATGCATTAATTGATTCAATTGATGCACTGCCCGAACGCGAAAAAATGTTGATGGGTCTTTACTACGAACAAGAGCTCAATCTAAAAGAGATTGGCGCTGTCATGAATGTGTCTGAATCCCGTGTATGTCAATTGCATAGCCAAGCCGTGGCTCGATTACGTGCACATTTGAAAGAGAGAGCATGGACTGGGGTAGTTTAGCTGGCATAGCCATTGCCCTTTTAGGGCTGCTAGTTGGGCAAGCGGTAGAGGGTGGGCAAATTGCTTCACTCATGCAACCTGCTGCGCTGATGATTGTGCTATTTGGCACGTTTGGTGCGGTATTACTCCAAAGTAACTTTGCAAGCTTTAGCGAGGGTTTGCAGATGGCAAAACAGGTGTTTATAGTCCCGCATGATGATCGTCATGAACTAGTCGCTCGTATCAATGCTTGGGCAATTTTCGCACGTAAAGAAGGTATTTTCATGTTGGAAAATTTCTTAGCACGTGAATCTGAACCGTTTATTCGCAAAGGTTTGCAATTGATGATTGATGGTACGCCCCCAGATCGTATTCGTGAAATTTGCGCCATTGATATGCATTTTTATGAATTGAAACAACGTAATGCGGCCAAAGTATGGAGCGCGGCCGGCGGCTATGCACCCACTATTGGTATTTTGGGCGCGGTAATTGGATTGATTCAAGTGATGGAAAATTTATCTGACCCAAGTAAGCTAGGCAGTGGGATTGCCATTGCCTTTGTGGCCACCATTTACGGCGTGGCTTTGGCCAATTTAGTATTTTTACCGATTGCTAGCAAATTGAAAACCTTGATTCATCAAGAGATGATGCGACGTGAAATGTTACTAAACGCATGGGTATCCATTGCGCGAGGTGATCACCCTAAAATTGTGGATGAACGCCTACAGTCTTACCTGCATTAAACAACACAATGATTAGAAGACAACCCTTTGATGACGATGATGATAACCCAGACCGCTGGTTAGTTTCGTACGCAGATTTCATCACCCTACTCTTTGCATTTTTTGTGGTGATGTATGCCATTTCTTCAGTCAATCTAAGCAAATATAATGCGCTCACCAATGCCATGGGCAATGCGTTTGCTGGGAACAATCCACAGTCGATTCAAATCAAGAAAATTGAGTCAAAACCGCAACCAAAAAAAACCATCATCAAGCCCTTACCGTTAAGTTATTTGTACCAAGAAAAAACAAAACGTGAACGCGAGAATATGGCGCGGATGGGGCTTGAGCTATCGAACAAACTCAGTGGCATGATACAAGAAGGTAAAGTGCAAGTGATGCAAAACAATCGTGGCGTGCGTATCGATATCAACGATAGCGTACTGTTTACCTCGGGCTCTGCCGACATTGCCGAGGCCGCCACACCAGTGCTCAACGAAATTGCCATTATTTTGAATAGCCATCAGCGTTTGATCCAAATTGAAGGGCACACCGATAGTACGCCCATTCACACACCACAGTTTTATTCTAATTGGGAGCTATCCGCAGTGCGTGCTACCACAGTGGTCAGGTTACTTAACCAAGCCGGTGTAAAAGAAACCCGCCTAAGTGCAATTGGGTATGGCGATACGCAACCATTAACCAGCAGCGATACCGAATTTGGTCGTGCAAAAAATAGACGCGTATCCATCATGATACTGTATGAAACCACACCTTTGATGGACGATAATTTAGAAATAAAACCGCAGTTGCCACAAGTGTTGCCAGCCGAAACGTCGGCACCAATACCAGCGTTAACACAAGAACCACAAGTGCTTCAAGAGACTGTGGTGCCTAGTGTGGAATCGTTTTAAAAATAGCGTTGAATTGTTCTATGCTTAATGGTTTACCAAAATAAAAACCTTGGTATCGTCTACAACCGTTGGTCAACAGTAGCTCGCGCTGTTCTTGTGTTTCAACCCCCTCAGCAATCACGCCAATATACATACTTTGCGCCATGGCGATGATGGTGCGGACAATCGTTCTATCGTGGCTATCTGTGACAATATCACGCACAAAAGATTGATCAATCTTAAGTTGGTAAAGCGGCAAACGCTTTAAATACTGCAAGGATGAATAACCCGTGCCAAAATCATCGAGAGAGAATTGCACGCCAACCTGACCCAACGCGTTCATATACTCCACGGTTTCTTCCACATTATCCAGCAACATCGTTTCTGTGAGTTCCAGCCTCAAGTACATGGGATCAATCCCGTGCTTCTCGATACACGCTTTCACTTGCTGTACAAAGTCGCGTTGTCTAAACTGCTTAGCACTAATATTGACAGAAAGCGTAAGCTCGCGTGTATTCGGATTATTTTGCCAAGTTTTAATCTGTGCGCAGGCTGTATCCAATACCCATGCACCAATCGGAATAATCAAGCCCGACTCTTCCGCCAATGGAATAAAGTCAGCAGGTGAAATGATGCCCCTAGTTGGGTGTAACCAGCGAATCAACGCTTCTGCACCAAAAGGCTGACCTAAATGATCGACTTGCACTTGAAAGTAAAGTTTAAACTGTTGCTCGCTGAGTGCTTTTCTGAGTTCCGTCTCTAAGCCCACCAAGGCTGTAATGTTAGCCTGCATTTTGGGGTCAAAAAATCGAAAGGTATTTCGCCCAGATTTTTTGGCCTGAAACATTGCGATATCAGACTGTTGCAATATTTCTTCAGCATCTATTTTTTGCTGCCCATACAAAGTCACCCCAACACTCGCACTGACATGGTGTTTATGCTTGGTAATGGTGAACGGTTTACTTAAAGCTTTTATCACGCGTGCAATTACCATCTCCACCTCTTTTGCCGCTTCAATCGGTGCACTACTTAAGCCCTCCAATAAAATCACAAATTCATCACCACCAACGCGGGCGATGGTGTCAGCTGCATGTAAATTCGCTTTAAGTCGATTGGCCACCTCTAGCAACAACATATCGCCTACATCATGTCCACGTGAATCATTGATGGTTTTAAACTGATCTAAATCAAGATACATAAGCGCACCATTGGCACCCGATTCAAGATTCATGGCCATTGAGCGTTTGAGTTGTTCAAATAAAAATCTGCGATTTGGCAACCCTGTTACATCGTCAAAATAGGCCAAGTGTGCAATTTTAGAGATGGATTCATGTCGTTCCAGCGCAATACTGATGAGTTTGGCAGATTGCTCAATCAAAGTAATGTCATCTGCATCTGGTGTTTGTGCATTTTGGTGATAGATACCAAGCGCACCCAACACATTGCCTTTTGCGCCATGAATCGGTTCTGCCCAACTAGAGCCGATGCCATACTGCTGTGCGACATCCCTATTTTTGGTCCAATAAGGATGTGTCATCACATCTTCAACAATGACGCGTTGCTTTGTAAAAGCAGCTGTGCCTACCGAACCAGCGCCCATCCCAATTTTCATACCCTCGACCACGGCCACAAAACCAGCAGGCAAACTGACGGCAGAGGCCACACGCAATTGTTTTCCTTTGTCGTCTAACAGCGCAATCAGGCAAAACATGGCGGGGTTGATTTGTTCAAGGCCAGATACAATACTCTTCAATATTACTTGCAGATTTTCCTCACGTACCACGAGCTCCAGCATGCGGCTTCTAAATTGCTCATAATTTGACATGCGTCTACGGCTGGAAATGTCTCTGGAGAAGCCCACAGTGCCTAGCACTTTATCGCCAACGATCACTGGCGATTTATACGTTTCAAACCACAATCGGTTACCTTGTACTTCGATAATTTCATCCACTGTTTTTGGTGCTCGACTCATCATGACCGACTTGTCTTGTTTTTTATACATGTCCGCCAAGTCAGGGGTCCAAACATCGACGTCGGATTTTCCTATGACTTCTTCTAATGATGTAGCGCCACAAGCCTGCAAAAACGCCTGATTAACCGTTAAAAAGCGACAATCTTTATCTTTTAGCCACACCATAAAAGGGAAATTATCGAGTAACGAACGCTGATAGGCTTCTTTTTGTCTTAATTCAGTATCCGCCTGTTTCATTGCCGTGATATCAAACAATGTCATACGTACCATGGATTGATTCTCCATGGCACTTGTGCGTACACAACTCAGCTTAACATCCACATGCGTATTGGCTTCTTCGTTTGAAAGCGTCAATTCAAAAGCAAGTTCCCCACCCTCTTGTAAGTCCTTAAGTAAAGCAAATTGACTCTGCCAATATTTCTTATTGTCTTGATATACAAAACGTGCAAAACGCTCTTTGCCCAAATCTTTACGCTTAATACCCAAGATAGATCGCGCTTTCCAATTGGCCTCTGACACCATGCCATTCTCGTTGACTGTCAAATACCCTACTGGCGCAAACTCGTATAAGTCCATGTAGCGTTCGTTCGATTCCAGCAGCGCTTGCTGGGTTTTACGTAATTTCGCTTGCTCTTCTTTACGTTCGGTAATGATGTCAAACACACCAAGCAACCCAATCACCTCATTATGCGCATTGCGCAAGGGTACTTTGGACTTCAGTGCCCAATCATGCATACCCTGGCTATTGATGACTTCCTCTTCATAAAAAAGCTTGGGCTCAGCTGCTGACATTACAATGGCGTCATCTTGTTTAAATTTTTCTGCATACTCAGATGGGAAAAAATCCTCATCCGTTTTACCAAAAATCTCGGAGGGATCTTGCAAGCCCATTTCATGTGCAAACGCTTTGTTACAGCCCAAATAACGGGATTGTTTATCTTTCCAAAATATTCTTGAGGGGGCGGAATCAATGATCGTGATCAGTAAATAGCGTGATTCTTCAATAGCAATTTTTAACGCATTTTGTTCAGTAATATCGCGAATGACACACACAAAATTGGTTGCAACATTGTTTTCATCCACAACTGGTGTGATGGTCATTTCGTTTAAAAAAGGATTTCCATCTTTATGGTGGGAAATAACTTCGCCAGAAAAGGCTAGATTTTGCGCCAATAATTGCTGTATTTCTAAGCTTGAATCGAGATTGTGATTTGCCGAATATAATACCGCAAAATCTTTCCCCTCTAAGTCATCCAAGGTATAACCGGTGATTCTAGTAAAGGCATCATTGACTGCCACCGTCTTTCGCTCACAGTCTGCTACTAACACACCTTGGGATATCGCGCGAAATGCATAAGAATCAATTCTTAATTTGTCTTGTGCCTTTTTTTGTTCAGTGATGTCCCGCACCAGCGTTAAATAGGTGATACGTGTGTGATTGTTATTGTGTTGTACTAGCGAAAGCTCAAACCAACGTTTGCCCTGCAACAAATCTAATGCAAAGTGTTTGCCATGGGAACTGCCCGCTAACTGGGCTTCATGGATTGCTTGTAAAATTGCTTCACATGCACGTTTGGGCAAAAACACATGCACTGGCTCGCCAATAAAGGCATTGGGTGAAGCGGCAAGTAGCTCTTGTGATGCTGAATGGATGGACTGACATATGCCATGTTCATCTACTTCAAATAGCAAATCAGGAATGGAACCCAATTGCGCATGCATCGCAATGCCGCCTAGGATTGCGGTTTGCTTTATCTGCTTAGTTTCAGAGATATCTTTAATATAGCCTGTCCACAAAATACTGCCGTCTGGCTCTCGCTCAGGAGAGGAGTCACCCAAAAACCAGCGAACAATATTGCTATTGGCATAGGTCACCCTAAATTCACACTGCCATGGCGTAAGATTTTCAGCTGAAATACGGCCAGTCTCTAAGAATCGGTCATAGTCGCGAGGGTCAATTCGCTTGAGTAACTCGCTGGCGTCAGCTTGTACCTGTTCTGGTGTTAATCCAAAATAATCAATGATTTGGGGGCTTACATAAGGGATGCTAGTGGACTTATCTGGCTGTAATCGGAACTGATAGATCATGCCCTGCAAGTGCTGGGTAATTTTTGCAAGCAGACTTAAAGCATGTTCTCCAGCTTTGTCAGCGTCTTGATTAGTAGTTCCCATTTTCAACTTTCAATCTAATCAAGTTAAACAACGGATCCCTACTTTGTTGTATGAAAAGAAAATGCAATCTTTGGTGAGTATAAAAACGTCAAAATTCACCACATTCATTTCAAAAACAATGATGTTCAACTTATATTTATTATTGTATAAACATACACTTGTTGATGTATATTTATGTAATGGATTCAGAGTGACATGATGCAAATAATATTGAAGCTTGTCAATATTATTATGTGAAATATTTATTAAACGACGAGAGAACCTCGAAGGAAATGTTGCGATTGTGACTGCCCGTTTTTGCCATAGGTATCTGTGCGTACAGATTCCCCTTGTAAATGGCTGAGCATTTGTTGGTTACGATTGACATGTTTGTTGATGAGCACACCGTTTAAGCGGTTCATCTCTTTGGCTTGTACTAAAGCTTTTTGAAAGTTATCCCAAGCACGGTTTAAAATCGGTTTTGCCTGTACTTTTAGCCAATTAGCCATACCCTTTTCATTGGCCTCATACCCTTGCATCGCAAGAGCATCATATCTATTTTTTGCGGCTAGGCTAAGTTGTTGCAACAACAACAAGCGTTTACTAATCAACTGCTCAATGGTGTGCACATCGGAGACCACCAACGCTGCCTGCTCTTTTTGTAAATCCGTCAGCAATTGATTCACCAGCATCGCATCCTGCTCAAAATTAATGTCTGAACGTATGGTTTTAGCAGTGTGCGTTGTAGTAAACATGATGAACCTCGGCTTGGTTTATTTTTTCAATAAATCTTTAACAGTATCAATCAAACCATCAGCCACTTTTTCAGAGTTGACTTTAAACTGACCGCTTTCAATGGCTGATTTAATGGCATTCACCTTTTCAGCATCAAACACTTCTGACGCGGACACTTCAGAGGTAATCGATTGCAATTGCACTGACATGGGTGACAAGGTGACGCTTTCACTTGATTTAGTCGTGCTTGTGGTTTCCGTTTTATTGGCGGCAAGGCCACTCGCGCCCAAGTTTTTGCCGTTGCCGACTTTATCAGCACCAAGCTCAACTTTGTTTTTGATGGAATCATTAATTTTCATGGTTAAATCCTTTTCGCAAATATTCTGTGCCAACTGCTTAATTAAACACCTCTGTATATGAGTGGTATCGGCATAGTTTAAGCGAACTTTAATCCTTTGTGATATTTTTTATCGGAAATTGCGCGATAGACAAAATATTACTATTAAATACATTTAATTCATATAGTTAAAATACATTACTAATATATTACTTCAACTTTTCCACCGATGCGAGCAATGCCAGAAACCAATTGACCATTGGCTACTTTGACTTGTACGACTTGCCCTTCACTGGCTTTAGTCATTGCCTGCCCTTCAGCAGATACGGAAAACCCTTGCCCGTTTGATACTACCATTACAGTTTGACCTTGTTGCACTACCGGGCTGGCTTTGAGCATATCTTGCCTCAACACAGTCCCCGCCCTCATCGAAATATTGACTGTGCGCCCAATGGCCTGCGGCATGTCGGTAAATATACCTGCTGGTAATTGCGTGAGATCGCCTGATTCAAATAGCATGTCTTGTTGTGTCACCTGCTGTCCTTGTACTAATGGGATGGCTGCAACTAAATATTGTGCTTGCACACTGACAGTAGCCTGTACATAAATGCTCCATTGCGGTGCCATACAACTCACCCCCACACTGGTTTTACCCCAAGGTCGACTGCCATTGGGCATAAATACATTGACGTCATGACATGCCGCTAACTTTAGGTTGGGATCAATAGCACCTGTTTTGACACTGACTTTGCCAGGATACCCTACTGCTTGCACCATCAGAAAATCGGTCACTTTATCTTTTAAAATTGCCAAGTTTTGTTTGCTTGATGCAGCAGTATTGGTCGCAATTTGTTGTGGTAACGTTGAAGATTCTGCATATGCCAACGGCAACACCATCAACAATAGGACACCATGACCTATCATTAACCAATTGGTTTTAAATGATATTTTTTCAACATGTCGCATGGGCAACCCTATCTATACACTGAATTAATTATATATTCTACGGATTTCACCCATAACCTAAGTGATGAAAAGGACGGTGTTTATCCCTTTATTTATGCCATAAAACTTTGCAGCTTAGTTTTAGACTTAGCGCAAGACTGATAAAAGTACATCTGCATTCAGGAACCAAAATCAACCAGTTTGATTGCATGTGTCATGAAAGGAATTGCTATGTTGAATAAATTAGATGCAGCGTTAAGTTTTCACCAAAACGCTTTAAGAGTGCGCAGCCAACGCCAAGAAGTTATTGCTGCCAATATTGCCAATGCAGACACACCAAACTACAAGGCACGTGACATTGACTTTAAATCGGCCATGCAGAATGCGTTGGGACAAAGCGCCTCGGCCAATAGCACAGCCGCAGACGGCTTAAGTAAAACCTCTGCAATGCATTTAAATAACAATGGCAGCAGTGCAGCACTTGGTCAAAACGAGCCTTTGTTTAGGCCCATTATTCAAGGCAGTGTCGATGGCAACTCTGTCGATATGGATGTAGAACGTAACCAGTTTGTAGATAACGGGCTTCGCTATGAGGCGAGCCTAAATATGATTAATGGGCAAATTAAAAAAATGCTCACGGCCATTCAAGGTCAGTAATTGTCCTTTTAAAGGAGTTCAGTATGTCTTTATTTAATGTATTCAATATTTCTGGCTCAGCCATGAGCGCGCAGTCTCAGCGTTTAAATACGGTCGCCAGTAATCTAGCCAATGCGGATAGCGCCACCAGTGCCAATGGCAAACCTTATAAATCAAAGCAAGTAGTATTTAGCGCCGTTCCCAGTGCTAACCCTGCTGCAAGCGGTGTAAAAGTGAATAAAGTCATTGAGAACGATGCGCCACCAAAAGTGATTTTTGACCCGAAACATCCGCTAGCAGATGAAAAAGGCTATGTGACGATGCCCAATGTGAATGTGACAGAGGAGATGGTCAACATGATTTCGGCTTCACGTGCTTACCAAAACAACGTAGAAACCATGAACGCCGCAAAAACCATGCTGATGAAAACACTCAGCATCGGACAATAAAAATATTAATCGCGCAATATCGATTTCACTGCACTTTATAAGGACAAGCCATGACCACTATACAAAATACCAACGGCCCAACGCAAACACTACTAGACACAGTGAACGGGACAAAACAATCCAACACATCGAGCGTCAATGATATTCAGGATCGCTTTATGACTTTGCTGGTAACGCAGATGAAAAATCAGGACCCATTGAACCCAATGGACAATGCGCAAGTGACCAGTCAAATGGCTCAACTGTCTACTGTGACGGGCATCGATAAACTAAATGACACTATGTCAGCACTGATTGCGAGTGTACAAGTTGGTCAATCCTATCAAGCCTCTGGCATGATTGGACATAATGTTCTGGTATCGGGTAGCAATGTCTCTACTGAAGGTGCAGGCGGCTACTTTGGTGTTGAATTACCAGTTGGTGCTGACAAACTATCCATCACCATTAAAGATAACGCGGGCAATACCATCCGCGATGTGTCATTAGGCGCGCAAAGTGAAGGCACCTTGCCTTTGACATGGGATGGAAAGACCAATGATGGCTCAGTCGCTGCAAATGGTGAATATAAAATTGAAGTCAACGCGACAATAGGTAGTCAGGCTGTAGAAGCAACTGCCTTAAGTTACGCCAAAGTACTAAGTGTATCAAACGTCAATGGTGGCATTAAGCTGAATTTAAGTAACAACAGTTCAGTGAACACCGCCGATGTTAAAGAGATTTTTTAACCAATATTTAAGTATGTCAGGCAAATATTTATCTGCATCAGATTAGGAGAACAAGATGAGCTTTCAACAAGGTTTAAGTGGTTTAAACGCAGCATCCAAAACGTTAGAAGTGATAGGCAACAACGTTTCTAATGCCAATACAGTGGGTTTTAAGCAATCACGTGCTGAGTTTGCCGATGTATTTGCCAATTCATTAACAGGCAGTGGCACCTCCCAAATTGGGATTGGTACTAAAATTTCTACCGTGGCCCAGCAATTTACCCAAGGTAATATTACCAGTACCAACAACCCATTAGACATTGCAATTAACGGTGGAGGCTTTTTCCGCATGAGCAATGATGGTGCCATCACTTATACACGTAACGGTCAGTTCCAAATGGATAAATTTGGCTATATTGTGAATAGTGAAGGCAACCGCCTCACTGGTTACACCGCTGACACCGCAGGCGTTTTGTCCACGGGCGCTCCGTCAGAACTCAATATCAATACAGCAGATTTACAACCTACAGCCACGACTGAGGTGACCGGTGTAGTTAACTTGGATTCACGCAACACCACATTAACGGCAGCTGGATTTGATCCTGCAGACCCCACTACTTATCACAACTCTAGCGCTGTGACTGTGTTTGATAGTTTGGGTAATGCCCACAATATTCAAAGCTTTTTTGTGAAAACTGGCGCTGGCACATGGGATGTTTTTACCACAGCTGACGGCGTGTCTACGACCGTTTTACCTGCACCTACCTCTACGCTTACATTTAACGGCACAGGTGTCGCTCCTACCTCAGTACCTGCTCTCCCCACTGTGAACTTTACGCCAACTACGGGAGCAAGCCCTGTTGCTTTGACTATTGATTACACAGACAGTACACAATTTGGTTCAAATTTTAGTGTCAACGCGCTTACACAAGATGGCTACTCATCAGGCCGTTTATCTGGCTTTAGCACTAGCAACGACGGTATGATTATTGGCCGTTACACCAATGGTCAATCGCGCGTATTAGGCCAAGTGGTCTTAGCAAGCTTTGTAAACCCTAACGGTTTGCAATCATTAGGTGGCAATGCTTGGGCAGAAAGTGGCACCTCTGGCAACCCATTGGTCGGTCCACCAAATACGGGCGGCTTTGGCGTATTGCAGTCTTCTGCGATTGAAGATTCTAACGTGGATTTAACTGCAGAATTGGTCAATATGATCACAGCACAACGCGTTTACCAAGCCAATGCGCAAACCATTAAAACGCAAGACCAAGTATTACAAACACTCGTGAACCTACGCTAATAGTTAATGAGTCTTGATGCTTTAAAGGAGTAGAGATAATGGACAGAATGATTTACACCGCCATGACTGGCGCGAAACATATCCTAGAACAACAGGCGACCACCGCGCACAATCTTGCCAATGCCACTTCTACTGGCTTTAAAGCACAAGTCGATTCTTTCCGCGCTGTGCCTATCATAGGACAAGGCTTACCCACACGTGCATTTGTTGTAGATGCAACTGTAGGTGCAGACTTTAACTCTGGTGCCATTGAACAAACGGGGCGCGATTTAGATGTTGCGGTACAAGGGGATGGCTGGTTAGTGGTGCAACGCCCCAATGGTTCTGAAGGCTATACCCGCAATGGCTCACTAAAAGTCAATGAAAATGGAGTTTTGCAAACTGCCAATGGGTTAACGGTAATGGGCGATGGTGGCCCCATCAGTATTCCACCCGACGTCACTATTTCGATTGGCAAAGACGGCACAATCTCTTCTGTTATGAATAACACCATGCCTGGCCCAACCAGCGTGATTGGCCGTTTAAAACTGGTCAATCCGGATCCTGCCAACCTAAAGCGCTCTGAAGAAGGGGTATTTATCACCAAAAATGGCGCGCAGCCAGAAGCCGATGCCAATGTAAGTGTGGTGGGTGGTGCTTTAGAAAGTAGCAATGTCAACGTGGTGGATGCGATGGTCAGCATGATCAGCTTGGCTAGACAATTCGAAATGCAGATGAAATTAGTTCAGAGCGCTGAGAATAACGCCAATAAAGCCAGTCAACTCTTCAATATGAGTTAGCAAGGCCTGTATTACCATGGTGGTAAGGTTAAGCAAATTGCTTATAACGCTATGTGAAAGGATACATCATGATACGCTCGCTATGGATCTCCAAAACTGGGCTTGATGCGCAACAAACACAAATGGACGTGATTGCCAACAACTTGGCAAACGTTAGCACCAGTGGCTTTAAACGCTCACGCGCCGTCTTCGAAGATTTGCTCTATCAAAATATTCGCCAACCTGGTGCACAATCTTCACAACAAACACAATTACCTTCAGGCTTACAGTTGGGTACAGGTGTAAAACCTGTGGCCACTGAGCGTATTTTTACGCAGGGCAATCTGCAACTCACTGGCAACGACAAAGACGTGGCGATTCAAGGCCAAGGTTTTTTCCAAGTATTGCTGCCAGATGGCACAACTGCATATACCCGTGATGGTTCATTTCAAATGGATAGCCAAGGTCAATTGGTCACGTCTAGTGGTTTTCCGGTACAACCTGCCATTACTATTCCACAAAATGCGCAAAGTTTAACCATTGGTCGTGATGGCGTCATTTCAGTGACCACTGCCGGCTCTACGGCTTCTACACAAATTGGCTCACTACAATTAGCCACCTTTATTAATCCAGCCGGTTTAATGGCAAAAGGTGAAAACTTATATGTAGAAACTGCGGCTTCTGGCAATGCCAATACCAACAATCCTGGTAGCAATGGCGCTGGATTGTTGACACAAGGCTATGTAGAAACATCTAACGTGAATGTGGTGGAAGAGCTAGTGAATATGATTCAAACGCAACGCGCGTATGAAATTAACAGCAAAGCCATTACCACGTCTGACCAAATGCTACAAAAACTCACGCAAATGTAATGTCGGTTTAACGCACTAGCGAGACGTATATGAACAAGTTAATGAAACACATATTGTTAATGGTGACCTTTGCCATGTTAGGCGCTTGCTCTATTACGCCTGATAGCATTGTGAAGCAACCCATGACTGCAAGACCGCAAGCAGCAGCCACGCCCCCAAAAACGGGTGCCATTTTCAATCAAGCTGCTTACCGTCCTATGTTTGAAGATCGTCGTCCTCGTTATGTGGGTGATACAGTCACAGTGAACATTGCAGAAAATACCTCTGCCACAAAAGCGGGTGGTAGTTCTGCGAGTAAAGACGCTTCTGTCGAAGGTTCGATCACCTCATTCTTAGGCAAAGCCGTGCCCAAATCTTCTGTTGGTGCAAGCGGTTCCAGAGACTTTGAGGATGAAGCTGCAGCCAACTCAAGCAATGCGTTTAACGGTGCTGTTGCAGCCACCGTGATTGAAGTGTTGCCCAATGGCTTCTTAGTGGTCAGTGGTGAAAAGCAAATTTCACTGGATAAAGGCACCGAGTTTGTGCGCTTCTCGGGTGTTGTTAACCCAGACACCATTACGATCGGTAACTTTGTCAGCTCAACCAAAATTGCGGATGCACGCATTGAATACCGCACCAATAGCAAAATTGATGCCGCAGAAATTGCATCGATGTTTGCCCGATTTTTCTTAAGTATCAGTGCGTTATAGGAGCTTTTGATGCATGTTCTAATTCATAGATGGATGCAGGCACTGATGAATAGCAAAGTAACTTTAAGCTGCTTTTTTCTCGTGTGCTTAGTCTCATTAGTACCCAATGTTCAAGCAGAACGTCTGAAAGATATTACCTCCATTCAAGGCGTACGTAGCAACCAATTGATTGGTTATGGGTTAGTCGTGGGCTTGGATGGTACGGGCGACCAAACTACACAAACGCCTTTTACGGTACAAAGTATTATCAGCATGATGCAACAAATGGGGGTGAACCTACCGCCCGGCACTAACTTACAACTTAAAAACGTCGCTTCTGTGATGGTTACCAGCAGTTTGCCCGCGTTTGCACAACCAGGCCAAACACTCGATGTCACGGTGTCTTCGATGGGTAATGCAAAGAGTTTACGTGGTGGCACATTGCTAATGACACCACTCAAAGGCGCAGATGGACAAATCTATGCAATCTCACAAGGCAACTTGGTGGTGGGTGGTGTAGGTGCATCTGCCAATGGTACGCAAACGCAAATCAATCATTTAAGCGTAGGCAGAATTTCTGAAGGCGCCACTGTAGAGCGCGCCCTGCCCAACCCAATCAGCCAAAATGGTAGTTTTAACTTGGAACTGAAAGAAAGCGATTTCTCGACAGCTTCTTTGGTGGTAGATGCTATCAATAGTCGCTTCGGCCAAAACACGGCGTTTGCAGAAGATGGTCGAGTGATTAAAGTGAATGCACCACAAAATACCAGCCGTGTTGCATTTTTAGCTTCACTCGAAGCCATTAATGTATCGCCTTCTGCTACCCCTGCCAAAATCATCTTAAATGCACGTACCGGTTCAGTCGTCATGAATAAGGCGGTGACTTTGGATAGTTGCGCCGTGTCACATGGCAACCTATCTGTCGTCATCAATACGGCACCTGTCATTAGTCAACCCGGCGCATTCTCTGACGGCACTACGGTGTCCACCGCAGTTTCACAAGTGGATATCACCAAAGAGCCTGGCAAAGTATTGAAGTTAAACAGCGGCGCAAACCTATCAGATGTAGTGAAAGCGTTAAATGCAATTGGCGCAACGCCACAAGATTTACTCGCGATTTTACAAGCCATGAAAGCTGCGGGAGCATTACGCGCAGAACTTGAGATTATCTAACATGGGTACCGGTGCCGATTTAACTGGAAAAGTGGCATTTGATGCCAGCAGCCTAAATCAGCTCAAACAGGCTGCCAAGGAAAACTCGCCCGAAGCCTTAAAAGCGGTTGCTAAGCAATTTGAATCTATCATGATGAACATGATGATGAAAAGCATGCGTGAAGCTAGCGCCCAAGAAGGGGTGTTTGATAACGAGCAAAGTAAGATGTTTACGTCGATGCTGGATCAACAATTGAGTAGCAATTTGAGCGCAAAGGGTTTAGGGTTAGCGGATGTATTGGTCAGGCAACTGAGCAAAGGCAGCCAAAATGCTGTGGAAAATGTGGGCGACGTGTTAGAAAAATTACCGGCTAAAGCGGGTGATTTAGTAGACAGTTTGATCGCCCCACACTTTTCGAATATGCCTACTAAAAAAGCGAGCCCTGCGCAACCAAGCAGCCCAGTTGAAACACCAGCCAAAACCAGCAGTATCACAGAAAGCATTTCCAATAGCGTCTCCGGCTTTATCAAAGATATGGTGCAACATGCTAAAGCAGCAAGTCGCAGCACCGGCATGCCGACCCATTTAATGTTAGGCCAAGCCGCCCTTGAAACGGGTTGGGGTAAAAAAGAAATCAAAGCCACCGATGGCACACCGAGCTTTAATTTATTTGGGATTAAAGCCACGGGTAACTGGCAAGGCAAAGTGGTGGAAGCCACCACCACTGAATATATCAATGGTGTAAAACAAAAACGTATTGAAAAGTTTCGTGTCTATGACAGCTATGCAGATTCATTTAAAGATTTTGCCAATATGATGAAGAACAATCCTCGTTATCAACAAGTGGTGGAAAATGTGCATCAAGTAGAGAAATACGCACAAGCCATGCAGAACGCTGGCTATGCGACCGACCCTGCTTATGCAAAAAAATTAAGCAGCGTGATTCATAAGATTATGGGCAATTAATGCACGCTATAAAAAGAATGTTCAAACTTAATTAAAGTTTTGATGGATAGTGCCGTTAGGCAACATATGAGGATTAAAAGGACCATATCATGGCTTCCAATATATTAAGTATCGGCAAGAGCGCACTCAATGCTGCGCAAATTGGGCTCAGCACCACTGGGCATAACATTGCCAACGCCTCTACGCCTGGCTATTCCCGTCAAGTCGTAGTGCAGGCCGCTGCGCAAGCGCAAAATTTTGGTTATGGGTTTATCGGTCAAGGCGCAGAAGTCACGGGGGTATCACGTGTATATAACGAGATACTGGCGCGACAAATGATCAGCCTGCAATCGACGGGTGCAGCATATACCACCTATGGCAATCAGCTTAATGCGATAGACAATATGCTATCGGATGAAACCGCAGGTTTAAATCCTGCCATGAATGATTTTTTTGCCGGTGTGCAAGCGCTCGCCTCCAAACCGAATGACATTCCTACGCGCCAAACCATGCTCTCTAATGCACAGTCATTGGTGAATCGATTCAATAGCATGGATAGCCGTTTGAACGAAATTGAACAGGGTGTGAATAACCAGCTAGTGTCCAGTGTAAGTTTGGTCAACAGCTACGCCAAGCAAATTGCCAGTCTTAACGATATTATTGAACAATCCATCAGCACCACTGGCAATGTCCCGAATGATTTAATGGATCAGCGTGACCAGTTAATATCTGAATTAAGTAAACAGATCAAAACGACGGTTGTACCGCAAAACCAAGGCACCTATAACGTGTTTGTAGGCAATGGCTTGCCATTAGTAGTGGGTGAAGATACTTATAACTTGGTCACCACCACCTCCCCCACTAATCCATCCCGTATCGAAGTGGGCTATCAAAGCGCTTCAAAAGTAACGGTGCTTGGGGCGTCTAGTTTGTCTGGTGGTGCAATTGGCGGCTTGGTACAGTTTAGAAGTGAATCGTTAGACCAAGTACAAAACCAAATTGGCCAAATCGCTGTGGCATTGGCTGGGTCATTTAATGCGCAACATGCGCAAGGTTTAGACCGAAACGGCCAACCTGGTGGCCCCTTATTTAATATTCCTGCGCCTGTTGCAACTAGTAGCAGCCTAAATACAGGCAACGGGGAGTTGAGCGCACAAATTGTAGACCCAAGTTTAGTGACAAGTAGTAATTATCGCGTGCAGTACGATGGCACCAATTACAAAGTCACACGTTTAAGTGATCAAAGTGCACAAACCTATGCCAGTTTGCCACAAACCATAGATGGTTTAACCATCTCGCAAGCTAGTGGCACCATCAATGCGGGGGACGACTTTTTAATTCAACCTACTGCCAATGCAGCTGCTACGTTGTCGCTAGCGATTAAAGATGTGAATAAACTCGCAGTGGGTAGCCCAGTGCTGAGCTCGAGCTTAGGCGTGGGCAATACAGGATCTGGCGCAATCAGTGCAGTCAAAGTAGACAGTACCTATGCAAGTAGCCCGCTTAGCACTGCGTTAAACTTTACCTATAACAGTGGCTTGCCTAGCACACTGACGCTGGCGCCCTCCACATTACCTGTGACAGTCACTTATGGTGGTGTCAGTACGACCTACCCAGCCGGCGCTCCCATTACTTACACCAGTGGTGCAACAGTGTCTGTGAGTGGCACAAGCTTTGCACTCTCTGGCACACCTGCCAACGGGGATCAGTTTACTATCGCACCAGGCACCAGCACAGGCGCTGGTGATAACCGCAATGGTTTGTTATTGGCAGATCTTCAAACCATAGGCAATGTGGCGATGTTGGGAAGCACGAGCAAAAACACGTACACCACAGCCTTTTCACAAATGGTGAGCAGCGTCGGCAATAAATCACGTGAGCTCAAAGTCACAGGTGAGGCAGAAGTCAAAGCTTTAGGGCAAGCAACGGCTGCCATGCAATCTGAATCTGGCGTTAATCTAGACGAAGAGGCGACTAATTTGATTCGATACCAGCAAGCTTATCAAGCGGCAGGCAAGATGATGCAAATTGCCAGTGAGCTTTTTGATGTATTACTCCAACTTGGATAATGGTGTGGGAATAAAGGATAAGAATCATGCGTATTAGTACCAACACTTTTTTTGATCAAGGTATCGGCAAAATTACCAGCCTTCAGGCCGATCAATCCCGGTTACAAGGTCAAATATCCACTGGAAAGCGTTTTACCACGCCATCTGAAGATCCTGTTGCTGCTGCGCGTGCCCTTGAAATCTCGCAACAAAAGGAAATGAATTCGACCTATGCCAACGTGCGTACAGTGGCCAAAACCAATTTAGAAACTGTCGAATCAAGTTTAACCAATATCACCAATTTATTGGTGGCAGCGCAATCTACATTGGTGGCAGCGGGTAACGGTGCTTACTCCAATTTGGAGCGTAGCTTTGTCGCCACTGATCTCAAAAATTCGCTTGATTCATTAGTTGGCCAAGCCAATGGCAAAGACGCATACGGCACATATTTATATGCGGGCTTTAACTCAGAAGTGGCGCCATTTACTCCTTCGGGTGCGGGCGCCACCTACAATGGTGATAGCAACGTGCAACAACTGAAAGTAGATGCACAACGCCTGATGGATGTATCAGTGAGCGGGAGCGAAGTCTTTTTAGCCAATGGCAATGATGTGTTTGCCACGCTGAACAACATTGTGAATTTACTCAATACACCCATCACCGATGCTACAACACAAGCTGCGTTTTCAGCGGGTCTCGCTACTGCCATTGGCAATATGCAAACCTCTGTGGACAACATCATGAATGTGCGTGCATCTGTAGGTTCTAAGTTAAATGAGTTGGATACCTTAGATATCTCTGGTCAAGACCGTGATTTGCAATATGCTAAATCACTGTCTGATATTCAAGATTTGGATTATGCAGAGGCGTTGTCTGAGTTTGCGAAAAACCAAACCATTATGGAAGCAGCACAAAAATCGTTCTCTTCTACTGCGCAACTGTCACTTTTCGATTTTATCTAACCGAAGAGCTAAATAATTTAAGACCAATATTAACCAATATTTAAGTGGCTCTTAAGTAAATATCAATTTTAAGCCTGCGATGAGTAACACCACTGCCAATAATTTTTTTATCGCTGGCGATTGAATCCGTCGACTTCCGACATAGGCACCTAAGCCTCCCCCTAAAGCAACCGCTATGAGCATGCTTATTATGTAAGGGGGTAATGATTTGGTTGCAGCAATATTCCCAGCTAAGCCAGAAATTGAATTAAGTAGGACAAACAAAGCCGAGACTGCAGCCGCTTTTTTTGCGTCGGCCCAGCCCATAAATATCAATAACGGCGTAAGAAATATGCCCCCACCTGTGCCAGTCAGTCCAGACAATAAGCCAATACCGCCACCCGCTGCAATTGCTTGCATTCTAGGTGCTTCTTTGACGTCGATGGCTTGCTCCGACTTAATTAACAGACGCATTGCCGAATAGATCAACACTAACCCTAGCAAAATTTTGAATAGATGTGTTGGCAACGCCAAATGCCCGCCCAAAAACGCAAATGGCACCGCCAATATTGCAAATGGCCAAAACAAAGCCCATGAAAAATGTCCTGAGCGGTAAAATTGCCAAGTAGTAATAGATGCTACGAGGATATTCAGCGATAGCGCCGTGGGTTTAATGATGAGTGGAGAGATGGACATCAGCGACATCACTGCAATATAGCCTGATGCGCCTGCGTGCCCTACCGATGAATATAATGCTGCAATCACAAATACAGCAGCAAGCAGTATTAACAACTCTGGAGTCATATGTCGAAATAAGCTTGAAAAATGAATACTGCAAATTATAAGTATTCAACAAGTGAAGTGGTAGGTAAATCTCATGTTAAATGCAAGGTGTGGAAAGCAAGAGCATGAAGCACCGATGTGTGAAACTTATTTAGTCACTTGCAGCATATGACTACTACCAACTTCTATCATTTTTTCCAGCGGTTTGATGATGGTGGGCAGTGAAACGGCCAACACAATAAAGCCGATGCTGATGGTGATAGGAAAACCAATCCCGAATAAATTGAGTTGCGGCGCAGTCTTGGTGAGGATGCCCAGCGCCATATTGGTAATCAGCAAAGCAGTCACCACAGGCAATGCAATCAACAAGCCTGAACTAAAAATGGTTTCACCCCAAGTGGCAATTTTCATCGCATCTATACCCCCTTCTGAGCCAATCGGCATGACAGTAAAGCTATTCGCCATCACCGTCACAAACATCAAATGCCCATCCAAGCTTAAAAATACCAACATACACAACAACACTAAAAACTGGCTGATCGCTGTGGTTTGCCCTTCTGTTTGTGGATCATAAAAGCTAGCAAAACCTAAGCCCATACTCATTCCTATCAGATGGCCTGCTAATTCAATCGCCACAAATACAAGGCGCATGCTAAAACCAATGGATATACCAATAATGAATTGTTGCACCAGCACCAGTAAACCTTGCAGCGAGAAAATTTCAAACGCTGGCAACGTTGGTATTGTCGGCATCATCACCAAGGTCAGCACAATGCCAAACCCTAGCTTGACCCGGTTAGGAATGGATTGATGGCTAAGGATAGGCGCAGCAGAGATAAAACCAAGTATGCGCGTGAGCGGCCATAGCAAACCAATAATCCATGTTTGCAATAAATCGCTGCTAATGGTGACCATATCAAATGATATTGATTGAAGACTGAACTAGCCAGCCAATGCTGGGATGCTGGTGAATACGCCATGCATATAATCGACCATAGTGGAGAGCATCCAAGGGCCCGCCACTACTAAAGAGGCAACTACGCCTACCAACTTGGGGATAAACGATAAGGTTTGCTCATTGATTTGAGTGGCCGCCTGAAAAATACTGACCAGCAAACCAATCACCAACACCACAATTAACACAGGTGCGGCAACCATTAAGGTCACTTGCATGGCGTGTCCGCCGATTGTCATTACACTTTCTGGAGTCATGATCTTTTCCTATGTTTGATGATTTAATGAAAACTTTGCACGAGTGAACCCAAAATCAATTGCCAGCCATCTACCAACACAAATAACATCAGCTTAAATGGCAACGCGACAATGGCAGGTGACACCATCATCATCCCCATAGCCATCAGCACACTGGCAACAACCATATCGATAATGAGGAATGGAATGAAAATGGCAAAGCCAATTTGAAACGCTGTTTTTAATTCACTGGTCATAAATGCAGGTACCAACACGCGTAAAGGCACTTGGTCTGGCGATTCAATATTTTTCACTTGTGCCATATTGGCAAATAACGCCAAATCACCCTCACGTGTTTGCTTCATCATAAAGCTTTTGAGAGGTTCCACGCCTTTGTCCATGGCTTCTTGCATGGAGATTCTGTTTTCTGACAGTGGCTGATACGCATCGACGTAAATTTTATCGATGACCGGACTCATGACAAAAAATGTGAGAAATAAGGCTAGGCCAATCAACACTTGATTAGAAGGTGCAGATTGTGTGCCCAAGGCCTGACGCAATAATGACAACACAATGATGATGCGTGTGAAGCCAGTCATCATTAATACCGCGGCAGGAATAAACGACAGTGAAGTCAGTAAAATTAAGGTTTGTAAACTTAACGTGTAATCTTGCCCACCACCTGCGCTGGGCGATGCGTTAATCAAAGGCACACCGTTTTCTGCCCATACTTGTATTGGCAACACCATCAAGCACAAAGCCACCAAAAGACTACGCACTAACCAATGTGAACATACAGATTTAGTCATACTTTTTCACTTATTTCTGAGGAAATTTTTGCATGGATTTTTTGAGCCAATTGGTAAAGGGCTGCAAAGGATCGACTTGGGCATTTGAGTTGCTATTTGTATCTGATGCTACTAATGGACTCGTACCAGGCTCTAGGTTAGCGATATTCGTCACTTGCCCACTCGCCACACCCACCACTAACCAACGACCAGCTACCTCAAGCACCACTACGCGTTCGCGTGTACCAACACTTGCACCGCCAATGACTTTAATTACAGAAGGCTGAGAGACTACGCCAGGTAAAAACCGTTTTGCACCCCAAGCAAACAGGGCCATCACGCACAACACCACTGCAAGGCCAAACACCATTTTTAACACACTCATGGTGGGGCTTGGGGCTGTCGACTCAGCGGCGACACCTAGCAAACTGTAACTGCTTATTACCAAAACACTAACAACACGAGATAACAACATAAGGGCCTTTTGAATCCATATCGCATGTAATGACAAGCATTACCTTAGCGATTAATTTTGCGAATACGCTCAGCGGGCGTGATGATGTCAGTTAAGCGTATACCAAATTTATCATTCACCACTACCACTTCACCTTGTGCAATTAAGCAGCCATTCACCAATACATCCATGGGTTCGCCTGCCATGCCATCTAATTCCACTACCGATCCTTGCGCCAATTGCAATAAGTTTTTAATGGCAATCTTGGTACGTCCCAATTCAACCGTGAGCTGTACTGGAATATCTAAAATGAAATCAATATCATTTTGGGTATCATGTAATTTGTTGGCGGGAGTAAACTCAGTAAACACCTGTGCTTTTTCCACGTTTTCTTGTAAAGCTGAAGACTCCGCCACCGCTTGCTCAGCCATGGCTGCGCCCCAGTCGTCTTCCGCAATCGTTTCTACTCCGTTGTCTGCCATCATGTCTTCCATTTCTGTTTGAGTTTCTGCTAATAAAGGATCAGTCGCCATTGGGTTCCCCCTTCACATATTCGGTTGAATTTGAACGTAATAATTTTTCTACGCGTAAGGCATATTGCCCATTGAATAAGCCATACTTACATTCCATCACAGGGATGCCATCAATTTGCGCTTCGATCATTTCATCGATATTGATAGGGATCACATCACCCGCTTTTAGGTTGAGGATTTCGCCTAAATGCACTTTGGTTTTGGCAAGGTCAGCCACAATTTCCACTTCGGCGGCTTGCACTTGTTGTGTCATTAATTTGACCCAACGTTTATCCACACCCAACACCTCACCTTGCAGGGATGAAGTCAATAAATCTTTAATCGGCTCTACCATAGAGTACGGCACACAGAAGTGCATCTCTCCACTGGCTGGGCCTAATTCAATGTTGAAGGTTATCGCGACCACTACTTCGTTCGGCGTAGCAATATTGGCAAACTGCGTATTCATTTCAGAACGGATGTATTCAAACGTTACTGGGTAGACTGGTTCCCAAGCTTTGCCATACGTTTCAAAAATGATATTGAGAATACGGTGAATGATACGTTGCTCGGTTTGCGTAAAATCTCGGCCTTCTACACGGGTATGAAAACGGCCGTCGCCACCAAACATATTGTCCACCACCAAAAATACTAAGGTAGGGTCCAACACCATCATGGCGGTGCCCCGTAATGGATTAGCATGTACCAAGTTTAAATTGGTAGGTACTACTAAGTTACGGATAAAGTCGGTGTATTTAATAATACGGACAGGACCCACAGAAACTTCTACTGTACGGCGTAAAAAGTTGAACAGCTCAATACGCAAAAGCCTTGCAAAACGTTCATTGATAATTTCCAGTGTCGCCATACGGCCACGGACAATACGTTCTTGCGTTGCCAGGTCATAACTGCGAACACTGCCAGCTTCAGCTTCTTGCTTGTCGTCACCTTGATCACCCTCAACGCCTTTGAGGAGGGCATCAATTTCGTCTTGCGAGAGGAATTTATCAGACATAATCTACTCGATTTAAACTACTGCACCACAAAGGAAGTAAATAGCACGCTTGTCACTGCTTGTGGCTTTTCACCTGCGGCGTAGGGTTTTTTAAGCTCTGCCAACATCTCTTCGCTCAATAAGGTTTTACCCTCTGATGTGGAAATTTCAGAAGCTGTTTTGCTGGTGAGCAACATCAGCATGCGGTTTCTTACCGCTGGCATTTGTAATTTGATGTATTCCGCCACTTCTGGCCCTGCTACTTGCACCGTGACATCTAACTGTAAAAACTTTTCGTCAGGATCTGGCTGGAGATTGATGGTAAATGTCTCTAAGGCAAGAAACACAGGGGGTTTAGGCGCTTCAACATGTTTTTCTGCTTTTTTATCGGCAGGTTTCGCTTTCATAAAATACCAAGCCGCACCGCCACCACCTGCAGCCAGTACTAACACGGCGGCCAAGATAATAATGAGTTTCTTTTTGGAGGATTTAACGGGTGCTTCTGCTTCTTCCGTTGTTGCGTCTTGTTTTGGATCTTGTGCCATTTGCCATACCTTTCAACTCAATCACTACCCACTTAATCGCACACCAAAGTGCACGTTGTATGGTGACATTATGAGAAGAAAAGCGATGAGAATATGGTTAGATAAGAGGTGTAAAAAGCCGTCTAATCCCAAGTTTCAATAGATGAAGCTAACATCATGACGCAAAACACTTGCGTCATGACGGTCACATTAGGCAAAGGTATCGACTAAACCGTTGGATACACGTTGCGTGATGATTTGACTGACAACCGCGTTGTCGTCTCCATTGTTAGATGCTGATTGCTCTAAACGCTGTTGCGCACGTTGTTGCATGGCCTGTTCAAAGTGACGTTGTGATTGCGCTTGCGAGCTCACTTGTGCATTACCAAGTTGCATACCCGTATCTTGCATTTTGTCACGCAGCATTTGCATGCCATCTTGAAGCGCTTGGCGTACCTCAGGATTGTCTGAAATAAAGGTGGTGTCTACTTGGTCGTTTTCCACTTGAATCACCACTTTTAAAGGGCCCATGTCGGGCGGATTGAGGGTCAACGTAGCACTTTGCTCACCTTTGCCAACCATCCACAGCACCTTTTGATTCACCGCTTGGCTCCATTCGGGTTTACCAAACGTGGTGGGAATCTCATTAGCTGCCATCACACTTGTACTCATCAATTCTTGCAATTTGGTAGGTGATTGTTGTGTGATTGTCATGGTATTGGCTTGGGTTTGAGTCGCTTTTACGTCTAGCTCCTGGGTTTTTGCCTCCGTCAACAAAACAGGGTTTTGCACCAACTCTTTTTTTGCAGAAATTTCATTGCTGACTGGCTGATTTACTTGTGTATCGTCGGCAATATCAGAGGATGTTTTAGCAGCTACGCCAGCGTTGAATTTAACTTCTGGTTTTAACTCCATTGCTTCAGTTGAGGCACCTGTGTTCATTAGCGATGCACTTTTATCCATCCCTGATTTTGGCAATCCAATCATTAAATCAACATTTTCATCGGTGGTGACTGTGGAAGTTTTATTGGGGTTGATTTGGGTTGCTGATTGCAAGCCCATCTGCATCAATATCACATCTTGAATCGGTGCTGGTGTCGCCTCTTTAGCTACGTTTTCATTCAATTCTTCAGCTACATTTTCACTCGCTGCTTGACTAGCTTCTTGAGGTATTTGCTCGCTACCAGCCTTAAGCGACTGATTTATATTTTCTTTTGCTTTGGGTTGTACCTCTTGGGCCTCATTGGCTTTGGCCTCTTTTTGTCTTACTTGTTTTTTAAGCATGTCTGCAAATGCGTTAGGTGCACCCGATATAGCTTGATCAGCACCCGCGTTAGCAGCGTTATCTTGGCTGGCCATCTGTTGTCTCACTGGTGCTGCCTTAGCCGTTTGTAAAGTTAGGTTTTGCATCTCATGTTCCTTAGTAAACTGCGAGTTCATCTATCGTGCGCTATTGTTTTGCGTGCCTTGTGGCGCGCATAGCAAACTCATCCATCATCAACTGCTCTTTTTTGTTAGCCACCTTTGTCTGCTTCTCAACATCACGTTGTTCTAACACATCATAAGATAACTTTTTGCGTTGTGATTCCTTCCAACGTTTTTTTTGCACCAACACATGGTGTTGCGCCGATACCAGCATTTCAAACTGCCCTTTTACTGCTTGGTCAAGCTTGCGAAAAAACCCTTGAAAATTTTGGTACGCCAATGCACCTATGCCCATCTCAAGACTTTGCTGCAAACTTTTGCTGTAATCATTCCGATATTCCACTAACAAATCATATTTCGACTTCGCTTCATCGGCTATTTTCATTGCTTCTGCCAGCGCTTCAGTCGCAGTATCCACTTCCTTTTGTGCGATATCTTTTAACATGTTCATTACACCTGCCGCACGTATTGCCATAGGAAATAACCTTCTCTTTCATCTGATGATTTGTTTTTATTTAATCTGCCAATACATGCGCTAAAAAATGCACACTTTCTTCCATATCCGCACGTTCCGAAATGTCTTGTTGTAAAAAACGTTCTATCATTTCATGCTTAGCAATGGCTGTATCCAACACAGGGTCAGACCCTGCTTCATACGCGCCCACGCTAATCAAATCAATACTGCGCATATAGCGTGAATTCAGTTGCTTAAGCTTGCGTGCCAATTTTTGATGTTCTGGGCTGGTGATATTGTGCATGGCTCGGCTAATGGATTGCTCAACATCAATCGCAGGATAATGACCGCTTTCTGCCAAACTCCGGCTAAGTACAATATGCCCATCCAAAATGGCACGTGCTGCATCGGCAATCGGGTCTTGCTGATCATCACCCTCTGTTAACACGGTGTAAAAAGCAGTAATGGAGCCCTCACCTTCTGCACCATTGCCTGTGCGTTCTACTAGGGCCGGTAATTTGGCAAATACTGAGGGCGGATACCCTTTGGTGGCTGGCGGCTCACCAATCGCTAGTGCAATTTCACGTTGTGCCATGGCGTAGCGTGTCAGTGAATCCATAATCAGCAATACATTTTTACCTTGATTACGAAAACTCTCGGCAATGGTTGTTGCATAATTAGCGCCTTGTAAGCGCATCAGCGCAGACGCATCAGCTGGTGCTGCCACTACCACAGAACGCGCTAAACCTTCTGTACCTAAAATCTGCTCAATAAACTCTTTAACTTCACGGCCCCGTTCACCGATCAACCCCACCACAATCACATCGGCAGTGGTATAGCGTGCCATCATCCCGAGCAGCACACTTTTACCAACGCCTGAGCCTGCAAACAAACCCATACGCTGTCCACGCCCTACCGTGAGCATGCTGTTAATAGCTCGTACACCCACATCTAAAGGTTCTTGGATAGGTGCGCGTGATAAGGGATTAGTGGGTCGTGCACTCAATGGCGCACTTTCGGTGACTTCAATTTTTCCTAAATTATCTAGTGGGTTCCCAGCACCATCGACCACTCTGCCAAGCAGCGCATCGCCCACTGGCAAATGTCTTGCTCGGTCATTCACTCTGCGACGCGGCGGTCTGCCAGCGCTTGGTTTGGGTAGCGTTTCTGCCACATCCATGGCAAATACTTTGGCGCCCGGTACTACACCATCTACACTGCTTTGCGGCATGAGTAACAAATGTTCGCCATCAAACCCAACTACTTCGGCTTCAACACGGCTACCTTCAGATAGCGGTACGTAACATGCACTACCAATCGGCAATTTAATCCCTGCTGCTTGCATGACCAAGCCTGTGAGTTTGGTGATACGTCCAGCAATCTCTAAGGGTTCCACAATTTGCAATATCTCATTGCAATCGCGAAGATAGCTGTGCCAGCGCTGATGATGTATGTTTTGCGTGTCTTGCATTATGGAAGCAACCAGTCATCGTGTTTAGCTAACGCGTCGGTAATACGTTTCCAGCGCATGCTGTTGCTAGCATCAATTTGGTTGGCGCCTGTCTCTACCAAGCAACCACCCCTTTCGATGCTACTGTCCTCTTGAATTTGCCAATGTTGGCTAGAAATCTCTTCTGCAAGATATTCACGCAGAATGTGCGCATCTTCATGGTGTACCAATATGCGCGCGGGTTTTTGCACGTGTGGCAAATAGTGAATGGCATCTACAACGACAGGAATCACTGCTGAAGTATCCACATTTAACTTTACTTTAAGCATCGATTTAGCCAAATCCAAGGCCAAGCTCAACAATTCATCGGCGATGGCTTCATCGGTTTTTTCAAGTGCTTGGCTAAAACTATGCATTAATTGCACAAACTGCTGACGCTCTTCTGCGGCATGCTCTTTGGCTTTGGCCATGCCAACCGCAAACCCCTCTTGCATGCCTTTGGTATAGCCTTCTTTGCGCACGTTCTCAAGTATTTGATTCATGGCCTGAGACGGTTCATCTAACTTTTTCTTAGGCTTTGCCATCATGGCGGCGTTAGGTTTATCGTCACCAAACGATGACATTTCCCAACGTTGATAGGCTGTTTGCTGTTCTTTTGGAAGTGCCATATTCGCCATCACATTTCTCCAGCAAAGTTGTTATAAACACTTGGTATAAATAGGTGACTGAAATGAAGTGCAAAGCACACGGCACACAGCGATTTATCTTTATACATATTGATCATCATCGCCCTTCCCTGCCAACATAATTTGGCCTTCATCGGCAAGTCTTCTTACAATTTGTAAAATTTGTTTTTGTTGTGCTTCAACTTCAGAGAGCTTGACTGGACCTTTGCTTTCTAAATCTTCTTTCATCATCTCAGCAGCGCGAGACGACATATTTTTAAAGATTTTGTCGCGCATTTCTTGTGTGGCACCTTTTAGTGCAATGATGAGCATTTCAGATTGCACTTCACGCAACATGACTTGAATGCCTTTGTCGTCAATGTCTAAAATATTGTCGAACACAAACATTTCATCCATGATTTTTTGTGCCATGTCGTCATCGTAATTTTTCAGGCCTTCCATCACGCTGGCTTCATTATCACCGCTCATGTAGTTCATGATTTCTGCCGCTACTTTAATGCCGCCCATGGTTTGCTTTTTGATATTTTCGTTACCAGTCAGCAACTTAGTCATCACATCATTCAGTTCTTTCAGCGCAATTGGCTTCACACCATCTAACGTTGCAATGCGTAACATCACGTCTTGGCGCAACCTGTCTGTAAAGTGACCAATAATTTCAGAGGCCTGATCTGGCTCTAGGTGGACCAAAATGGTGGCAATGATTTGTGGATGCTCATTTTTAATAAACTCTGCAACGGTAAACGCATCCATCCATTTTAAACTTTCAATGCCACTGGCATCGCGTGAAGATAAAATGCGGTTAAGTAAGTTAGAGGCTTTGTCATCGCCTAAAGCTTTGGTGAGCACTGAACGAATGTATTCATCTGAATCCAAACCAAATTCACTGCTTTGTTCGGCTTCAGTTAAAAACTCAGTGACGACTGTATCCACCTGATCGCGCCCAACAGATTTCATGGTGGCCATGGCTGAACCCAATTTCTGTACCTCTTTTGGGCTCAAAAACTTCATCACTTCTGCGGCTTCGTCTTCGCCTAAAGCCAGCATTAGAATCGCACTTCTCATTACACCTTCATCAGCCATGCTTACTTCTCACTTCCGTTCGTCCAGTTTGAAACTACACTTGCTACCATTCTTGGGTTATCTTTGGCCAATTGCTTCACCATACCCAAGTTTTGCTCGTAGCCAGGCGCAACTAATGTTGCTTGTGGCTGACCACTAATATTCACAATGGCATCCTCACCATTTTGTTGTGCTTGACCTAACATTTTTTGGTTATTCATGGGACTAGATAATTTGGCAAGCAAAGGTTTGAGCATGCGGCTGTAAACCAAGAACAACACGACAACCCCTACTAAAAAGCGTAATCCATCTTTGCCATATTCCACAGCCACTGGGTTTTGCCACATTGGTACAGTTGGCAATACTTCAGCTGGCTCACCAGCAAAAGAACTATTAACCACGGTAATGGAATCACCACGTTCTTTGTTAAAGCCCATGGCTTGCATGGCTAAGTCATTGATTTGTTGTTTTTCTGCAGCATTTAAAGGACGGTAGGTGACTTTGCCTTTTGCATCAGTCACAGGTAAGTTGTTGACAACCACAGCCACATGTAAGCGTTTAATACCGCCCTTGGGTTGTTGCACGTAACGTACTGTTTTATCGACTTCATAATTAGTGGTGGTATTTTTTTGAGTACTCACCGCAGCACCACCAGCACTGGCAGTGGCTGTGTCTTCTGTTGTTTCAATAGGGGCGGTTGAATTAGGTGGTGGTTGATTAGAAAGTGCACCCGGCACACCAGAAGCATCAGCACCCGCACCATTATTAGATTCATTACTTTGCATGCTTCTAATCGCTGATTCTTCAGGCTTAAAGTTAGGTTTATACGTTTCTGCGGCTTGCTCAGTGGTAGAGAAATCAATTTCTGCACTGGCTTCTGCACGTACGTTTTTTGCACCTACAATCGGCGTAATAATGGATTCCACACGTCTTGCAATGCTGGCTTGCATGTCTTCTACATATTTAATTTGTGTTTGGTCTAATCCATTGTTGCCTTGTTTTTTGGAAGTATCTGAAAGTAGGTTACCGTTTTGGTCGACGACTGTGACATTGGCCGCTGGCAAGTTAGGCACACTACTCGCCACCAAATGCACCACTGCACCAACTTGTTGTGGGTCTAGTGTTCTACCTGCTCTTAAATTGAGTAATACAGAGGCAGTTGGGTTTTGCTGATCGCGAACAAATACGCTTGGTTTTGGAATAGCTAAATGAATACGTGCCACATCCACGGCAGCAATCGCTTGAATACTGCGCTCTAACTCGCCTTCTAACGCACGTTGAAAATTCACTTGTTCCACAAATTGCGAAACGCCAAATTTTTGGTTTTCAAGTAATTCAAAACCTATATTGCCGCCCTTAGGCAAACCTTCAGAAGCCAATTTTAAACGCGCAGTATGCACTTGTTCTGCAGGCACTAAAATGGCAGAGCCACTGTCCGAAAACTTATAGGGCACATTCATTTTCTCTAAGGCTGCCACAATAGCGCCGCCATCTTTATCTGAATAATTAGAGAATAAAATGCGGTAATCTGGTTGTTGGCTCCATAGCCAAAATACCACCATCACCGCTACTACGGCTGCAACGCCTGCCAACAACATCAACTTGCTGCCAAGCTGTGCTGCGCTGGGCAACCCATTTCCATTCATCAACACGGCTTCGTTTACTGCTGCCATTGTGAAACCTCCAAAACTTTCTGTGACTGATCATCTTGCTGGTGACTCCACATAGATGACCTCTACGATTGAGTACCATTATGCCGATAATGCCCATTTTCAATTTTGCGAATAAAGCACTTTTACCTCGCCTATTTCAATGCTGACTAAAAATCATAAGTGCTACATTGTGCATAAGCCAAAAAAGTACATGTAATGCAAAAACGTAACACACGCATTTGGATATTTAGAATCGGAGGTAAACCATGAAAGCAGGCGGAATAGATTCAGCCAGAATCGAATCAATGCTCGCGCAGCTCAAAGCGGCGGCGCAGAGCCCTCGTGTGGCGCAAGACAACCCGATAGGCGGTGGTTTAGGGCTACAGCAAATCAATGGCACACAATCATCTTCAAAAGTGAGCTTTAGTGATGCCCTGAAATCATCACTCGATCAAGTGAATCAAATGCAAAAGAGTTCGGAACAACTGGGCAAAAACTTCGCGATGGGAGATGACAGCGTTAGCTTGTCAGATGTGATGATTGCTGGCCAAAAAGCGAATATTGCGTTTCAAGCGACGGTGCAAGTGCGCAATAAGTTGGTGTCCGCGTATCAAGATATGATGAATATGCAGGTTTAAGAGAATCAGGTAAGAAGACTAAACGCTTTACTAATGCAAAGGAGGAACCAGGCAGGCACGTAGATTTCCAGCCCATTATTCCGGCGAAGGCTGGAATCCATTGGTACTCAAAAGTGTAGTTTTTTAGCAAAAATAACGACTGAATCTTCTCTAGCGCGATTAACACTTAGATAGCAGCTGATAACGCATGATGCTAACTTTTGCTAGGTTTGCTGTGCGCACGTATCCAATCTGCAAATTCAACTTCTGATATTTCACCTGCGGCAACCGATATCACTGTGAGTGTGGCATCGACTTGAGTGGCTGTTAACCTATAACCATTCAACACCAAAAACAAACCCACACTCAAAAAAGCTACGCGTTTATTCCCATCCACAAACGCATGATTTTTAGCTAAACCAACCCCATATGCCGCTGCTAAATCTGCATAATCTGGTTTGCCATAATGTGCTAAATTGGGTGCTTGACTAAGGGCAGAATCTAGCAAGGCTTGATCGCGTATGCCAGAACTACCGCCATGCATAGCCAAACTTTCATCATGAAGTGTCACTAGCAGCTTTTTATCTACCCATCTCCACTGCATGGTTATTTAGCCAACGCGTTGAACGTGTCACGATATTCGCGCATAAATTCACGTCCAATTTCTAATTGCTCTTCAAAGGTTGGATCATTTGGCGTAATTGCAATACCACCTGGCGTATCGGTTAAAAACACCGTATCACCCTTCTCCAGCTTTAACCTTGCCAGTACCTCTTTGGGCAAAATCAAACCAACAGAATTACCAATTTGTGTGAGTTTAATGCCTTGCATGTTGAGCTCCTTAAGTTATAACAAAAGTTATAATATAACAATTGTTATAACATGGCAAACTCAAGAGCCTATCGTATCGAGCGGGCTAGCAACTCCCTGCCCACCTTTATTCAACACATGGGTATAAATCATCGTCGTTGCAACATCGCTATGCCCTAATAACTCTTGCACAGTCCGAATATCATAGCCACTCTCTAACAAATGCGTTGCAAAACTATGCCTAAATGTATGCGGCGTTGCTAACTTAGTAATGCCAGCATCCCGCACAGCTTGACGCACTGCACGTTGTATAGCTTGGTCTTGCACATGATGCCGACGCGTTTCACCCGAGCGTGGGTCAACTGATAACTTAGCGGATGGAAACACATATTGCCAAGCCCAATCGCGTGCCGCATTCGGGTATTTTTTACCCAATGCCTGTGGCATATACACAGATCCAAAGCCTTTAGCTAAATCTTCATAGTGCAAGGCTTTTACTTTCTCCAAATGCTGTTTTAAAGGCAACACCAAACGCACAGGCAACATCGTTACCCTATCTTTATAGCCTTTTCCATCCCTAATTAAAATTTCTTTGCGCGCAAAATCAATATCTTTCACCCGTAAACGCAAGCCCTCTAAAATACGCATGCCTGTTCCGTATAGCAGGCTCACAATTAAGTGATGTGTACCGTTTAACTGCCTGATGATTGCTTGCACCTCTTCTTTAGACAACACCACTGGCAAACGCTTTGGTACCTTTGCCTGTTCTATATCGTCCAACCAAGGCAAAGCCTCACCAAGCACCTCTTTATATAAGAAAAGCAAAGCACTTTTTGCTTGGTTCTGCGTACTGGCGGCCACATTCCCTTCTACCGCCAAATAGGTCAAAAATTGCTCAACTTCATTAGCGCCCAAATCTTTAGGGTGGCGCTTGTTAAAATGAAAAATATATCGTTTAATCCAGTCTGTATACGCCTGTTCAGTGCGAATACTATAGTGCTTTAAGCGGATTTTATCGCGCACTTGATTTAAAAGATTTGGTGGCTCAATTGACGTATTCATATTTATCTTTTAGGATGTACTAAAAATAA
>NCGC01000009.1 GCA_002281475.1 Methylophilales bacterium 28-44-11
CAAGGTGGGCATTTATTTAGCCATGGCGACCCCTTCACTACCTTGTATGCCATTCGTACTGGTTACTTTAAAACCTGTGTGATGTCAGAAGATGGTCGCGAGCAAGTCACTGGATTTCAAATGGCAGGAGAAATTATTGGCTTAGATGGTATTGTCAGCGACATGCATAATTGCAATGCAATCGCCTTGGAAGACGCAGAAGTTTGCATCATGCCCTTCGAAAATATCGAAGAATTATCGCGTGAGTTTCCTGTGTTGCAACGCCATGTGCATAAGATCATGAGCCGTGAGATTGTGCGCGAAAATGGCGTGATGATGTTGTTAGGCAATATGCGTGCAGAAGAGCGCTTAGCTGCCTTTTTACTCAATTTAGTACAACGCTTGCACGCCCGAGGCTTTTCGCAATCAGAGTTTGTTTTACGTATGACGCGTGAAGAAATTGGTAGTTACTTAGGCATGAAGCTTGAAACGGTGAGTCGTACTTTTTCTAAATTTAGTGAAGAAGGTATCATTGAAGTCAAGCAACGCAACGTCAAAATCATCAATCCAGACGGTCTCAAGAAAATCTTTAACCCTCAAACTTGCGCTTAAAGTTTTTTTGCCAGTTTGTATGATCTAGCACTCAAATGACGCATACGCAAACACTGACAGTCATTGACCATAACCGTGTATTTCACGGTTTTACCTACGTTTACCCTGTTGTTTCAAGACGTGCTGGTGGTGTTTCAATTGGCATTAATTTAAATCCGAATAATGCCTGTAATTGGCAATGTGTGTATTGCCAAGTACCCAACTTAACACGCGGCATGGCCCCAACCCTAGATGCAGCGATGTTAGAACACGAGCTTGATCTCTTTCTTGCTGAGATACAACAGGGTGATTTCATGCAAACCTATGTCGAGCATGATATGCGCGTAATAAAAGACATTGCATTTTCTGGCAACGGTGAGCCAACTAGTTCTAAGCAGTTTGATATCGCATTAGTCATCGTCGAAAAGTTGAGGTTGCGTTATCAGTTAGACCATGCGGTCAAAACAAGACTCATTACCAATGGCAGCTTAATGCACCGTCCATCCGTCATGAATAACATCTCGCAACTCAAACAATTAAACGGTGAGGTTTGGTTTAAGTTAGATGCGGGCACACGCGCAGATATTCAGCGCATCAACCAAGTTTACGTGAATCCACAACAGCATTTGGCACGATTAAAAACCTGTGCATCGTTGTGTCCAACCTATATCCAAACCTGCATGTTTGGCTGGCTTGGCGAAGCACCCACAGAAGATTATTTAAAGGCGTATCTTAACTGCGTAGCGCAAGTGAGAAATGTGATTAAAGGGGTCTATTTGTATGGTGTCGCAAGGCCCTCATACCAGCCCGATGCAACATCCATCACGCGTTTATCGCTAGAACAATTAGAAACGATTGCTGAGCGCATCCGCGCTTTGGGGGTGACAGTTTCGGTCAGTGAGTAGTTATGGCTTGCTGGTCTCAGAAGGTTTTAAGCCAGTTGCCGCATGATTACGACCTTGAAGCGCTGGTACTAAACCATCACGTTCGGCATCCAGCGTTTTATTGATTTCAATCCCTTTACGATAATAGTCTTCAATCGCAGGGTCTGGATTGGTAATGGCCAAATAGGCTGTAATAAAAGAAGCAATAATGACCAAAATAGGCCCTGCCATTAAAAACCAGACATACCCGAATTGCCACCAACGTTTTGATTCTTTTTGTTCCATGCAAATTCCTATGCGTCTATTTATTGCGTAATAATGAAAACAGATTTTTCAGTGGTGGTTTCAAGCGTATCTAAAGATTTCACCTGAAACAAGACAGGATGTGATCCTCTAGCCAACACGCCATCAGGCACCTTAATTTCCATAACTACCGATTGATCTTTGCCAGGTGCAACTTTAATTTGATATTTTGCCGCCTCAATTGGCAATGTTTTAGCTTCATTGAACTCTGCCTCAAAAGCTTCGTTACCAAGCACTTTTACTTGATAGGTTTGAGCTTGTTCAGAATTATTCATGATTTTTAAACGGTAGACATTTTCTAATTTGTTGTCGTCAGACATACGTGACATGACGGCACGATCACGTATTATGTCCACACGGAAAGAAGGTTTAAAGTACAAGCTAACACTCAATCCCACCACTAATAACAATAAAATCGCTGAGTAAATTAATACACGAGGTCTGAGAATACGCTGAATAATATGATGGCGTGACCAGTTGTTCTGCATGGCGTTTTCAGTGGAGTATTTAATCAGTCCACGTTCAAAGCCCATCTTATCCATGACGGTATCACAAACATCGGCACATGCACCGCATCCAATACATTCATATTGCAAGCCGTTACGAATATCAATGCCAGTTGGGCATACTTGCACACACAAACTACAGTCAATACAAGAACCCAGTGCTGCATTTTCTACGACAGACTTTTTGTTACGTCCGCCTCTTGGCTCACCACGTGCTTCATCATAGGTCACGATTAAAGTGTCACCATCAAACATTGCACTTTGAAAACGTGCATAAGGACACATATATTTACACACTTGCTCGCGCATAAAGCCTGCATTGCCATAAGTAGCAAAGCCGTAAAAAAACACCCAAAACGTTTCCCATGGGCCTAAGCTCAATTGCAAGGAGCTACTAAATAACTCACGAATAGGCGTGAAATAGCCTACGAAAGTAAACCCAGTCCATAAAGCAAATGTAATCCAAGCAAGATGTTTCAGAAACTTTTTAGAGATTTTTTTGCTGCTGATGCTAGATTGGTCTAATTTAATGCGGGCAGCGCGGTCACCTTCAATTTTAGTTTCTATCCACAAGAAAATCTCTGTGTAAACAGTTTGCGGACAAGTGTAACCACACCATAATCGTCCTGCAATCGCAGTAAATAAAAACAATGAAAGCGCAGATATAATCAGCAAGAAGGTAAGATAAATTAAATCTTGCGGATTGAGTACTAACCCAAAGATAAAGAATCGTTTGGCTTCAAGATCGAACAACATGGCTTGGCGTTGACCCCATTCTAACCAAGGTACGCCATAAAAAAACAATTGGGTGAGCCATACCATGACCCACCGCCAATTGGTAAAAATGCCTGTCACACTGCGGGGATAAATCTTATCTTGCGATTGATACAGTGAATACACCACATCCTCTAAAGGAATATTGGTTTCTTTCACTGCCCGCGTGTTGGCATCATTCATTTATTTGATAAGCCCCATACATATGCAGTTACGACATGAATCTGTTCAGGCGTAAATTTCTCTTGCCAAGCTGGCATTTGATTCACTTTACCTTCATGAATACGTTTGATGATGGCTGATTCACCCGCGCCATGTAACCAAACATTGTCGGTTAAGTTAGGTGCACCAATCGCTTGATTCCCTTTACCATCTGCGCCATGACAAGCTGCACATACGCCAAACTTAGCTTTACCAGCGCCTGCGCGACCTGAATCGTGCATGCTACCTGAGATACTTAATACATAGTTGGCGACATTTTTGACATCGTCGTCATTACCCAATGCAGCAGCCATAGGGGGCATCATGCCAATACGGCCATTCACCAATGTTTCTTTAATTTTTTCTGGACTGCCGCCATGCAACCAATCCTGATCAGTTAGATTAGGAAAACCACGGCTTCCACGGGCATCTGAACCATGGCACTGCGCACAGTTATTTAAGAATAAACGTTGACCGATACCTCTCGCGTCTTCATTTTTAGATAAATCTTCTACAGTCATTGCCGCATATTTAGCATAAAGCGGCGCAATCGTTTCATTGGTTTTGGTCACTTCTGCTTCATACTGTTTTACTCCTGACCAACCAAGTTTACCAGCGTAAGTGCCAAGCCCTGGGAACAAGAACAAGTAAGATAACCCAAAGATGACTGTGATGATAAATAAACCTACCCACCACATTGGCATTGGGTTATTCATTTCGCGCAGATCTTCATCCCATACATGACCGCTGGTATTGTCACCCTCGGTTGCATTGATCTTTACGTTACTTGCAAACCAAAGCACTAATACACAGCCAAAAATGCCTCCTAAGCTAATGACTGTAATGAATACAGGCCAAAATCCACTTACAAAATCACTCATGATGAATTCCCTTAATCCTCTATAAACGGCAGTGACTCTGCCTCTTTAAAGCTTGATGAGTTTCGATTACGCCAAGCCCATACCGCTATCCCTACAAACACTACAAAGCTTGCAACAGTGGCTAACACTCTTAATGTAGTAATTTCCATAACATTTCCTTTTTATTTAAGGTGCGTACCCAGCACTTGCAAATAGGCAATCAAAGCTTCCATTTCTGTTTTGCCTTTCACTTCTTCAGCTGCTGCTGCGATTTCATCATCTGTGTATGGCACTCCTACTGTGCGTAAAGCACGCATTTTAGGCGCCATTTCAGATGGATTTACTTGTGCAGTATTTAACCAAGGATAAGCTGGCATGATAGATTCAGGTACCAAATCACGTGGATTATTTAAGTGAATTTGATGCCAATCATCGCTGTATTTACCACCCACACGATGCAAATCAGGACCAGTACGTTTACTACCCCATTGGAACGGGTGGTCATACACGTATTCTCCAGCAACAGAGTAGTGTCCGTAACGTAATGTCTCCGCATGAAAGGGTCGAATCATTTGTGAGTGGCAATTGTAACAACCTTCACGAATGTAGACATCACGCCCTGCCAATTGCACTGCCGTATATGGTTTCAATCCACGAATTGGCTCAGTTGTAGATTTTTGGAAAAACAACGGCACAATCTCCACCAATCCACCAAATGCAATCGTAATCAGAATCAACACAATCATTAAGAAGTTGTTGGTTTCGATTTTATCGTGGCTAAAGCCACCTTTCTTTTGTTCGTTCGACATCATTTAATCCTTAAGCGTGAGCAACAACTTGTGGGATTTGTACAACTGTAGCTTTCCCATTGATTGCTGTTTTATAGACATTCCATGTCATGACAAGCATACCGCTGAGGTAAAGCGCGCCACCTAACAAACGTGTAAAGTAGTATGGGAATTTAGCTTTCACACTCTCTACAAAGGTATAAGCCAAAGTACCATCAGCGTTCATTGCACGCCACATTAAGCCTTCCATCACACCAGAAATCCATAATGCTGAGATGTACAACACAATCCCAATGGTGGCTAACCAAAAGTGCAACTCAATCGCCTTGATACTGAACATTTGTTTTTGACCAAACAAACGTGGAATCATGTAATAGAGTGAACCCATTGAAATCAACCCAACCCAACCTAAGGCACCAGAATGCACGTGACCTACGGTCCAGTCTGTGTAATGTGAAAGCGCATTAACGGTTTTAATCGCCATCATTGGACCTTCAAACGTACTCATACCGTAGAAAGAAAGAGAAACAATTAAGAAGCGTAAGATAGGGTCAGTACGCAATTTGTGCCATGCGCCAGACAACGTCATGATGCCGTTGATCATACCGCCCCAGCTTGGTGCTAATAATATGAGGGAGAACACCATACCTAATGATTGTGTCCAGTCTGGTAAAGCGGTGTAATGTAAATGGTGCGGACCTGCCCACATGTAAGTAAAAATCAAAGCCCAAAAGTGTACAATAGACAAACTGTATGAATACACAGGACGTTCTGCTTGTTTAGGCACAAAGTAGTACATCATGCCCAAGAAACCAGCGGTTAAAAAGAAACCGACTGCGTTGTGACCATACCACCATTGCACCATTGCATCTTGTACGCCAGCGTAAGCAGAGTAAGACTTCATGTAACCGGCTGGAATAGCGGCACTGTTTACAATATGAAGCAAGGCTACCGCCAAAATGAATGCACCGTAAAACCAGTTAGCAACATAAATGTGTTTTACTTTACGTTGAGCAATCGTGCCAAAGAATACAATCGCGTAAGAAATCCAAACAATCGCAATCAAGATATCAATCGGCCACTCTAATTCCGCGTATTCTTTACCTTGCGTATAACCTAACGGTAAAGAAATGGCGGCTGCCACAATCACCGCTTGCCAGCCCCAAAACGTGAAAGAGGCTAACTTTCCGGCAAATAAACGGGTTTGACAGGTACGTTGCACTACATAAAAGGATGTTGCAAATAACGCACAACCACCAAATGCAAAAATGACTGCATTGGTGTGTAGTGGCCTTAAACGACCAAAACTTGTCCAAGGTAAGCCCAAGTTCAATTCTGGCCATACCAGTTGTGCAGCAATTATCACGCCCATGAGCATGCCGACCACACCCCAGACGACAGCCATGATGGAAAATTGCCGCACCACCTTATCGTTGTAGGTGCTTAATTGCGAGTGTTCGAGTTGCATTAATTTCTCCAAATTTACTAAATAACTACAAAGCAGTTTGCCTCAGTTGATTGATATCAGACTTGATACAAATCAATCTTCATGCAAAATACGTTCACCTTCCGGTTCAATATCTTCAAATTGCCCCGTATAAATAGCCCACCATAGGCCGCCTAGTATAAAAAACACTAAGATGACCGACAGTGGAACCAATAAAAATAAAATATCCATGGTTAACCTTGCTCGCTAGCAAATATTTGCGAAGGAAAAGATGATAAGCGTAATGCATTGCCTACTACCAATAAAGAGCTAAGCGCCATGCCTAATCCAGCAAGCCATGCAGGCAACCACCCCATAATCGCTAAAGGCACACAAATCACGTTGTAGATCACTGCCCACATTAAATTCTGTTTCACTATACGCATGGTACGTTTTGCTTGATTCAACAATACAACGATCATGGATACTTCATTATTCATTACCACAAAATCCGATTGCGCCTGCGCCAAAGGTACTGCTTGCCCCATAGCAATGGAAACATTAGCCAGTGCCAAAATCGGTCCATCATTCAAACCATCGCCTATCATTGCAACTTGATGTCCTTGTTGCTGCAGTTGTTGCATATGCATTAATTTATCTTGTGGCGAGCACGCACCGATTGCGTGCTGAATACCTGCTTTTTTGGCAAAGGCCTCAACTGATTCAGCATTGTCACCTGATAATAATTGCACATGAATGCCCTGCTGTTGCAATGCTTCGATAGAAACTCGCACCTCTTTTTTCATAGACTCTTCGAACATAAAACTGGCTATCCAGCCTTGCTCAGAAACGAGATGCACTGATGAGTTCGCCATTCTATCTAAATTTTCCAAACCACAAAACAATGATGAACCTAATTTTAGTGGTCCAATTGAAGAAAATGCAGAAATTCCAGCACCGGCCACCTCTTTCACTTCCCGAACATCAAAATCTGATGCACTCTGAGCTTGCGCTGTTCTTACTATAGCTTTTGAAAGCGGATGCAGAGAATAGTTTGCTAACTGCGCAGCAATATTTAATGCTTGTTCAGAGCTATATGACTCATGCGTTTGAATTGCAGAAATTGTGAGTTGGTCTTGCGTCAGTGTGCCCGTTTTATCGAACACAATTGTGTCTACCTTGGTCAGCGCTTCTAAAGCCTGCATTTTTCTAACTAGCACACCTTTTTGCGCTAAAGCGCCAGAAATAGTGAGCATCGCTGCAGGCGTAGCTAGAGATAAAGCACAGGGACAGGTCACGATCAAAACAGCTACGGCTGCCATGAGTGCGCGCCCATGATCGTCCGACCAAAGAATACTAGCAGCCAATGCGGCTGCAAATAGCACCCCAATTAAAAATGGCCTTGCAATACGGTCAGCCAGCAATGCTAACCGGGGTTTTTCGATAGATGCACGCTCCATGAGTGTCACGATTTGCGCATATCGCGTGGTGCTTCCCAATTTTTCGACGCGCATTTGCACTGCAGAAAGCAAATTAAAACTACCCGCAATCACTTCTTGACCCATCGTTTTCGCGACAGGGGTGGATTCACCTGTCAATAAAGCTTCATCAGCACTGGTGACTCCTTCAATCACCACACCATCGGCAGGAAACGCTTCCCCTGGCAATACTCGCACCACATCGCCCACGATGAGTCGATTGACAGCAATTCGCTGAAATTCCCCGTGTTTATTTAAACACTCGATGGTACTGGGCAACCGACGCATCAACACATCTAATGCACCTGCTGTACGGTCGCGCATCCTTAACTCGAGCCAACGCCCGGTCAATAAGAAAAAAACAAACATGGTGAGCGAGTCAAAATAGACTTCAGTACCCCACCACCCGTTGGGTTGAAATGTACCGGCAGAACTTACCACAAATGTAATGACAATCCCAAGAGCCACCGGCAAATCCATACTGATTTGGCGATTTTTTAAATCATTGAGCGCATTGGTAAAAAAAGGACTGGCAGAAAAAAAAATGACAGGTAGCGTTAACACCCATGAAGCCCAGCGTAATAGATTTTTAACATCAGCCGTCATGTCATTTGCATCTGCAATGTAGGCAGGATAAGCGTACATCATGACTTGCATCATGCAAAACCCTGCGACTACTAAGCGCCACAACATCAGGCGTTGTTGTTTGCGTCGCTCATCGACATTGAAAATCTCGCTGGCTGGTAGTGCCGCATAGCCAGCTCGCGTTAATGCATCCATCCACTCAGAAGGTTTGGTGAACTCTGCCGACCATGTGACACGTGCGCGCTTACTGGTTGCATTCACTTCTGCCGACATCACACCTTGCACTGAACTCAGTGCTTTTTCAACATTATAAGCACAGGCAGCACAATGCATCCCATCCACCACCACATGCGATTCCCAGACCTGCTGAGGCTGATTTAAGGCATGGCTGAACTTAGCCCATTCCTCGGTATCGTCAAGCCCTATGTACGCAGTGTTGTTCAAGTTTTATCCTAATGGGTAAATAACGATATATTTACTCCAGAATTAATGCCATACATTATATAAATTTACATAATATATTTCAATTAAATATTACTGTTTTGTGAGTGGTTTTTTAAAAATAAAATCCCCTAGCTTCCAATATACAAGGGGTATTCAATCAATCCTTTGATGTAGCGCAAACGCTCGTCATTTTATTCAACAGGCATATAAAACACAGAGCTCTCTATTATGCTTTCTTGCGTGTCCA
Source organism: Methylophilales bacterium 28-44-11 (assembly GCA_002281475.1). GTDB lineage: Bacteria > Pseudomonadota > Gammaproteobacteria > Burkholderiales > Methylophilaceae > Methylophilus. The sequence goes on from NCGC01000009.1 coordinate 9,067, forward strand.
GCGCAGTGACTTCAAACTGTATTGCATGCATACCAGGGTTCACACTATCACCAAGCATTTGCACGCTAATCGGCACTAACTGTTCAGAAGTTGCATGCACTTTTACTAGCTTTTGATTCAACATGGACAACCCTTTTGGTCCAATCACATTGATTTGATAGCTACGCGCTGATTCAGTTGCATTGGTGATCTGCATTCGATAAACATTTTCTATATTGCCGCCTGCCTCCAAACGCGCCATCACTCCTCGATCACGCATGATGTCTACTTTGAATGAGGCTCGATTTGCCAATGACACTACCAAGCCAATGGAAATAATCAAGAGTAAGCCTGCATAAATCAATACACGTGGTCTCAGCATGTTGATGATTCGTTGTGAATGCGTGAGTTGTTGTGCCTCTCCATTTTTGGTTGAAAAACGTATCAAATCTTTTGGATAATCCATTTTATCCATCACGCTATTGCAAGCGTCTACACACAAGCCACAGCTGATACATTCGTATTGCAAGCCATCCCTTATATCAATGCCTACAGGACACACCTGCACACACAATCTACAGTCAATACAATCGCCTAAGCCTTTTGCATTGGCGTCGATATGACGCGAACGCCCACTTCTTGGCTCTCCGCGCTTAGTGTCATAACTGACAATTAATGTGTCATCATCAAACATTGCACTTTGAAAACGCGCATAGGGACACATATACTTACATACTTGCTCCCGTAAAAACCCTGCGTTGCCATACGTGGCAAACCCATAAAAACAAATCCAAAAGGTTTCCCATCCGCTCAAGTTAAACATCAAAATATGCTGCATTAAGTCGCGAATTGGTGAGAAGTAGCCGAGGAAAGTGAAGCCGGTCCACATCGAAAAAGTAATCCACACAGTATGCTTGATGAGTTTTTTCGACACTTTTTTTGCATGGATGGAAGCATTATCTAAACGCATGCGGGCAAGACTGTCTCCTTCGACTTGACGCTCAATCCATAAAAATATTTCCGTGTAGACCGATTGAGGACAAGAAAACCCACACCACAAGCGCCCTGCAACTGCCGTAAATAAAAATAGAGCAAGGGCTGAAATGATCAGAATAAACGCTAGGTAAATCAAATCTTGTGGAAATAGCACCAATCCGAAAATATAAAATTGATGCGCGCTGATATCAAACAGTACTGATTGGCGATCATTCCAAGTCAACCATGGAATGGTGTAGAACACAATTTGGGTGAGCCAAATCATCACCCAACGCCAATTTTTAAAATAGCCTCTGACGGCGCGTGGGTATACTTTATCTTGCGAGGCATACAATGAAATATATTGTGCCTCATCAGACTGGCTGATAATCGGTATGATTTTTCTATTGCGTCCTGCTGCTAGCTTGCTCATTTCGTTAACCTCATCTGGCGAATCATTATTTTCAATTCCGCAGTATCAGATTAACGAAACACATCACAAAAAAACAGAAGCAGATTCACACATAAAAACCATATCAGATGAACCGGCGTGATGGTCCTATGGAAGCAAACCCTTTAACTAAATGGATGTTTTAGATGCAACAAAAGCTTGCTGTTGAGTTGAAATCAACTGACCTAAAGTGGCCAGTGCATGTTCAATTTTACTATCCCAAACATGACCGTAATTTAGTCGTATATAGTCCTGAAAACTTTGTTGTCCAGAAAAGATAGGGCCAGGCGCAATGCTAATCCCGAGATTTAATGATTGCCGATGTAATGCGAGCGCATTGACACCGTCTGGTAATTTTACCCATAAAAAGTATCCGCCTTGTGGCACCGTAAGATGGGTGCCTTTGGGAAAATACCGCTCCACAGCCTCAACAAATTTAATTTGATTTACCATCAATACATGCCTCAATGACTGTAAATGTTGATCGTATCCTCCTTTTTGTAAATACTTAGCTATAGCTAGCTGTGCAGGGACAGAGGCAGAAATCGTTGTAGTAAGTTTGAGACGTTCGACTTGTTTAGCAAACCTGCCCGCAACCACCCAACCTACTCGGTAACCAGGTGCTAAGCTTTTAGAAAAAGATCCGCAGTGCATCACCAACCCAGCGTGGTCAAAGGCTTTAGCTGGCATTGGGCGTTGCTCACCAAAATACAGCTCACCATATACATCATCTTCGATTAAAGGGATGTTGTGCTCTGTTAATTTAGATACTAGCGCTTGCTTTTTTTCATTAGAAAGTAAGCTACCAAGAGGATTTTGAAAGTTGGTCATCAACCAACACACTTTTGGCTTATGCGCTCGAATGGCTTGTTCCATTGCTACCAAATCAATCCCGTCTTTGGGATGACTGGGTACTTCGACTGCTTTTAACCCAATACGCTCAATTGATTGTAATGCCGCATAAAATGTGGGAGATTCGATCAACACAGTATCACCAGGTCGGGTAGTAGCGGTTAAACATAGGTTCAAAGCCTCTAGCGCACCATTGGTGATGACAATCTCATCAGAAGTCACGTGTAAGCCATCGATTAAATAACGCAATGCAATTTGACGTCTTAACTCTGCATCGCCTGGACTGATATGATCAAGACTGCTCCATGGGTCCAAATCTTTCATGGCCGATGCCATCATGCGGCCAAGCCGCGCTAGAGGAAACAATAATGGACTAGGAAAAGCAGAACCCAATGGCACAACGGCTTTGCTACGAATAGATTCAAGCACCTCAAACACTAATTCACTCACATCTACATCCGTCAATGCTAAGGATGGACTTGAAGCAGGTGCTGGAGTATTGGGCATATTAATAATACCTGCAGCAACATAATAACCAGAGCGTTCTCTAGCAACTATGAGCCCTCTGGCTTCTAATAAATAATATGCTTGAAACACAGTGGCCTGACTAATTGTTCTATGCAAACTGGCTTGGCGAACTGAGGGCAATTTATCGCCACGCTTTAATACGCCACTTTGGATGGATGACGCTATCTCATTAGCAAGTTGTTCATACAGTTTCATGGATTTAGTTTATTTGAGAAAGACCTATTAGGGTATTTAAATTCTTCATTAGCGAAATAATAAGAACATATGCCTAACCATTTTAAAAATGACAAAAGCCTGCTAACAAGCAGGCTTTTTAGATTAGAGATAAAAGGAACTATCGGTTATTGAAAAAACCAATGTTCATGACTCGATCATTTACAAAAGTGATTTCAGTTTCTTTGTAAGTACGTTTTGGATCATATTTCACAATATTTTTATAGTACCACATCTCTACTTTGACTGGTTTTTGCGATTTGTCTTCTACATTTTTCCCGATCACCGCACCGGCATTGGTAGGTTTTACAGCTTGTTGTTTTTTGGTAGGCTTTCCTAGTTTAGCTTCCACTACTTTTTTAGACTTACCGCTGAAAGCATTTAAAAACTCATCTTCTGAATACGTTTTACCTGCCGCAATACTTAAACATGAGAAAAACGCTAATGATAAGGCGATGACAAAATTAACAACTGTAAATGAAGTTTTTTGCATAATACTGGTGGTTCCTATGATGTTTTATGGATAACGTTTTGAATGAATTGATGTTGACAGACTAGACCTTCTAATTAAAATTTAGTTTTAAGCCATCATAGCCAACACATACATTGGGTGGCAGCAAATCACTCAGAGTCTCATATTCTAATTCATGTGTCATATGAATCATAACACTTTGTTTTGCCCCTATTCGCTTCACCAATTCTAGACTTTGTGCCACGTTGATATGTGTTGGGTGCGACTCATATCGTAGACAGTCAATGAGCAATACCTCCAAACCTTCTAATAATGCAAAAGAGTCTTCTGGAATCTCAGAAACATCAGTCAAATATGCCATATTGCCTATGCGGTAGCCCAAAATCATGATGCGCCCATGCACAACGGGTATTGGCGTAATAATCTGCCCAAATATTTCAAATGGTGCTTCAATCGCTTGTATACCGAGCACAGGCAAATCCCAAAAATGACTGGGTTCACGTATGGTGTAACCAAATTTTGCCATAATGTGGTCAACTGCATCTTGTTTAGCATACAGTGGAATTTGCTGACGATTGCGCTGACAAAACGCGCGCAAGTCGTCAATTCCATGCAAATGGTCTGCATGGGTATGGGTATAAAGGACCGCATCAACGCGTGTCATTTTTTCGCGCAATGCCTGTATCCGAAGATCTGGGCCCGTGTCGATTAATATCGTCTGTCCACTGTCCAACGCAATCATACTGGAGCAACGTGTGCGGTAATTTCTAGGATGTGATGATACACAGGTGGCACATTGACAACCGATGACAGGTGTACCCGCACTTGAGCCTGCACCCAATATGGTTAGTTGCATGGTTTTGCATCTGAAAATAATCGAAAGAAATTAGTTGTCGTGGCTTCCATGACATCTTCTAATTGTATGCCACGCAAATTGGCAATTTCTTGCGCGGTATAACGCACATAGGCAGGCTGGTTGGTTTTACCCCGAAAAGGGATAGGAGCCAAATATGGAGAGTCCGTTTCCACCAACATTCTATCAAGTGGAATCGCTTTGGCGACTTCTTTAAGTTGGACTGCATTTTTAAACGTCACGATGCCAGAAAATGAAATGTAAAAATTTAATTCAATTGCTTGCAACGCCACTTCAAGTGACTCAGTAAAACAGTGCATCACGCCACCGACCAAGTGAGCACGCTCTTCTTGCATAATTTTAATGGTGTCTTCTGCTGCACTACGGGTATGAATAATCAGCGGTTTATTGGCAATAATCGCAGCGCGGATATGTGTGCGGAATCTTTCTCTTTGCCATGACAAATCTCCAGTGAGTCTAAAATAATCTAAGCCGGTTTCACCAATTGCCACCACTTTGGAGTGATCCGCCAACTTGACCAAAGTCTCTACGCTCGGTTCTTCTATATTTTCATAATCCGGATGAACACCGACTGAAGCATAAAAATTGTCATAAGATTCAGCAAGGGCTAATACCTCATGCACTTTGTCTAAGGTGACGGACACGCACAGCGCATGACCCACATGAGACTCCAGCATTAAAGCGCGTACAGCTTCAATATTGTCTGATAACTCTGGAAAATTTAAGTGGCAATGTGAATCAACAAGCATCATGAACAACAAACTTTACATTGTGTGGGTTGGACGATTAGATTTGAGAGCCCCACCAAGAATAGATTCAATTTTATTTTTCACTTCTAAACCACCGTCTTTTTCGCTAAATTGGACGCCTATCCCTTGTGGACGATTATTGACAGGCGATGGTGACAGCCAAATAACTTTACCGACCACTTTGAGTTTGACGGGATCTTCCACTAAACTGAGTAACATAAATACTTCTTCACCCATTTTAAATGTCTTGTTGGTGGGAATAAATAAGCCACCACCTTTAACATAAGGCATATAAGCAGCATACAAGGCTGCTTTTTCTTTAATAGCTAGTGATAATACGCCCGGTTTATTGGCGGCTTCTTTTTGTTCTGTATCAGGCTGCATAAACGCTATCACTCTCTCTAGTTGGTAAATATCAACAAGTTAATGCTTGAAAACTTTCTTATAATTTAACAAAATCGCCTCTAGTTGCAACTCTTGGCTGAGTGGGTGATTCGCTGTCACTTTTGCCTGTACTAGCTCACGCTGGAAGTCCAATAGAGCACTTAAGTTTACGCTTTTCGCCAGCGCTTGCAAAGACTTGGCGAGTTTCATATGGTAATGGCTAGGTAATGCATGCGTGCTTAACTGCAAATCAAACATCCATTTTTGCAATAAGGTAAGTGCAGCCTCCATGCCATGTTCTAATAGCAAACCTGCACATGCAGCCGTATCTAACTTACCTCCCTTGGCCAAATGCTGATAGACCATAGATTGCGCTGTAAAATCACCTGAATTTTGCAAGGCAATCAGTGGAGCGCCTCCAGCATAATCCAATACACCATTGGGATCACCCACCTGTTGGGATTCTAACCAATCGATGGCTACCTTTCGTTGAGGTATAGGCATAGCTATCGCCTGACAGCGACTGATAATGGTCGGTAACAAACGATGTATCTGATGCGCCACTAAAATGAATATTGTATTATTGGGAGGCTCCTCTAACACTTTTAGAAGTGCATTGGCAGAGGCAGTGTTCATGACTTCGGCAGGATGAATTAACACCACACGCATAGCAGTGGTGCTATGGTTAGTTAAGCTTAGCAATTGTATAAGCTGACGTATTTGCTCAACAGAAATCTGTGTTTTCTTAGTCGCTTTCTTTTTAGGGGCATCTTCTGCGGTATCGGCCTCTTCTGGTTTGATGCATTTAAAATCAGGATGCGCACCCTCTTTAAACCAAATGCATTGTGGACAGACATCGCACGCATGTCCATCTTTGGGCGATGCACAAAGTAATGATTGGCTAAGATGCATCGCAAAATCTAATTTACCCATGCCCGCCCGCCCGTGCAATAGCAAAGCATGGCTTAGACGTTGTTTTTGACTAGTAAGTCGTTGCCAAACCGATTGTTGCCATGGATATATTTTCATATAAATTAGATAGTTGCGATTATTTCTGAAACCAAAACTTTAACTTTTTCCAATGATTGGTTTGCATCAATTACACGAAAACGTTGAGGGAATTGCGCTGCACGCTCTAAATAACTGTGTCGTAATTTTTCAAAAAACACTACACCTTCTCGCTCAAATTTATCAGGTGATCTTGCGGTCGATAATCGTTGCAAACTGACTTGAGCCGGCACATCGAACAAAAGTGTCACATCTGGTTGCAATCCTTCTTGCACCCACTCCTCCAACTGTAAGATTTTGTGACTTGACACCCCTTTGGCACCGCACTGATAAGCATAGGTTGCATCAGTAAAGCGATCTGTGAGTACATAAGCGCCACGCTTAAGTGCAGGCGCAATCACTTCTGCAATATGCTCGCGACGTGCTGCAAACATGAGCATGGCCTCTGTTTCAGGGTGCATAGGCGCATGTAACAATAAGTCACGCAACTGCTCACCCAATGGGGTTCCACCAGGCTCTCTGGTCGAGACCACTTCTACGCCACGCGCTTCCAACAAACCAATAATAGTCGGAATATGCGTACTTTTGCCTGCACCATCCATGCCTTCTAGGGATATCATTTTTCCAGAATATTGTGTCATTTGTTATTTCAATTGATATTTCACGACTGCACGATTGTGCTCAGCCAAATTGTTAGAAAAAGCATGACTGCCATCCCCTTTGCCAACAAAATACAAAGCTTTAGTTGGCGCTGGGTGCAAAGCGGCTTGAATTGCTGCTAAACCAGGCATTGCAATAGGGGTTGGTGGCAAGCCGTTACGCGTGTAAGTGTTGTAAGCAGTATCTTTAAGAAGATCTTTGCGACGAATATTGCCATGATAGTCATCGCCCATGCCATAAATAATGGTGGGATCGGTTTGCAGGCGCATCCCTATCCTAAGGCGATTAATAAACACACCTGCAATCATCGCACGCTCACTGGCTTGGCCCGTTTCTTTCTCAATAATGGAGGCCATAATCAACGCCTGATAAGGCGATTTGTAGGGCAAGTTTGCATCTCGTGTTTCCCATGCTTTCATTAGTTTAGTTTGCATATTTTCATATGAGCGTTTTAGGATAACTGTATCAAGAGTGTTGCGGTCGAAATAAAAAGTATCAGGGAAAAACAAACCTTCCGCATGCGGTTCGCCTTTACCAACGATTTGCATGACCTCAGCATCGGATAACAAGTGAATCGTGTGCTTAATCGCCTGATTATTCGCCATGCGTTGACGCATCTGCTTGAAGGTTCGGCCTTCGATAAAAGTGATACTACCCTGCGTGGATTTTCCATTATTGAGAGAAAGCAATAACTGGTAAGGATTGATATTTTTATTGAGCGTGTAGTCGCCAGCTTGCAAATATGGTTCTTTACGTAATATTTTTGCTAACAAGATAAATGGCCACTCTCTTTTCAGCACACCTTGATTGACCAGTTGTTTTGCAATACTAGTTAAGCTGCTATTCGCTTGAATGGTAATGTCTTGGGCATCTGGCCGTATATTTAAAGGTGTTTTAGCGTAATACACCATCCAAGAGGACAACCCAATCACACCGATGATGACTAGCCAAAACAGCTTCTTAATTTTCTTGATCATAAACGCAATAACTCTCTTAGTTCGCTCGCTAACTTCCCTATCGGCCATACCTGTTCGGCAATGCGTCTCACTTGCCAAACACCGTATAAGCTATTACAAATTACTACTTCATCGCCAGACAACACCTCTTGCAACTCTAACACTTTGATTTCAGATGAAAGATGCAGGTAGTGTGCAATATCCAGAATACGCTGCCTTGTGACACCCGCTACGCCTGCCTTAGATAAATCTGGTGTATATAAATGACTGCCAATGCGCACAAATAAGTTAGCACTTGTACATTCAATTACATGACCATCAATATCCATCATCACACCATCGATAAACGAAGGATCGCGGCATTCCGCTCTTGCTAACACATTTTCCAAGCGATTTAAGTGCTTGATTCCTGCCAGCATAGGTTGATGGGCTACTGGAGTACGGCAGGTATATAGCGCAACCCCATCTTGAAAATGACTTGCTGGATAGACTGGCATCTGTGACTTTATCAGAATACGTGTAGGCGCAGTCACCGCAGGCGGGGCATAACCACGCTCACCTAGACCGCGAGTAATAATGATTTTTGCTACAGCAGTTTCATCCAAATCAAATAGCATTTGTATTTCTGCCATTAATAATTCAGCGCTGGGACAAACAATGCCAATTGCCCCACAATCAGACACTAGCTTTTGATATTGAATTGGCCAATTGACGGGCAAACAATCCACCACTTTGAACGTACGGAAAACTCCATCGCCGTAACTGAGGCCACGATCAAGCGGACTAATTGCATCGTCAACGCCACCATTGATCAAATAAGTATGTTGCCTATTCATCCCGCAATTAAACCATAGCCACTACAAACAAAAAAGCCTGTGTTGCAAATGACACAGGCTTTTTTAGTCATGCTATAAACTCCGCTTGGGTACTACACTTTTTTAAATAAAAGACTACCGTTGGTGCCACCAAAACCAAAATTATTTTTCAAGGCATAGGTAATCTTTAAGTCGCGCGCTGTATTGGCGCAATAATCTAAATCACATTCTGGATCTTGGTTAAATAAATTAATGGTTGGTGGGGATACTTGATGATAGATAGAAAGCACCGTAAATACTGACTCTAAACCTCCTGCACCACCCAACAAATGCCCTGTCATTGACTTGGTAGAGTTCACCACTAACTTATAAGCATGCTCTCCAAACGTTGCTTTAATCGCATTGGTTTCATTAGCATCACCTAAAGGTGTAGAGGTGCCATGCGCATTCATAAATTGAACATCACTTGGATTTACACCTGCATTCTTCAACGCATTCACCATCGAACGTCTTGGACCATCCATATTTGGCGCGGTCATATGATATGCATCAGCACTCATGCCATAACCAGAGAGTTCTGCATAAATTTTTGCACCTCTAGCTTTAGCATGTTCGTATTCTTCTAGAACCAATACCCCAGCACCTTCGCCAATGACAAAACCATCACGGTCTTTATCCCAAGGACGGCTAGCAGTGGCTGGATCATCATTACGACTAGACAAGGCACGTGCAGAAGCAAACCCTGCCACACTTAATTCCGTAATCGCCGCTTCAGCCCCACCTGCTACCATCACGTCAGCATCGCCATATTCAATCATGCGTGCTGCGTCACCAATACAATGCGTGCCGGTAGTACAGGCAGTGACAATGGCTACGTTAGGTCCTTTTAGACCAAACATAATCGATAAGTTACCTGAAATCATGTTAATGATGGTCCCAGGAATAAAGAACGGCGACACTTTCCGTGGGCCACCTTCATCATAGGTATCATTGGTAGATTCGATTAATCCTAACCCACCAATGCCAGAACCAATCGCCACACCAATACGTTCAGCGTTTTGCTCCGTCACTTCAATACCAGCATCTTTAAATGCTTCAATACCAGCAGCTAAACCATACTGAATAAAAGTATCCATACGCCTTGCCTCTTTCGCAGAGAGAAAGTCTTCGACATTAAAGTCTTTCACTTCCCCAGCGACTTGAGATGCAAAATTACTTGGATCAAATTTAGTAATGCGGGTGATGCCAGATTGACCGGCAATTAGGTTTTTCCAAGCGTTATTCACTCCAATTCCCACTGGAGATATAACGCCTAAACCGGTTACAACAACTCTGCGTTTAGTCATATGAGATATCAGCTCTTTCTCAAGAGCTGATGTACATGGAATTTATTTGAGGTTTGAGTTGACGTAGTCAATCGCTTGTTGCACTGTAGTGATTTTTTCTGCTTCTTCGTCTGGGATTTCGCAGTCAAATTCTTCTTCTAGCGCCATGACCAACTCAACTGTATCGAGTGAATCAGCACCAAGATCATCTACAAAAGATGAGTTGTTTTTTACGTCAGCTTCGTTTGCACCTAATTGTTCACAAACGATTTTTTTTACGCGTTGTTCGATGTCAGACATCTAAATACCCCTTTAGTTAAAAATTAGCGTTATTTTGCTAAGCGCACATTCTAACAAAACTGTGCAATAAAACAAAAAATACTTCATAAATTAGCGAATAATATTAAGCGCAGTACATGCCACCATTGACGTGTATCGTCTCACCCGTGATATAAGCAGCACTAGGTGAAGCTAAAAATGCAACTGTGGCTGCGATTTCATCGACATTGCCAAGCCTTGCTAACGGTACTCTTGCCAACATCATGGCTTTGATCTCTTCCGACAATTCTGCTGTCATGTCAGTTTCAATAAACCCTGGCGCCACACAGTTTACCGTAATACCGCGACTCCCAACTTCTGCCGCCAATGATTTAGTAAACCCCGTCATACCTGCTTTAGCCGCTGCATAATTGGTTTGTCCCGCGTTGCCCATATGCCCCACCACACTGGAAATATTGATAATACGCCCTACTCTAGCTTTCATCATGGGACGTAATACCGCTTGGCTCATACGGAACACTGATTTGAGATTAGTATTCAATACCGCGTCCCAATCCTCATCTTTCATGCGCATCAGCAAAGTATCTTTAGTGATACCGGCATTATTCACGAGTATGCCCACATCCCCATACAATTCAGCGATCTGTTTCAAAACCGCGTCTACTTGTTCAGGCTGAGTAACATCTAATGCTAGTCCTATGCCCTTCACGTTTGCCGCTTTTAGCGCAGCAGTAATCGCATCTGCGCCATTGGCAGAAGTGGCTGTCCCAATGACGGTAGCTCCTTGTGTACCAAGTGTTTTGGCAATCGCCGCGCCAATGCCACGGCTGGCGCCTGTGACCAATGCTATTTGATTATTTAACATTAAAATCCCCTTTTAAATTATTGATTTTAATTGGTATTATTGATTTATAAATTCTTCTAATGCAGCTTGATTTGTGAGCGCTGTACATGCCATATCCGCAACAATACGCTTAGTCAATCCTGCCAATACTTTACCCGGGCCGCACTCTGCCGCAATTAGCACCTGTTGAAGTCGAACGGCATTCACTGTTTCGACCCAACGTACAGAGCTAAATAATTGTTTCACTAGGGCTGCTTTGATGGCGTCGCCGCCTTCATGACTTGCCACATCCGCATTATGTAATACTTTGATTTTTGGTGTCTGCACGGACACATTAGTTAAATATTCAGCCAGCTGTTTTGCTGCAGGTTGCATCAATGCGCAATGAGATGGCACGCTGACTGGTAAAGATAATGCGCGTTTGGCCCCTTTTGCTTTTGCCAACTCCATGCCACGTTCCACCGCGGCTTTATTCCCTGCAATGACGACCTGACCTGGAGAATTAAAGTTTACAGCTTCGAGCACTTCATTGCCTGCTGCTTCTACACATACCGCTTTGACTACTTCATCATCCAACCCTAGGATTGCTGCCATTGCACCCACGCCTTCTGGGACAGCTTCTTGCATGACCTCCGCGCGATACTTTACCAGTGGTAACGCATCTTCAAAACGAATGGACTCTGCCGCCACCAGTGCACTATATTCACCTAAACTATGGCCAGCCATCACAACAGGTAGTTCACCACCTAGTTGAAGATATGCGCGCCAAGTGGCAATGCCTGCCGTCAACATTAACGGTTGCGTATGTTGAGTTTGATTGAGCAATTCATTTGGTGCGGTGACCATCTCCCAAAAATCGGTATTTAAGATGTCTGATGCTTGCTGAAAAGTGTCACGCACAACTGGCATGCTATCAAAACCCGCCATCATGCCAACTGATTGAGAACCTTGTCCTGGAAAGAAAAATGCAAAGGGTTGCATAGACGATAATCCTTTTAAACTTATTTAATACTTAACGAGCGCTGAGCCCCATGTGAAGCCCCCACCGAACGCTTCCATTAATATCATATGCCCACGTTGTATTCTGCCATCACGCACTGCTGTATCAAGGGCTAAGGGAATAGAGGCGGCTGAGGTGTTGCCATGTTTGTCTACGGTAACCACTACTCTATCCATGGACATATCCAGCTTTTTAGCAGTAGCCTGCAAAATACGAATATTGGCTTGATGTGGCACTAACCAATCAATATCAGATTTTTGCATACCGTTGGCTTCTAATGTTTCATCAACAATTTTATCGAGCGTGTTTACTGCGACTTTAAACACAGGGTTGCCTTCCATCGCCACAAAGTCTCTTTGACCTTCAACTCTTGGCACATGCAGCATTTTTTCATACTGACCATCCGCATGAAGGTGGGTAGAAAGAATACCTGGCTCAACACTCGCCTGGATGATGACCGCACCAGCGCCATCACCCCACAAAATGCAATTACTTCGATCTGTGTAATCTGTAATGCGTGAGAATGTTTCCGCCCCAATCACTAACGCACATCGACTTGTGCCCGTTTTAACAAAGTTGTTGGCTACAGCTAGCGCATACACAAACCCACTACATACTGCTTGCACGTCAAATGCGGGACATCCGGCAATACCCAATTTACGCTGCACCATGGTAGCAACACTTGGAAACACCTTATCTGGTGTAGTGGTTGCTACAATAATCAAATCAATATCTGACGCATGAATTTCAGCAGCCAAAATCGCTTGCTTTGCAGCTTCGAAGGCTAAATCGCTCGTCATCTCATCAACCACGATGTGACGTTGTCGAATACCTGTTCTCGAAAAAATCCACTCATCGGTGGTATCCACCATTTTTTCTAAATCTTGATTCGTCAGTACTTTGGGGGGGAGGTAACTACCTGTACCAGCTATTTTTGAATAAATCATAGCGTGTGATTATGCCTTAAAAGTGACGCAAAACTAAGCGCTTATTGCACTTCAACAGAAGGAGTAACTAAAATTTGCGCGTGTTCAAGTTCTAATTGTTCAGTAATTCGTTTTAATACTCCGCTACGGGCTTCATCAATCGCAACATGCAAAGCATTGCAAAACGCAACGCTATCCGCCCCACCATGACTTTTGACCACAATACCTTTGAGGCCCAAAAAGCTGGCGCCGTTATATCGCCTTGGATCCAAACGTTTCTTAAATGCTTTTAAAACTGGCATTGCACCCAATGCCATCAACTTAGTAAGCCAATTCTTTTTGAACTCTTGCGTCAAAAACTTACCCATCATATGGGCCAAACCTTCAGTGGTCTTCAGTGAGACGTTACCAACAAATCCATCACAGACGACAATATCGGTTGTACCCTTAAAGATATCATCACCTTCAATATTGCCATAAAAATTTAGGTGACTATTGCGCAATAGTTCACCAGCTTGCTTGACCACTTCATTGCCCTTTATTTCTTCAGACCCAATATTGAGCAATCCAATACTTGGATTAGGCTTATTTTCAACGCTAGCGACTAGCATCGCACCCATAATGGCAAACTGGTATAAGTGCTCAGGCGTACAATCAGCATTTGCCCCTAAGTCCAGCATAAAGGTAGTCCCTTTCTCAGAGGGCAATGAGGAAGCAATAGCTGGGCGATCAATCCCTGGTAACATTTTCAATACAAATCTAGCTGTAGCCATGAGCGCACCTGTATTGCCCGCACTCACACAGGCGTGAGCCTCCCCTGTTTTCACCATATTTATGGCTACACGCATAGAAGAATCTTTCTTGTTTTTCAGCGCACTTTGTGGCGATTCATCCATTTGCACGACTTCTGTTGCATGATGAATACGTAAGCGTGGACTCGGACTCACCTTGTGCGCTTGTAATTCAGCGGAAATAGCATCTTGCAACCCTACCAATATGATATTGACACGTGGGTTATCTTTAACAGTTTGAATCGCGGCTGGAACCGTTACATGCGGTCCGTGATCACCCCCCATGGCATCGATTGCAATTGTGATATCCATGTTTGGGTGAGACGTATTTGGGTGTGTCAAGTAATGCGATGTGGTCATATGAAATTCCAAGCCTGCGCTTTATTTATTCTGAATTCTTGATTTGTATTATCAATTCTAGCCATCACAGATATGCAAACGCCGCACTTGTGACAGTGCGGCGCGTGCGTCTAATCTTAAATGCGTATCAAAATTGACCGCAAATATCTAACAATTACTCACCTTTTGCAGGCAACACTTTACGACCACGGTAGTAACCGCTAGGGCTAATGTGGTGACGTAAATGTGTTTCACCCGTTGTTGGCTCAACTGCCAAAGGCGGATTTGTTAAGAAATCGTGCGAACGATGCATGCCACGTTTTGAAGGTGACTTTTTATTTTGTTGAACTGCCATGATGTACTCCAGTAAAAACTGCCAATTAATAACCTTAATGGCAATCATGTAAAATATGCGATAAATAGCTAATCCATAATAATAATCTATTTTGTGTTCATGTGTAAATCAAAACACAACATATTGACTTAATTAAGCGCAAATTCAGTCTTTTTTTAAGCTCTTCAACACCGAAAAAGGATTCACCTTCTCACCAGTCTCAAATTTAAGTTGTTTACAAAGAGAAGCGTGTACAGGTGCTATGGGTAACGCTATCAACAATTCATCTTCGATTAATGCTTGTAAGTCCATATCCACCGAAGCTTCCACCCAGTCCATATCATCAATTGCATCCAAAGATTCAGGCATTTCAGCACTGATCACATAATCAAACTGTAACTTAATAGGTATTTGCATACTTTCCAAGCAACGTTGGCATAACATTGGCAGTGAGGCATCTATATATAAGTGTAAGCTTGGCAATTGATACTTTTGTATCTGCCCTACTAACTGATATTTAATTTTAGACTGCGCATTTACCCCATCCATCGCTAACAAAGCATTGAGACGTTGTAATGCATCGAATGGAACCTCACCTTCAAGCGTTTGTAAACGCTTTGCAAAATCAATATTATTGATATGATTCATTTCCATATTTTTCTTTCATTTGCACACATAATTAAGAGCGCTATTCTAATGGCGCTGGGAAATTGTTGCCAGCCTGTTCTTTATAAGCCTTGGAGCCCGTGTTACAATTGAACGGTTTGTTAGTTAAATATTAGGTGCCTTGTGTTTAAAAAAATATTGGTTGCTAATCGCGGAGAAATTGCGGTACGCATTGTGCGTGCGTGCTCTGAGATGGGGATTAAATCTGTCGCTATTTATGCTGAGGCCGATAGACATGCCTTGCACGTTAAAAAAGCGGATGAAGCCTACAATATTGGAACCGATCCAGTGGCAGGTTATTTAAATGCGCACAATATCGTCAATGTGGCAGTTGCAGCTGGATGCGATGCATTACACCCTGGTTATGGTTTTTTATCTGAAAATCCAGAGCTTGCTGAAATCTGTGCTCGCCGAGGTATCAAATTTATTGGGCCTAATGCTGAAGTGATTCGTCAAATGGGCGACAAAATTCAAGCGCGCAATGCCATGACAAGTGCTGGCATACCGTGCACACCAGGCAGTGATGGCAACTTAGAAAACCTCGAAGAAGCGGTTAAATTAGCCAATTCAATTGGCTACCCTGTGATGTTGAAAGCCACGAATGGTGGCGGTGGTCGAGGTATCAGACGTTGCGATTCAGAAAAAGAATTACTTACCAATTACGATCGTGTAATTTCAGAAGCCAGCAAAGCGTTTGGCAAACCCGAGGTCTTTTTAGAAAAATGCGTGGTCAAACCACGACATATTGAAGTGCAAGTTCTAGGAGATAGTCACGGCAATGTGATTCATCTATTTGAACGTGACTGTTCGATTCAACGCCGCAACCAAAAACTCATTGAAATTGCGCCATCGCCTCAATTAAGCCAAGCACAACGCGAATATATTGGCGGTTTAGCAGTAAAAGCAGCTAAAGCAGTAGGTTATGAGAACGCAGGAACCGTCGAGTTTTTACTTGATTCTGATAATACGTTCTATTTCATGGAAATGAACACCCGCTTGCAGGTGGAACACACCGTGACTGAGACCATCACTGGTGTTGATATCGTCCAAGAGCAAATTCGTATTGCCTTTGGGTTACCGTTGCAATATAAACAAAGTGAAATTCATTTCCGTGGATTTGCTATGGAATACCGGATCAATGCAGAAGATCCAAAAAATGACTTTCTGCCTAGCTTTGGCAAAATTACGCGTTATTATGCGCCAGGTGGTCCTGGGGTGCGTATGGATGCAGCGATATACAGTGGTTACGTCATCCCACCCTACTACGACTCCATGTGTGCCAAACTCACGGTATGGGCACTGGATTGGGAAGGCGTAATTGAACGTGGTCGGCGTGCCCTTGGTGACATGGTGGTGTATGGGGTGAAAACGACCATACCTTACTATCAAGAAATTATGAAGCACCCAGATTTCAGATCGGCCAATTTTAATACTAGTTTTGTAGAAACCCATCCAGAACTGATTAACTATGCAACGGAATTTCCACCTGAGTTAATTGCGGCTGCGATTTCTGCAGCAATTGCAGCACATGAAGGCATTTAATCATTAACGTTTTAGACTAAAAAATTATGAGCAAAATACATATCACCGAATTGGTTTTACGCGACGGACATCAATCTCTCATCGCAACGCGTATGCGCACTGCAGACATGCTACCCATTTGCCCACAATTAGACGCTGTTGGCTTTTGGTCTCTTGAAGCATGGGGCGGTGCCACGTTTGATGCTTGCGTAAGGTTTTTAAAGGAAGATCCTTGGGAGCGCTTAAGAAAGTTGCGCAAAGCATTGCCTAACAGCCAAATTAATATGTTACTACGTGGTCAGAACTTGCTGGGCTATCGTCATTACTCTGATGATGTAGTGCATGCATTTGTAAAACAAGCAGCTAATGCGGGTGTGGACGTGTTTCGAATTTTCGATGCAATGAACGATACTCGGAATATTAGAGAAGCTATTAAAGCTGTAAAAAACGTTAAAAAACATGCAATTGGTACATTGTCATACACTACAAGCCCTGTACATGACATAGCCTATTTTGTAAGCATGGCCAAAGAACTGCAAGAAATGGGTGCCGACAGTATAGGTATTAAAGATATGGCTGGTATTCTGGCTCCTCATATTGCTGGGGAGTTAGTGAAAGCAATCAAATCGGAAGTAGATTTACCAATTCATGTTCATAGTCATGCCACATCAGGTTTTGCAAACATATCCTTAATGAAAGCGGTTGAAAATGGTGCCAGTGTCATTGATACTTGCAACTCATCTTTTGGTGATGGAGCTAGCCATCCATCAACAGAGAGTATGGTCGCTGCTTTTAAAGGCACAGAATATGATACGGGTATAGATCTTGTAAAATTACAAGAAATTACCGCTTATTTTAAAGAAGTACGCCAAAAATATTGGCAATATGAAAGTGCGTTTACTGGCGTAGACACTCGAGTATTGGTGAATCAAGTGCCTGGTGGCATGATTTCCAATCTGTCCAATCAATTAAAAGAACAAGGCGCATTGGATAAAATGGATGCGGTATTGGCAGAGATTCCGCGCGTACGTGAAGATTTAGGCTTCCCGCCATTGGTGACGCCTACTTCGCAAATTGTGGGGACGCAAGCAGTACTCAATGTAATGACAGGTGAGCGCTATAAGTCCATTACCAATGAAGTGAAAAATTATTTCTTGGGTCAGTACGGCAAAGCGCCATCCACTGTCAATGATACTGTTAAAAAGTTGGCTGTAGGTAACGGTGAAGTCATCACTTGTCGTCCCGCTGATTTGCTTGAGCCTGAAATGGCGAAATTGCAAGCCGAAGCTGAGCGTATTGCGCAAAACGATGAAGATGTGCTGACCTACGCCATGTTCCCTGATATTGGTCAAACATTTTTACAAGAGCGAAATGCTGGTTCGCTTAAGCCTGAAGCATTATTAACAAAAGAAGCTGTAAATACCTCGGCTGCACGTTACGCACCCAATGAGTTTAAAGTTACATTACACGGTGAGACATTCCATATTAAACTCACTGGCAGCGGCCATGCGGGTGAGGAGCAACGACCATTCTATGTTTCAGTCGATGGCATTGCAGAAGAAGTCATCGTTGAAACATTAAGTGAAATTGAAGTGTCAGGTGGCAAATCTACCACCAAGAAAAAAACAGCCTCCGTGACGTCTAGTGGTCGACCACGTCCACATCATGCAGGTTGCGTTACTACTGCCATGCCAGGCACCATTGTGGCTGTCAAAGTCAAAATTGGCGACAAAGTTAAAGCTGGTGATGGCGTGTTAGTGATTGAAGCCATGAAAATGGAAAACGAAATTCAAGCCTCCAAAACTGGTACTGTGGTCGCAGTCCATGTCACCAAAGGTGATAACGTCACACCAGATGAATCACTTCTTGAAATCCAACCTGATTGATGTAATTGGCCT
Source organism: Methylophilales bacterium 28-44-11 (assembly GCA_002281475.1). Taxonomy (GTDB): domain Bacteria; phylum Pseudomonadota; class Gammaproteobacteria; order Burkholderiales; family Methylophilaceae; genus Methylophilus. The sequence continues at coordinate 27,906 of NCGC01000009.1, forward strand.
ACTTGCAAGTGCAAGTAGGCTTTTCAACCACCCATCATGAAACAAACCATTATCCTTGCTTCGTCTTCAGTTTACAGACGTGAGTTATTACAAAAACTACTCATTCAATTTAGCTGTGTCTCGCCAAAAGTAGATGAATCAGTACTGCCCGAAGAAAAGCCACATCAAACTGCCTTGCGATTAGCACAGGAAAAAGCAAAAAAAGTCGCTGAAGAATATCCGCATGCCTTAGTCATTGGCTGCGATCAAGTAGCAACATTGGACCATACTCCCATTGGAAAACCGCTTAACCATCAAAACGCGACTAAGCAATTACAACTCATGCGTGGACGTGAGGTAACGTTTTACAGTGCGCTTTGTTTGCTTAATGCGGCATCAGGCAATATACAGTCTGAAGTGGTCCCTACGCTGGTAAAGTTTAGAGATTACTCAGACCAACAGATAGAAAGCTACTTAGCTAAAGATCAACCTTATCAATGTGCTGGAAGCGCCAAATCCGAAGGCTTGGGGATTGTATTGATCGAACGCATGATAGGGGAAGACCCAAACGCATTGGTTGGCTTGCCGCTCATTAAGCTAGTTGGTATGTTATCTAACGAAGGCGTAAAGATTATTTAAAATAAATTTACAATATATAGATGTCGAGGCTATAAAAAATTCTATATGTAGCGTATTATGCGATTTATGTTTTATTCTTAGCCACCGATAAAAAGCTAACTATATGCCAGATAAAAAGAAGACAATTAAAGTATTGATGTTTTTACTTCCCGCAATTGTCAGTTTATTGGCATACACCGCATTCCATGAAATGCTCTTTAGAAAACCACCCTGTATAATAAATTGTGATCAGCCAACTGTATTTTCTGACAATGAACAATTAAAAAAATGGCTCGCTTTTCTTAATTCCCTCCGTGATAACCCTTTTAAAGCCAAATCAAGCGACAAACGTTCCTTGCCATCGCCTCTAGACCAAGCTTTCTTGCAAGAAAAAATCAACACTGCCAGTAACGATAGTGATTACTTATCACGTTACCAGAAAACCATCAGCGACCTGACAAGCCCAAATGTGATTGAAAAGAGCACTAATAATAACGTTGGAGAAGTGAGCCTTCAAGATCAAGTTGCTCCATTAACTTATTTAGATCAAGACCAAAACCCTATTAATCAAGTAATTTCAGAGCCTTCAATTGAAGGAGAAACGAATATCAGCCCCTTTACCAATCCAAGGAATGGACCATATTTTATCCCTACTGGAACCCCTAATGTTGTAAGTAACGGCAATCCTTTCATTGTTGGTGGTCCAGGTGTTGGTGGTCCAGGTGTTGGTGGTCCAGGTGATGGTGGTCCAGGTGATGGTGGTCCAGGTGATGGAACCAACAATCCAATTTCAAGTGTTCCAACACCTCGCTCCGATTACTTAATCTTAGGTTTAGTTTTTGCTTTTGGTTTAATCAGATTTAAATTATTACAACGTGCGTACGACTTTAGGTTTTGATTGCGATGCGTTTAAAATTCAAACGTAATTCAATATGTGTACTGTGTTGCGTATTCTTTAACATCTATATTGCTTCAGCATTAGCTCAAGAAAACTCACCTTCTGAGTTACTCAGTTTAGCAAAAGACCAACAATCACTTGCAATCACCATTTACAACAGCAATTTGGCATTGGTTAAAGATACCCGTAGCCTCCAACTCTCCAAAGGCATTCAATTAGTGGCATTACGCGACGTCAGTGCGCAAATTCGCCCTGAGACAGCTTTATTTAAAAGCATCAGTGCTGCAGGTGGTTTTAATGTGTTAGAACAAAATTTTGACTTTGATTTACTCTCCCCTGAAAAGTTATTGGAAAAATATGTAGGCAAAACAGTGAGCCTATTAAAAACCAATCCCGTCACAGGGGTCGAGACGAGTGAGCAAGCCACTGTGCTTTCAGTCAATAACGGCACGGTGCTCAAAATTGGCAATCGGATCGAAACGGGCCCATTTAATGGCAGCGCAAACAGTCGCATCGTCTTCGACAGCATACCAGCCAACCTGCGTGACCGCCCTACTCTGACCAATCTTGTCAACAATACCGTTACACAACAACAGACTGTTGAACTAAGCTATTTGACCGGTGGCTTAAGTTGGAAAGCTGATTATGTGGCTGAACTGAATGCTAAAGAAGACAGCATTGATTTGTCTGGCTGGGTGACTTTAACCAACACCAGCGGCACCAGTTATGAACATGCAAAATTACAGTTAGTGGCTGGTGACGTCAATCGCGTGCAAGAGCAACTTAGACCCATGGTTAAAAATATGCGTAGCGATATGGTCATGGCGGAAGCAGCTATGCCGATGCAAGAAGAGTCTCTGCTTGAGTATCATCTGTATACGCTCAATCGCGCCACGACTATTCAGGATAATCAAACCAAACAAGTAGCCCTATTATCTGCCCAGCATATTCCAGTAAAAAAAGAACTGATACTCAAAGGTGCTAATTATTATTACCAAGGCCAATATGGTGAAATTGGGACGAAAATGAAGGTGGGCGTGTTTGTTGAATTTGCAAATACTGAACGTGCACAGCTTGGCATTCCACTGCCCAAAGGCGTTCTGCGTGTGTATAAAAAAGATAATGCAGGTAATACTCAGTTTGTAGGCGAAGATCTTATAGATCACACTCCAAAAAATGAGACCGTGCGCCTTAAATTGGGGGATGCCTTTGACGTGACTGCAGACAAAAAGCAAACAGATTTCAAGGTGTTGCCTAAACCGACCAAAGGCATCAATACCTTTGAAAGTGCTTATGAAATCACTCTTAAAAATGCAAAAAAAGAAAAAGTTACGGTGACAGTGCAGGAACCTATTTCAGGTGATTGGTCAATTGTGAGTGAAAATATACCGCATCGTAAACTCAACAGCCAGCTTGCCGGTTGGCAGGTAGATATTCCAGCGGAAAGTAGCACCAGTCTGACTTACCGTGCCCGCGTAAAATTCTGAAAGCGGGTAATGTTGTGCGTTTAGGAACACTGTATTTTATTCCGGTCACACTTGGTGATGATCACATCACGCATGTGTTACCTGCAGACGTCATCAACATTACCCATAGCTTAGATACTTTTATTGTTGAAAATGAAAAAACAGCGCGTCATTTTTTATCACTCATCCATCACCCCAAACCTATTAGAGAAATTGCATTCAAAACACTCAATACCAATACTCCTGACCAAGAACTTCCTACCTTATTCTCTGAGTTAATCAATGGAAAAAATGTAGGCCTGATGAGTGAGGCAGGCTGCCCTGGTATTGCGGACCCAGGTGCAAAGTTAGCGTGGCTGGCCCATCAAAAAGGCATTCGCGTTGCGCCTTTGGTAGGTCCAAGTTCTATATTGCTGGCGTTAATGGGTAGTGGTCTGAATGGACAACGCTTTGCTTTTTTGGGGTATATCCCTAGTGATAAAGCTGCACGGGTGCAACAATTACGCGAGATTGAAAAACGCGCCAAGTTGATGAATGAGACACAGATTTTGATTGAAACACCTTACCGCAATCAACATATGCTTGAAGACATTTTAGCGACTTGCAACGGTATGACCAAGTTATGTATTGCTTGTCATGTGAGTTTACCTGATGAATACATTATCACTAAAACGATTGCACAGTGGAAACAAACATCACTGCCTGACCTGCATAAAAAGCCCACAGTATTCTTAATACTCGCTTAAAAATTAATTAACACTTAATAAATTACTTCAACTGCAATCAATGCTTTGACAGGAGCGTAGCTGCGCCGGTGAATCGCCGAAACGCCATGTTGCTTTAACAATGCCATGTGCTCCGCTGTAGGGTAGCCTTTATGCTTTGCAAACCCATATGCGGGGTATAGTTGATCTAATTGATACAATTCAGCATCGCGCGCTGTTTTTGCCAAAATAGATGCAGCAGAAATTGCTTGCACTTTACTATCCCCTTTAACTATCGCTTCACATGGAAGCATCAATTTTGGCCTTTGATTACCGTCCACTTGCACCAATACATCATGGCTGGATAATACATGTGAAAATTTCGCTTGCATCTGTTCCACCGCACGCTGCATGGCAAGCAAACTGGCTTGTAAGATGTTCATTTGATCAATTTCATCCACACTACTGCTGGCAACGGCCCAAGCAAGCGCATGCTGTTGAATCAGAATTGCAAGTGCATCACGCTTTTTTTCACTGAGCTTTTTTGAGTCTGCGAGCCCAAGGATGGGCATGTCGGGGTTAAGTACAACTGCAGCCGCGTAAACTGCACCTGCAAGTGGTCCACGACCTGCTTCATCCACACCGCAAATGAGCGTGGTCATAGATAACTGAGTACTGCTTTGGCTGCTTTGGCTGCGCTATTTTGTTTTAGACTCAAATGAATGTGCGTAAAGGCCTCTTTTAATGTTTGCAAATACGGCTTATCACTGAGCAATCTTAACGTGGCATCCGCTACATTTTGTGCAGTTGCTTCATTCTGCAATAACTCAGGCACTAAAAACTTACCGGCGAGAATATTGGGCAACCCTACATAGGGTAAATACTGCATCCGTTTCAGAATTTGCCAACTTAAGAAGGGCATGCGATAGGTAATCACCATGGGTTTTTTAAGTAAAGCGGCTTCTAAGGTTGCCGTGCCAGAAGCAACAATCACTACGTCTGCAGCCTCCATCGCATCATGGGCATGACCAAACATAATCTGCATATTTAGCACTAGGTCGGGCTGCGCATGATAAGTAGTATGCATAGCCATCTCGAAAATATCTCGGGTCTCACGTGTGATCAAGGGTACTAGAAAAATCACTTCCGAGCTTTGAGACTCTGCATATTCCTGTTGAATCAATTTAGCGGTATCGACAAACAATTGCGCATGCTGTGACACTTCAGATTGTCGGCTGCCTGGTAACATGGCGATCACGATTGCATTGGCTGGTATTTTTAATAATTCACGCATCTGTTGAACGTCAGGTTCAATTGGTAACACATCAGCCAATGGATGTCCCACATAAGTCACTGGCACATTTACTTTTTCGTAAATGGGCGACTCAAATGGAAACAAGGTCAACATATGTGACACCGCGCGCTTGATTTTGTGAATGCGCCCTTTACGCCATGCCCAAATAGAAGGGCTTACATAATGAACGGTAGGAATCCCTTTTGATTTTAATTTGCGTTCTAACCAAAAGTTAAAATCGGGTGCATCAATGCCAATAAACATATCGGGATTAAGTGCTAACAACTGTTGAGACAGTTGCTTACGTAATTTCAATAACCCATATAAATGCTTGATGACTTCCACATAACCACGTACAGATAATTTTTCAATCGGAAACAGTGATTTAACACCAAGGCTGATCATTTTGGGTCCAGCGATCCCCACAAAAGTAATATCAGTGCGTTCAGCTTGCAACGCTTGAATCAGATGAAAGCCCAATAAATCCCCTGAGGCTTCCCCAGCCACAACGGCCACAACGGGTGCAGTTTTTGACATAGATGACTTCAATGAATTAACGAATAATGCCGCGGGTTGATGTTTCGAGAAAATCGGTTAATAAGCCAATTTCCGCACATCTGTTTTTCATTGTGGCTAATTCAATTTTAGCTTCTTCAAGTGTCAGGCTATTGCGATATAGTACTTTATAAGCACGCTTAATTTCGAGTATAGATTCGGGACTAAAACCACGACGTTTTAACCCTTCTGCGTTAATGCCATGTGGCTTTGCATCATATCCTGCTGCCGTCACATAAGGAGGTATATCTTTAAAGACCACAGATCCTACCGCGGTAATAATATGCGCGCCAATCTGACAAAATTGATGCACCAAAGTAAAACCACCTAAAATTGCAAAATCATGCACATCGACGTGACCCGCTAAGGACGAATTATTGGCCATGATGGTGTTGTTTCCAATCACACAGTCATGCGCAATATGCACATAGGCCATAATCCAGTTGTCGTTCCCAATTTTAGTAGTGCCTTTATCTTGCACCGTACCACGATTAAACGTACAAAACTCACGGATGGTGTTGTTATCACCGATCTCTAATGTGGTGGGCTCATCACGATATTTTTTGTCTTGTGGTTGTTCACCCAGTGAAGAAAACTGAAAAATATGATTGTTTTTGCCAATGGTAGTTGGGCCTTTAAGCACCACATGACTACCAATACGTGTATTGGCATCAATGCGTACACCTGCACCTACTGTGGTGAAAGCGCCAATTTCAACGCTGGAATCAATCTCAGCATTGTTGTCCACTATTGCAGTGGGATGAATTTTGATTGTCATACCTTATACTTTATGAGAAATAATCAATGCAGTTACACTGAATTAATTGTTTTTTTCAATGGCTTTTAAAATACACATCATGCTGGCTTCAGCAACCACCACCCCGTCCACAGTAGCCACGCCTGAATATTTCCAAATTCCTTTTAAAATACGGTCAATTTTGACATTTAGAATAATCTGATCCCCTGGCGACACAGGTTTTTTGAATCGAGCACTATCGATGCCTGCAAAATAATATACAGAGTCATTGTTGGGCTTGGTATCCATGGTTTTAAATGAAAGTACAGCAGCAGCTTGGGCCATCGCTTCCACAATCAACACACCAGGCATTACAGGATGATATGGAAAATGTCCTGGAAAAAAAGGCTCATTGACTGTCACGTTTTTCAATGCGGTGATCTCTTTGCCAATCTCCATTGAGAGCACTCGATCTATCAACACAAATGGATACCGATGGGGTAAATGATCCAATATTTCGTGAATATCCATACTATTTGATACATTTTCTGGGCTAAGTTGGTGTATTGCGTCTTCTAAGGCTTTTATTTTATCCGTTAATTGGTTTAAATGGCGAATATTTGCAGCGGTTTTCAACCAAGTTTCATGTTCCTGAAATGGCATTAGCGCTGTATAGGTGCCTGATTGACGAATGGAACGCATAATCATACTGCCAGGGGAGATAGTGACATGATCTGCAATAGAAAGATGACCCAAAATCATAGCCGCACCACCAATTTTACAATGCTTGCCAATCTTCGCACTCCCGGCTATGCCCACACATCCTGCTATCACCGTATGCGCCCCAATGTGACAGTTGTGCGCGATTTGAATCAGGTTATCAAGCTTCACACCTTCTTCAATCACCGTATCATCAATGGCACCCCTGTCTATGGTAGTGTTCGCACCAATATCGACATAATCACCAATCACCACGCGCCCTACTTGCGGAATTTTAACCCAACGGCCATTGTCTTCTGCATAACCAAAACCATCATTCCCAATCACACAGCCAGAAAATAAATGACAACTTTTTCCAATCTGCGTGCCGTGCTTTACCGTCACATTAGGTTCTAATTGAGTGCTCTCTGCAATGATGACATCTTGCTCAATCACACAACCGGCACCTATGATGACACCGGCAGCCACTCTCACCCGATCTCCGATGACCGCATGGCAACCAATTGAAGCGCTAGGATCAATAGAGGAACCTTCACCAATGATTGCAGAAGCATGGATGCCCACAGCTGGCAGAATCACTGGGTTCAATAAAGCAGATATCTTGGCAAAGTAAGCATAAGGATTATCCGTCAATATTTTGGGCAACGCTGTGAGATTAGCGTGCTGTGGTGTTAACACCACAGCACTGGCTTGCGTTTGAGCAAGCGCCGATGAATACTTGGTATCCATAAAAAAGCTAATTGCGCCAGCTTGTGCGAAAGCTAAAGAACCAACGCGGTGGATATTGGTAGTAGCGTCACCAGAAATCTCACCACCCAAAGAATCAACGATAGTTGCAATTGTCAGCATAATCCGCCTATCAGCGCGTGATATGCTATTTCTTACCTAAAAGCTTTAACACTTTATCGGTAATATCAATCTTTTTACTTGCATAAGCTACGCCACCATATACAACCAAATCAAAACTTTCAGATTCAGCCACACTGGTGACCGCTTTGTTAATACGGTCTTGCAACACTGCTAACTCTTCATTTTTACGCAGGTTTATGTCTTCTCTCAACTCACGCTGTTTACGTTGAAACTCTAACTTAAGATTAGACGCATCACGTTCGCGATTTCTTCGTTCTGCATCGGTCGTTGTTAGTCGGTCTTTGTCCAATGCGGCTTCTAAATCACGGATCTGCTTTTGCAAACGGTCTAACTCTTGCGAGCGAGGACTGAATTCCTTTTCTAGTTTCTTTCCACTTTCAGCGGTTTGTGGGGCTTCTTGTAACAATTTGTCGACTTGCACATAGCCAATTTTGAGTTCTGCCGCTACGCTATTTACCGCCAGCAACATACCCATTAACAAATACAGCCATACCAAAACTTGCTTCAACGAAATCTCCTCTGCCAAGCAGCTATCTTATAGGATATATAGTTTAATTAAAACTGTTGTCCTAATTGGAATTGTAACACTTGCGTATCATCGCCTTCTTTTTCATTCAGCGGCTGCGCTAGAATTAATTTTAGAGGTCCAAAAGGGGATACCCAAGTGATACCCACGCCTGCTGAGAATCGTAGCGAATCAGCATTGATCGACTCTGAGTCTGCGTACACGCCACCACCATCAATAAATGCGCTCAGTCTGAACTGTTTTGTATCTTTAATAAGTGGTACAGGCATAAATAACTCAACGTTGCCTAATACACGCTTGGTACCACCCACTGAGAATTCTTGCCCTGTGGTTGGATCAACATCTCGAGGACCTAGCGAACCGTTTTGGAAGCCGCGCAATGAGTTCACACCACCTAGGAAATAGTTTTTGAAGAACGGATATTTTTTACCTCCATAGGTATCTGCATACCCAAGCTCACCGTTCAACATGAGCGTAAATGAATTCGTTAATTCTTTATACCAAGCATGTTGGTAATTGATTTTATAGTATTGCAAATCTAAACCTGGCACTGCAATCTCACCAGATAACCTTTGCAACACTCCCCTATTTGGAAACAGGATGTTGTCTCTAGAGTCAAATGTCCAACCTGCTGACAATTGTATCGAGTTACTGTTACAGCCACTTCTATTGTCACAGAAGTTAATATACTGGATTGGACTACTGTCGGTTAACTCAATTTTGGTAAAGTCAGCAGTTAAACCTGCTGTCAGAAAATCACGCTCAGTCAATGGCAATCCGAAACGCACGCCAAAGCCATAAGAGGAACTCTGATAAGAGCCCAATTGATCCGTATTACTTGTATCTGTATCGACATCACGGCGGTACAAATCGAAACCACGACTGATACCATCCGGCGTAAAGAAAGGGTCAGTAAATGACAATGAATATACCGTGTTAACACGACTGGTGTTGATTTGAGTAGCGACTCGGTTACCTGTGCCCAAAAAGTTAGGTTGGTTTACGTTAAAACCTAATACCACACCTTCATTACTAGATAAACCAGCGCCAAATTGCACACTGCCAGTGGATTTCTCAGCCACATTGACGTTTAAATCAACTTGGTCGTTTGTACCAGGTACAGCAGGCGTTTCAAATTCTACATTATCGAAGTACTGTAACCGTTCGATACGTTCTTTTGAGCGTTTTATTTGCTGTCCCGCATACCAGCCAGATTCTAATTGACGCATTTCGCGACGAATCACCGAATCTCTTGTGCGCGTATTCCCTGTTAAATTGATACGTCTAACGTACACTTTTTTGCCAGGATCTACGAAAAACGTAAATGCAGCAGTATGGTTTTCTTTATTAATCTCAGGTATCGCATTGACGTTTGAGAACGCGTAGCCGTCATCACTGAGTCGATCACCTAACGCCTTGCTAGTTTCAGATACCAGTTGACGATTAAATACATCGCCTTTTTGAATAGTAATCAGCTTGGTCAAATCCTCTTCGGGGACCTGTAAATCGCCGGCTAATTTCACATCACTAATCGTGTATTTTTCACCTTCTGTGATATTCACAGTAATGTAGATATCTTGCTTATCTGGAGAGATGGAGACTTGTGTAGAGTCTATAGCAAATTCAAGATAGCCTTGATTCATGTAAAAAGATTTGAGCGTTTCTAAGTCTGCAGTCAGTTTTTGTTTGGAATATTGATCATCTTTATTCCACCAACTCATCCAGTTAGGTGTGGTGAGCAAAAACTCCGCTCTTAAATCTTCTGTAGTAAATGCTTGATTGCCAACAATATTAATATCACGAATTTTAGCGACGATACCTTCTTCGATTTCAAACCTTACCGCTACACGGTTACGTTCTAACGGACTCACAATGGTTTTAACCGATGCACCATATTTACCTTGTGATAAATATTGACGCTTAATTTCTTGTTCTGCTCGATCTAATTGGGATTTATCAAAAATTTGCCCTTCAGCAATACCAATCTGTTGCAAACCTTCCTTCATCTTATCGGATGGGAATGATTTATTGCCACTGAATTCAATTTGCGCCACCGAAGCACGCTCTTGCACAGTGATGACCAATACTTCGCCCTCTGCTTCAATACGTACATCTTTGAAAAAACCAGTGCCATATAGTGATTTAATGGCTTGGGTGGCTTTTTCGTCACTCATCTCGTCACCTACCTGCATAGGTAGATAATTAAAGACGGTACCAGCCTCAGTTCGTTGCAAACCTTCAACTCGGATATCTTTAATCACAAATGGCTCAGTGGCAAAAGCTGAATTATTAATTAAAGCGAGCACTAATGCGGATATGATTTTTTGTTTTAATTTCATTAATTTGCTTCTTTTAACCAATCATAAATCGATTGATATCATTAAATATTGCGACCATCATTAATAGGCCCAACACCCCAAGGCCAATTTTTTGACCTACCACCATCACCTGTTCAGATACGGGTGATCCTTTAATTATTTCTGCCATATAATACATCAAATGCCCACCATCTAGAACGGGTATTGGCAAAAGGTTCAGTACGCCAATACTTATACTGACCAGTGCCAAAAAGCCAATAAACACCTTTAAGCCAAGATTTGCGCTTTCTCCAGCAAAGCTTGCAATACTAACAGGCCCACTAATACCCTTCCATGACACTTTGCCCGTAATCATATTACCCAGCATTTTGAGGCTAAATATGGATGTATCCCATGTTTTCTCAATGGCCTTTTGTAAGCTCTCTAAAGGAGTATAGTGAATGTCGAGAATCAAGCTTTGCATTTCTTCTCGATTGACTTTGACCCCTGCACCCAATCGACCAATGTGTTTGCCATTTTCTTGCATCGCTTCTGGCGTTACGTTGATCGAGATGCGCTGATTATCTCTAAGCAACTCAAATTGCATTTGTTTGTTGGGGCTGGCTTGAACAGCATTCACCACATGCTCCCAATTGCTCACCTCTACATTGTCGATGGAAAGTACGCGATCATTCACTTGAAAACCTGCAGCAGATGCCACTGAACCTGGTAGCAACTCGCCTATCACCGCAGGCATATTGGGCCTCAACATCTCTAATCCAAGTTTAGCTAACACGTCTTGTTCAGCATCATTATTAATGCCAGCAAAGCTCACGGTATTAATATGCAAGGTTTGGAAGGTATCTACAGTCTCAATTTCTACTTGCGGTTTTTCTAGTGAGGCGTTTAGCAATAACCAACGTGCGTCTTGCCAAGTTTTGACGGTTTTACCATCCACCTTTTGGATAACATCACCTTTTTTAAGATTGGCTTGGCTCGCCAGACTGTTTTCAAGCACTTCACCAATCACTGGTTTTAAGCCGGTCATTCCTAATGAAAATAATAGCCAATACAGCAATACAGCGAGCAAAAGATTAGCCATCGGACCAGCAATCACTACAGCCATACGTTGGTAAACGGACTTACGATTGAAGGCACGAGCAAGCTCTTCTTCTGTATATTGAACAACAGGCCCTTTAAAGTCTGGGTCGGCTTGCTCTTGCTTCATTTCTCTTTCATCCAACATTTTGACGAACCCACCCAATGGGATAGCAGCCAAAATAAATTCGGTACCGTCTTTACCTAATGTTTTTTTCCACAATGGTTTGCCGAACCCGATAGAAAACCTAAGCACACGAATGCCACACCAACGGGCGACCTGATAATGCCCATATTCGTGGATGGTCACCAAAATACCGATGGTGACGATAAATGCCAGAATCGTCATCATGCGCTTAACACCCTCATCGCAGGTGATTTAGATAACCAAGCTTGTGCATATAGTCTTGCCTGGCTATCCACGTCGGTTAAATGTTCTAAATTCTCAACGGATTCGCTCGGAATAGCCAACAATGCATCCGAAATCAAATGTGGGATATCGAGGAAATGTACTTCTTTTTTCAAAAAGGCATTCACAGCCACTTCATTGGCAGCATTTAAGATGGTGGAGGCAGTACCCCCAAGCTTGAGTGCATCATAAGCAAGTTGCAAACAAGGAAAGCGATCCGTATCAGGTTGTTCAAATTGCAAGGTGGCTATTTCTATTAAATTCAACGATTGTACGCCCGCCTCAATTCGCTCAGGATAACCTAATCCATAGGCGATGGGTGTACGCATATCAGGATTGCCTAATTGCGCAAGTACGCTTCCATCCACATATTCCACCATCGAATGCACCACGCTTTGCGGATGTACGACCACTTCAATTTGCTCGGGAGATGCATTAAACAGCCAATGTGCTTCGATGACTTCTAAACCTTTGTTCATTAACGTCGCTGAATCCACCGTGATTTTTGCCCCCATCACCCAATTAGGATGCTTCAGCGCTAATTCTGTGGTAACTTGTTTAAGTTGCGCATGGCTAAAATTTCTAAACGGCCCGCCTGAAGCGGTCAGAATAATTTTGCGCACCCCACCATCACCCAAATTGGCATATTGTTCAAGCGGCATGACTTGGAAAATCGCATTATGTTCGCTGTCAATCGGCAACAAGGTCGCACCACCCTGCTTAACAGCTTCCATAAAAAGACTACCCGCCATGACTAGGGTTTCTTTATTGGCTAATAATATCCGTTTACCCGCTTTTGCTGCAGCCAATGCAGGCTTTAATCCTGCCGCACCGACGATTGCAGCCATGATGACATCCACTTCATCTGCACTTGAGATAAACTCTAGCCCTTGCATTCCCGATAACACTTGAGTAGCACTTTGAGCATCAGAAAGTAGTTGTTTTAATTGTTCTGCAGCTAGCTTATCCAGTAACACGGCAAAGTTTGGCTTATAGATAAGGCACTGTTTAAAAAGGCTTTCCACATTTTGATGGGCTGCCAATGCGTAAGCGTTAAAGCGCTCAGGGTGACGGGCAATCACATCCAATGTTTGCAAGCCAATGGTGCCTGTACTCCCTAAGATAGTGACATTTTGCAATCTAATTTCCAAGGTGAAAAGTTAAACCAAACATACTTATACCATTGCTTGAATAGAATAGTAAATGTACATCACAAAAATGGCGACTGGCAGTGCAGGAATAACACCGTCAATTCGATCTAAGATGCCTCCATGTCCAGGTAAAATCTGGCCACTGTCTTTTAAATTGGCTTGTCTCTTAAAAAAAGATTCAAGCAAATCACCATAAATACCAAGCACAGAAACTAAACATAAGCCCGGAATAATGATCCAATCCTGATCAGGAATAAATAGACATAAGCCCAAGGCGAATAGGCTTACCGCAATGATGGCACCCATGACACCCTCCCAGGTTTTGCCTGGACTAATACTGGGGGCTAACTTATGTTTGCCGAATCGTTTTCCCGCAAAATAAGCGGCACTGTCAGCAATCCAAATGGTAGAAATAATGATGAGCAATAACCAAGGATCGATACGTTTTGCACACACTAATGCGAGCCACAGACTCCCTAACATAAGCCATCCCATGCCAATATTGATGAAAACATTGCGACAATGAAATCCTCGAGCTAACCATATGGGGACACACGCGATCCAAAACACACTTGCAACCGCAAACAACAATAGCGAGTTAAATAAAAATCCGTGAAAATTCAATGTCATTTGCCACATAAGAGCCACAGCAACAGCAAATGACACTATAAGATAACCTTGTGTTTGCCGAGTAGACAAACCTATCAGATTCGACCATTCATACAGCGCGACCAATGAAAGTAATAGCATTACACCAGCCCACAGTTGATCGTTTAAGAAAAAAAGTGCAGGAATAAAGCACGCCAATAGGGCAATGGCAGTAAAAATGCGCGTTTTAAGCATCGGTAGGTGCTTTTATTTGTTCGCTGGTGCGTCCAAAGCGGCGTTCACGTTGCTGGAAAGACTGTATGGCTTTTGCAAAGGCTTGACCATCAAAGTCTGGCCACAGCACTTCAGTAAAATATAACTCTGTATAAGCTAACTGCCATAATAAAAAGTTTGAAATCCGTGTCTCGCCCCCGGTACGAATAAACAGGTCCGGTTCAGGCGCATAATGCATCGATAAATATTGATTGATATCCTGCTCTTCAAATTTTCCAGCTTTTGCTGGGTTCATTAGGTGCATTTTGTTGGTTGCCTGCATCACATCCCAACGACCACCATAATTTGCTGCAATGGTGAGCACTAAACCTGTGTTATTTGCAGTGAGTTGTTCAGCAGAGATGATTTGTTCATTTAACGCCGCCCCAAATTTTGATCGATCGCCAATGAGCACTAAGCGAATATTGTTTTCATGTAACTTGAACACTTCGCGCTTTAATGCATCCATAAACAAGCCCATTAAAAATGTCACTTCTTCTTCTGGTCTGCGCCAATTTTCGCTACTAAAAGCAAATAAAGTCAGATATTTAACATTAATTTCTGCACACTTTTTGACCAAAGTTCGAACAGTTTCTACGCCACGTTTATGGCCTGCAACACGCGGCAAAAAACGCTTTCTGGCCCAACGGCCATTGCCATCCATGATCACCGCAATATGCGCAGGCACATCGCCTGTGATGGGGATTGTTTGCGTACTGCTTGAGAATAAACCCAATTAATTGGCCTTAGGTGAGAATAAACCCAATTAATTGGCCTTAGGTAGCGTTAAAAATGTGGTGTGTGATGCGTTTAATGGGATTAAACAGCCATTAAATCTGTTTCTTTTTGTTGTAACAGTTTATCGACTTCTGTGACTGCTTTATCCGTCATTTTCTGCACCTCATCTTGCGCACGACGCTCGTCATCTTCTGAAATAGCTTTATCTTTGATCAATTTCTTTAAGGCATCATTTGCGTCTCTGCGCACATTACGGATGGCAACCTTCGCATTTTCACCTTCAGTGCGTACAATTTTAGTCAAATCACGTCTACGTTCTTCCGTGAGCATCGGCATTGGCACTCGAATTAAGTCACCGTTAGTTGCTGGATTCAAACCTAAGTCACTGTCACGAATGGCTTTTTCAATTTTAGCAATCATATTTTTTTCATAAGGTTGGACATTAATGGTCCTGGCATCGCCTAAGTTGACATTCGCCACCTGATTAACAGCCACCATCGATCCGTAATACTCAACCATGACATGGTCCAGTAAACCTGTATGCGCACGTCCAGTGCGCACTTTGGCCAAATCGTTTTTTAACGCCTCAATTGACTTGAGCATCTTTTGTTCAGCAGAT
>NCGC01000090.1 GCA_002281475.1 Methylophilales bacterium 28-44-11
ACAAAAGCCTTCGCCACTTTGAATCGTTAAACAATTGGTTTTTTCGCTTAACCATTTCATGCCAGTGCCTAGACCATCTGTGGCTTGAATCTGCTTCTCTTTACCGTCGCGCATAAATACGATGCGATTATTAGTCGATTTTCCTTGGTATGTTTTCGGTCCGTCGAGATTGGTAATCTCAATGGTATATTTACCTTCTGCGCCCGTGATGTTGAGCATAGTGCCTTCAGGGCCATGCCACTCACCTATCCAAGCATCTGTTAAGCTTAAAAAAACATTGTTACTGACCGCGCGCTGTAAGCCCGTCTCAGGTAGCGGTGGAGGCACAGTTTTCTCGTCACTACAGGCAGACATAAAGGTGCTTAGTGTCATGAAAATTATGAAATGGTTAATTAAGCGCTTCATTGTGTTCTCCTGTATATTTTTTTCGTTTTGATATTAAGCCTATCAGCTTCATGTCGCGTGTACAGGCTTTAGGTTTTTAAATGCTTGAGAGCATCTTTTCAATCATACATCAATGCCATCATTTGCCAATGTAACGAATGTTGTTAGCTAATGGTCATGCTGGCTTTTGCTCAATATGTGCATCAAAGGGTGCTTCAAGCAATTTGTCTGCATTTTCATAGTCACGAATGATATCTGCTGCTGTCTCAACATCGTCATCATTCACAAATACGTTGGCGAATCCCATTGGTGAAAGGTCGCCCACGGCGCCTTGCAAGTAATGACCACTCACATAACAAATTAAACCGAATGATTGCAGCATACCCGCAACAATGTGTGCGTCGATAATCGTATTGGCTTTGTATGCAATTTTCATTTTTGGAAATTGAAGTATGAGTAAAATTGAAGTATCACAACGCGCTTACATACTACCTAGTAGATAAATGCAAATCAAAAGTGCTGTAAATGACATCCCCAATGAAATATAGAGCAGTACCTTATAGGTGATCACTTGCTTTTTGGCCTCTACTGCAGCGGTTTCAATGCCCTGTATGGTTTGTTGCATTTTTTCTGCCAACACATGTATAGAGTGTGCGTTTTGCGTAGCTGCAGTTTGTAGCTCTTCAATTAAATTAGCCAACGCTGGGTCAGTTTTTGCGGCTTCTGCTTTTGAACTAAAGGCGGGAATAGTCGCCGCGGCAATTTGCGCAATATAAGGCGCAATGGCTTTGATGATGGGTAAAAACTGAACTGCCATAGTAAAACTCCCTTGATGGTTGATGCTTAACGCTTGATATTACACCTGTATATAAGGCATTTTAACTTGATTTGCAGGCAAATCTTCGCTTAAAGAATATGGGTAAATTGCAATCAATCAATAAGTGCTTAAAGAAAAACTTCATACTTTTCTCAGAATTACCGATCTCTAATTTTTGCGAATACATGCAATATTACATGCTGAATGTAGTAAAGCTAAGCAATAGATAGGCAGCATATCCCATCACCAATAGTCCGCCCTCAAGACGGCTAAGCCGATTACCCGTATGTAAAAAAATCATTAAGATTAACGATGTGCCTAGCATAACCCATTGATCAAAGTGCAAAATTCTTTCATGCACGGGGAGCGGCTTAAGTAGCGCAGAAACGCCAAGAATGCCTAATAGGTTAAAAATATTGCTGCCGAGTATATTGCCAATCGCCACATCTGCGTGTCGTCGTAATGCAGCAATCACCGAAACAGAAAGCTCTGGCAATGAGGTGCCCACCGCAACAAGTGTAAGACCAATAACGGCTTGCGAAACTCCCAAAGATTCAGCAATACCCACAGCCCCTTTTAACAATATTTGCGCGCCAGCAATTAACAATGCAAGACCTAATGCAATCGCCATCAATATCCAAAGTGCTGATTTTGGAACAGAGGCTATTTCATGCCCCTCGGCTTGATGGAGCTCTGCGGAAGGTGCAGAACCAGTGCGTTCGGTCCAATAGGCCCAGCTTAAATAAGCGATTAGCGCCAGTAATAAAATGGCCGCATCCGACCTTGCTAGGGCATGGCCGCCGGCTAATACTAAAAATAAAACGCTTGCAATGACCACTGTGATGCCATCTCGTCTTAATGCCAGCGGTTTTACAGCAAGTGGTGTGATAAGTGCACACACCCCTAAAATAAGCATCACATTGCTAATATTGCTACCCACTACGTTGCCAATTGCAATGTCTGGCTGATGATGAAGCGCTGCCTCTACAGAAACAACTAGCTCTGGGGCAGACGTACCAAATCCCACAATCAATAGTCCGCTCAGTAGTGGTGAAACGCCCATTCGCATGGCGGCTGCCAAAGCACCTCTGATAAGTGCCTCGCCCCCAGTGGTTAAAAGCACGACCCCGATAGCAACGTATAACGCGTTCAACAACATTTGTTATTTTCCTGAAATTTATAAGACTTAATCAACATCATTGTATGGCAAATTTTGTGGCGTCCGATGGAAAACCTTAAGGTATTGAGACAGCGGATGTGGGGTACTTATTTTGAGCTTGAAGGCAAGTTGGCAATATAAGCACTTGCTGTAAGGTAAAGCACCACACCAATCAAAATATGCCAGATTAAATGTGTGCCAATACTCACATATTCGCACACAGCAAAGTCCAATGAGCGAAAGGTAAGAGACACGATAAAAATCCCACTGGCGACTAATAAAGTATAAGGCGCTTTCTTATTTGTCCACCAATGATAAATCCCCATCCCTACAATAAACAAAAGTGCTATCGCATATGTTACTGAGCCATTTAGCCAATCCACACGCATCATGTTGACTTCATGAGAAGCAATAACGAATACAACGAAATAATAAGCCGCGACTAGAGGAGAAAACCTAGCGACCTTAAGCATGTAAAAAGTTAGAAAGAGCGACTGATATACAAAAATGGGGATCATGTCAGCATACATTGTCCAGCGGAGTGCGAGGGTATGAAAAAGAAAACTGCCAATACCGATGATAGTAATGAGTGAGATTAGCGCCCACACCTCAAAAGAATTGGTGCACTTTTTATCACGGGCTAGACGCCAAGCAAACCAAGCGGCTAGAAAGAAACTGATATTAGAGATAGCGTTAAACGGCTCAGCCCAAAAGCCAATGTTAAGCCTCTCGCAATAAATATCCATAGGCATAAAAAGCTGGCTTTGCATTAATGAGAGTGCTTTCGTTAAGGTATGTTTTAGATATTATATCCTTGAGGTTCTAGCATAATTGATTTTCTAGACAAACCAATTAGCAAGTCCAATTAAAACTGATGGTAAAAATAGTGCAACAGCTATATCGCTCAGACATCCACCACCTGATGTTTTGTGGTGAGGCGAAGAGTGGTTTAGAGTGCGAGGCTGTGACTGCAACCACTGCTTATGGCAATTTGGGCAATATAGCTTTTTGATGCCTTTGCGCCATGCCTCAATGGTACGCTCGGTGTGAAGAGCAGAGACTTTGCAGCGAGCACAATGAAAAGATTTGTTATGCGGAAGCTTAGGACGGAAAAATAGTGACTTAATAATAACAAATAGCACAATAGCAACGACAAGGCCGCCAGTAATGTGTGGATTAAGTAGCAATAAATCCATGATTGCCTAATATTTAAATTAAGGGGCGCCGTTACGAGTCGGGGTTGAGTGATTTGTTATGCATGGCCGTCAGGGTGTTGCGATAAAAACACCCAAGCAAAGAACAACATAAACACTAAATCGTTTAGGCCGTAGATGCTGTAAAAAACCCCGGCGAAAACGTCCGTAGAGTAGAGTGGCGCAAGACTATTCTTCGAAAGCCACATAACCCAAACAACAACATAGACGAGTTTCTCCAAAGCAAAAGCGCCTACCAGCCACTTAATGTTTGAGTTGATGAATGCCGCGCCCAGATAGGCTAGACCCCACACAACAATCATGAGTAGCCCAAAGTTTGACATTACAACAGGGTCGGCATAGTTAATGGCGACATTGTTGAACGCCCGTGAAAATACAAGAACACCGCCTATGTTCATTATCCCGGCCGCGATAAGTCCATTCTTCAACATCTTTCTATTCATACTTTCGCTCCGATGTTGCGCAATGCATAACGTTCGAGCTAAGCTGGTGACAACTGTGTGGAACGCAGTTGGCGCTCAGCTTGAGCGAGGGGTTAGGCATCACTGCGTGTGCTGTAGCGAAGGAGTACTACGCCGCTTGCAAACGAATGTAAATCAATGAGGCGCAGGCGCAATACGGGTTCGAGTGTTGGAAACATAGGTGTTCCACCACCAAGACACACTGGATTGATGTAGCTGTGAATCTCGTCCACCAAGGCTTCACGAATTAGGCTTGCAGCCAGTTCCCCGCCATACAGCATTACATTGTCCGTTGACGTTTCCAGCAGTTTCCTGACGGCATGCGCTGGGTCCTCACGAACAACGGTTGTGTTTGGCGTAGAAGCCGAAAGACTCTTCGAAACAACAAGCTTCGGCTTTTTAACCCAGGCCTTGCCGTAAGCAGAAAGCACATTGGAAATTGATGGATCCTCAGCGGCGTGGGGCCACCAACTAGAAACGGCTTCGTACACGCGGCGACCGTAAACATGCACTGAGACTGAGTCTTCTTGGTCGAGAAAGTAGGCAACAAGCTCATCGTCGGTGGTGGCCCAGTTCGGGCCGCTATAGGTCGGAGGAGTCTCGATGTAGCCATCGAGCGAAACCATATGTGAAAAGATGAGGCGCGCCATACTTTCTCCGATTTGATGCCTAACGTTTGAATTAAGGGGCGCCGTTAGGCGTCCCGCTTGAATGATGAGTTAGAGCTGACTTTTGGCTGAAGCGATACCCAAGCCAATTTTCGATACCGATTGCTAATAAGGTTGTGCTTATTATTGACCAGAAAAAAACGACGCCAGTCACGCCCCCAAGTTCATAAGCAATTTTTGCCAAGCGAGTTGGCTTATCACCATGTGCCGCTAAATAGGCAGGATAACAACTAAATAAACCGAGAAGACCCAACCAAGGTGCAAGGCCTTTAACAGTAGGTTTATGTTTACCATAGAGAAACTTATCATTGGCTTTGGGGATGGCGGCTTTAGTCTCTAGAGCTAGATATTTTTTACTTAAGGCTACCTGATTATTTAATAGAAAACATAACACAATAAGCAGAGTTAAAAAGAAGAAGAAAAGTGTTGGTAAAGAAAAATCTTTCAAAATAGCAAATGAAATAGCGCCAGCCACACTTAGCCACAGTATTTCTTTAACGATGACAAATTGGTTCAACAAAGGATTAAGCCCTAACGTTTGACATAAGGGGCGCGCTTTAGCGCGTCCCGCTTGATGGATGGGTTGGGCATTACTTTAATGCTCCGCAGCATCTTTTGTATTTGAGTCCGCTCCCACAAGTGCAAGTCTCATTGCGACCAATTTTTTTCTTTGCTTGTACAGGCGCAGCTTTGACAGCTGAAGGTTCAGTTATAACCTGCTGAATGACTTGCGTGACATTTATGGTTGTTGAGTTTTGGGTAGGTGGCGCTTGGGAAAATAGCTGAGCTGCTGCTAACACAAGGGCGAGAAAACCATATAACTCTGATTTATTTTCAGGTAGTAATTTGGTTAACCCTGAAAGGGATGGTAGTTCCTTCTCAATTCGAGACACGACTTGTTCTCGTGTTTCCGATTTCGCTTTTGCCTCTTGGAGTATTTTGGCAAGGTTTGTTAATTCCTTAATTGTTCTTTCAGGCGCGGAAAGTATTTCGATTGTGTTACCGATGAAATTAAATACTCCGTCTGGGACATGACCCATTCCGCCGCAACTTGGACATGGGCCAGAAATGTTTCCAGCAAAGGAAATGTTCGCAGAGTTTTCGACGAAGATGCCTGAATTGAAAACGGTGCCGCAAGTGTCACAGAAAGCGGGAACAGATGGCATGGAGGCTCCTATTAATATGCCCAACGTAGAGCTAACCGGCGCTGCGCGGCTTTATCGCGCAGCGTCCAGCGACCGAAGGGAGCGAGGTTGAGCGCAGGGTTAGACCTCTTGGTCGTCACGGAGCCCAACCCTTTCTATGAATTCTTCAATGCTGCGCGATATGCGACGAGCGCTATCTAGTCCAGCTATGGAATCAACCATAACAATCGGCCATGGTTTGGGGCAACTCATATCGAAGGCGATGGATTCCAGCCCACCGTTGCTACCGAAGAAGAATAAGTCTGGGTATTCCCTGCGGTATTTGTCGTCTTGCCACAATTGGATAGCAAAGGCGACGTCAAACAACTGAAACCAGAGCGGCTCAAGAGCCAACTCGCCTTCACCACCGTTTGAGTAGCGGAGGAACTCTATGTACTCAGCCGGAGGTTCGAACGGGAGAGCGCTCTCGAGTTCGGCGATGTGTGGCTGAGATGCGCCATCAACTTTTCGCCACTCACGGCCAGGTTCCGACAGTAATTCAGCTAAAGGGCGCATGGAGGTCTAACGTTTGAATTAAGGGGCGCCGTCAGGCGTCCCGCTTGAATGACGAGTTAGGGATTGGATGTAACGTGAATAACCCCAGAACCCAGCGGAAATGGCACTTAATAAAACCCCGATTAATACGCCGAAAAGTAACAGAAAAAACCAATTAGGTGGAACCAGCTCAGGTTCATCACTAAAAGGTAGCCCTGATTTGAATAAGTTGAACAAGCAA
>NCGC01000091.1 GCA_002281475.1 Methylophilales bacterium 28-44-11
TGCTTAGTCATAGAGTGTCGGTAAAAAAACTTCAGTGACC
Source organism: Methylophilales bacterium 28-44-11 (assembly GCA_002281475.1). Taxonomy (GTDB): domain Bacteria; phylum Pseudomonadota; class Gammaproteobacteria; order Burkholderiales; family Methylophilaceae; genus Methylophilus. The sequence goes on from NCGC01000091.1 coordinate 41, forward strand.
AAAATATTAACGCAATTTAGATAAAACACAGAACGTCTTGCCCACAAGAAGGTGGGCGCATGTTGCAAGTGCACGACTGCTTTTTGGTACAGCGCATGATTGCGCCCCAACTTTTTATAGCGTAAGGGTGTGCGTTTGATTTGCGGATTGGCGAACAGCAAGGCGCCTAAAGGCTGATTTCCTAAACCTGCCAAGTGATTCCAAGGGCCTCTTTTGGCGCTTCGGGGTATCACGCTGTGCGCAAACACTACGGCTTGACGATTTCCCAACAACATCACTTCTCTTATCGTCGCCAACTGCGATGGATTTAAATGCAACACATGACACTCATCTTGAATGGGTCGTGCTTGCGCCATGCGCAATGTCCTCACGGCAAAATGCTTGTAGCGCTTTTGCAATCTGGCGGTTAAAGAATCATGATTAATTAACCAAGCATGGTCACGACGGCATGCCATAGGTTTTTTTAACCAGCCTTGGCGTGCAAAATTTGAATGAGGAGACGTTTTCACAACACAAATTATCGCATAAGCGATTAGCTTAACTTGCAAACAAATGGAACATTACACTTTGACCAACTCTTCCACTTGGTACATCCAGCGTGCCAGATGCTGATCAACAGCTTGCGGTGATTCTGTTAAAAGACGCTCTGCAATGGATTTTGCCTCTGCCAGCAAGGCTTCATCTCGTTCTAAATCCGCAATTTTCAACATAGGCACCCCACTTTGACGAGTACCTAGAAATTCGCCAGGACCACGCAAATGTAAATCGGCTTGTGCAATTAAAAAGCCATCGGTGTGTTCAAAAATCACTTTTAATCTTGCGCGTGCAGTGTCAGACAGTTTGCTCTGATAAAGCAAAATACAGGTACTTTTGGCGGCACCACGCCCCACCCTGCCCCGTAATTGATGTAACTGACTCAAGCCAAAACGCTCAGCATGCTCAATCACCATTAAACTGGCGTTGGGCACATCTACCCCCACTTCAATCACAGTCGTGGCCACCAACAATTGGGTTTCATGGGCACTAAATGCTTGCATCACTTGCTGCTTTTCAGCAGGCTTCATGCGGCCATGTACTAAGCCTACCTTAAGTTCTGGGAACTGCGCTTGCATATAGGCATAGGTGTCATTGGCGGTTTGCAGCTGCAATGCTTCCGACTCTTCAATCAACGGGCATACCCAATAGGCTTGATGCCCAGCCTGACATGCTTCTCGTACGCGTTGCAGTATTTCATCACGGCGTTGATCTGACACCAGTTTTGTCACGATGGGCGTTCTCCCGGGTGGCAACTCATCTATTACCGATACATCTAAATCAGCGTAATAACTCATGGACAAAGTACGTGGAATTGGGGTGGCAGACATCATCAATTGATGCGGCTCTGGTTGTCCTTTTTGCCGTAATGCCAAGCGCTGCTGTACCCCAAAGCGATGTTGCTCATCGACAATGGCTAAACCTAAGCGCTTAAACTGCACCGCGTCTTGAAACAGAGCATGTGTGCCGACCACCATTTGCGCGGTGCCATCGGCGATGCTGTTCAATGCTTCTGCACGTTCTTTTTTGCTTTGGCTACCTGTTAACCAAGCAATGTGAATATTGAGCGGCACCAGCCATTGTGTAAATTTTTTAAAATGTTGCTCGGCCAGAATCTCAGTGGGTGCCATTAACGCTACCTGCCAACCATGTTCTATGGCTTGTAGCGCAGCCACACACGCCACAATCGTTTTGCCACTGCCCACATCCCCTTGTAACAAACGTTGCATGGGGTGTGGTTGGGATAAATCATTGGCAATTTCTGTCACCACTTTTTTCTGCGCATTGGTCAGTTGAAACGCTAAGTGTTGTAATAAAGCTGGGACTAGTTTCATGGATTCTGCAACACTTGGCGCATCCAAACTGCGTCGCTTCGCATAGTGTTTGCGCATGGACAATTGTTGCGCTAATAACTCATCCAACGCTAGCCGACGCCAAGCGGGTAGCGTGCGGGCTTGTAGTGCTTCCAATGAAACATGGGGCGCAGGTTGGTGCAGGGTGCGGATACTGTCAGAAAAACTGGGCATTTGATGTGCCGCGTACACCCATGCGGGTAGCGTTTCAAACAAAATATTTTGTTCTAATGCAAGCATGACTGCCTTGCGAATATTGGCTTGCGGTAAACCTGCAGTGGTGGGATACACTGGTGTCAATTGTGTGTTGACTGGCGCATCTTCGCGCCATTTTTTGCATTGTGGATGCACCATTTCATAACCAAAAAAGCCATGACGCACTTCACCATACACGCGCAACTTAGCGCCTTCTTTCAGCGTATTGATTTGACTTGGGTAGAAATGCAAAAAGCGTAACGTCAGTTGACCGCTCTCGTCTTGAATACGCGCAATCAACGCTTTTCGCGGCTTATAGCTGACTTCGGCATGCACAATTTCACCTTGCACTTGCGCCTCATCTCCCATGCGTAAATCGCGAATTGCCGTAATACGCGTTTCATCCAAATAGCGTATGGGTAAGTGCAAAATCAAATCTTGCAAGGTGTGCAAGCCTAGCTTGGCTAAATGGGAAACTAACGCAGTGCTAAAGCCTTTGCGCTCAGAAAGTAAGGATGGTGTGGAATGTGCTGACAAATGACTAGATTACATTGGCTAAATTTTTTGCTCCGCGTGCGTTCCTTTCACGCGATTGATACGCACCACATCTGGAATTTTACGTAAATTACGGATTAATTCTGCCAGATGCACTCGATTATGCACCTGTACTGTGAAGTTCACATTGGTATATTGACTACCGTCCGATTCTTCCACACTGACGTTATCAATATTAGACTCTGCATTGGCGATGGTGGTAGCAATTTTTGCCAACATGCCACGCTGGTTGGCCACGGCAATGCGTAAATTCACTTTAAATAATTTTTTGTTATCAGCATCCCAATCCACATCCAACCATTTATCTGGATCGAGTTTAAATTTCCGTATCGCAAGACAATCATGAGTATGAATCACCAGCCCTTTGTCTTTGTTAATAAAGCCAAGAATTGGATCCCCTGGAATAGGGCGACAGCATTGGGCAAACTGCACGGCCATGCCTTCGGTACCACGAATAGTAATGGTGTCTAAAGGTTTATTGGTTTTATCTTTTTGCTGATCGACAACGTCATTATTGGTGGCTAACAATTGGTGCGCCACCATCAAACCAACGCGCTTACCTAAACCAATATCCGTCAAAATAGACTCTTTGGTTTGCGTGCCGTAATCGCGCATCACTTTTTGCCAATGTTTATCAGAAATTTCACTTGGCTCAACGTGCATCGCTCTTAAAGCAATATTGAGCATACGCTCACCCAAATGCGCGGACTCTTCCACTTTAATGGTTTTAAGATAATGCCGAATATGTGAACGCGCTTTGCCGGTGACCACATAGTTAAGCCAAGCTGGGTTAGGCTTTGCCAATGGCGCAGTGATAATTTCGACATTATCGCCATTGCGCATTTCTGTTCTCAGCGGCGCAAGCTCGTTATTGATTTTGACAGCTACACAACTATTTCCCACGTCGGAGTGGACTGCATAAGCAAAGTCGACTGCACTAGACCCTTTTGGTAACGCCAATATTTTACCTTTAGGTGTAAAGACATATACTTCATCCGGAAATAAATCGACTTTAAAATGTTCAAGAAACTCATGGCTATCTTCACTCTCAGTTTGTATTTCAACTAAGCGTTGTAACCACTGATGGGTTTGTTGCTGCAATTTGGTCAAATGCGCATCGGTGGTTTTGTACAGCCAATGCGCAGCCACACCGGCATCCGCAATATTGTGCATTTCTTCACTGCGAATTTGCACTTCTATCGGCGTCCCAAAAGGACCAAACAAAGTGGTGTGTAAAGATTGATAGCCATTGACTTTGGGAATGGCAATATAGTCTTTAAAACGCCCAGGGATGGGTTTATATAACGCGTGTAAGGCGCCTAGGGCCAAATAACAAGAAGGCGTATCTTTTACAATGATACGAAAACCATAAATGTCATTAACTTGTGAAAGTTTGACTGTTTTTCCAGTCATCTTCTGATAAATACTGTAAATATGCTTTTCTCTACCCACTACTTCAGCGTCAATTTTCGCGTCGTTAAGATGGTCTTGGATTGCACCAAGAATTTTGGTAATGACTTCTTTACGATTACCTCGTGCCGCTTTGACTGCTTTATTGATGACGTGGAAACGGGTCGGATATAAATACTTAAAACTTAAATCTTCCAACTCCTGAAAAATTGGGTTTAAACCCAAACGATTCGCAATCGGCGCATAGATATCTAAGGTTTCTCGCGCAATACGCTTTTGCTTTTCAGGTCGCATGGCTTCTAAGGTTTGCATGTTGTGCAAACGGTCTGCCAATTTCACTAAAATCACACGCACATCTTGGCTCATGGCCAATAACATTTTACGGAAGTTCTCTGCTTGCGCTTGGGTTGCTGTTTGCAGTTCTACTTTATCGAGCTTGGTTAAACCATCGACCAAATCAGCAACTTGCTTACCAAACACTTCGCCAATTTCAGCACTCACCACACCCGTATCTTCCACCACGTCATGTAGCAGTGCAGCCAGCAAAGTGGGGATATCCAAATGTAATTTTGCAAGAATACACGCCACTGACACAGGGTGTGTAATATAAGGCTCGCCAGTTTTACGGATCTGGCCGCGGTGGGCTTTTTCGGCATAGCGATACGCTACATAGACTTGTTCGATTTCTTCTTCAGGAAGGTATTGCTTGAGTAACACTGTGAGCGGAGAGTGCTCGTTGTCTGCTGGTAGCAAATCTGACACCGCATCGATGAGGTCAGATTTGCGTTTGTGAGATTCCGCTTTAGAATAATTAGCGGTGGAAACCATAGGTCACATACTACGTTTAAGAGTGACCACGGTTTAAAATTTCCACACCCACTTTACCCGCGGCTATTTCACGCAAGGCCAGTACTGTTGGTTTGTCTTTTTGCGCAGAACCGTGCACAAATGGGTCTGAACCGTTGGCCAATTGTCTTGCGCGATACGCAGCAACCAAAGTTAACTGAAAGCGGTTAGGAATTTTATCTAAACAATCATCTACAGTAATACGTGCCATAATTTAACTTTCTTGAATGTCTATGTTAGTCACCTGAAACTGAAGTTAGTTTAGGTTAACTTTTGAATTAATGCTTGATAGCGTGTGACTTGCGCCACCATCTTTAATCGTTGACTGCGCACAATCGCCAGTAAATCATGGAGTGCTACATCAAAATCGTCGTTGATTGTAACATAATCGAACTCGACTAAGTGACGCATTTCCTCGCGCGCTGCCGCTACGCGTTTAGCGATGACCTCTGCACTGTCTTGCCCGCGGTTATTCAGTCGTTCTGCCAGCGTTTCTACTGAGGGTGGCAATACAAATATACTCACCGCATTGGCATACATTTTTCTCACCTGTTCAGCGCCTTGCCAATCAATTTCTAATATTACATCCTGTCCAGACGCTAAGGCAGTGTTCACACCCGTTTGCGAGGTTCCATATCGCGCGCCATGTACATGCGCACTTTCTAAAAATTCACCTTGGTCCAACATACTCAGAAATGTTACATCATCAACAAAATGATAATGAACGCCATCTTGCTCTAACGGCCGCGGATGTCTCGTGGTATGGGAAATAGAAAGCTTGATATGGGGGTCTTTTGCCAGCAACGCTTTGACTAAGCTAGTTTTGCCTGCGCCAGAAGCAGCCGTGACAATAAACAGATTTCCTTGGTTCATGCTCAACACCAATCCGGACTCGGCAACGCCGAAAACACTTCTTTTAACCCTTCACTCCAACCCTTGCGTACGGTCGCGTAATATGGGTCTTGCTCGGTAATGCGCTTTTTACAGTTGGCATGCAAGCTGTCGGTACGATAAATCATGAGATCAATGGGAGCACCCACAGAAATATTGCTGCGTATGGTAGAGTCAAACGAAATCAACACACATTTCACTGCATCCATCATTTCACTATCGTGCTTTACCACACGATCGATAATAGGTTTGCCGTATTTGGTCTCGCCGATTTGAAAATAGGGCGTTTCACTGCATGTCTCAATAAAATTACCTGCTGCGTAAACATTGAACAAACGCGGTTTTTCACCTTTTATTTGTCCACCCACCAACACACTGGCCCTGAATTCAATCCCATGCTTTTGCAGATGTGCGCCGTCCCGCGCAAACACGGTGCGCATGGCCTCCCCTACCAAACCCGCTACATCAAACATACTAGACACATTGTATAGATGCTTTTTTGAGGCGGACTTGCTCGTCAATTGCGCTTTTAGGTAATTCACCACAGATTGGGTAATGGCTAAATTACCGGCAGTCATCAGCACAATCACACGGTCTTCAGGTTGTTCAAACACATGCATTTTGGGTGAGATTGCAACTTGATCGACACCCGCGTTGGTGCGTGTATCCGAAGCAAATAGCAGGCCTTGCTCCAATAATAAGCCGACACAGTACGTCATGAATTACTCGATTGAATGAATAGTGAAATCATACCATTAGGCATTCAACACGACAGCGAAATCAATCGCTAGAACTTAAAT
>NCGC01000092.1 GCA_002281475.1 Methylophilales bacterium 28-44-11
CTTTTTTACAAATACTAACTCACAAGCACCGGCGCCTGTGTCATTTCGCGTCAATGAACTCTTCCAATAGAAGCCGTCTGTTGCATTGGCCTGCACCAAATATCCCTCTATATTGATCATCTGCCCGACACGCACTTGTTTCAGTTGCGCTTCAACTTGGTCATCCGCGGGAATCATATGCATATTGGCACTGTGTGTTTCGATGACTTGGCGGGGAATCGGAAAAGTATCCACATGCCAAAAGTAAAAGCGATTACTTTGGCTAATCTTCATTTGACTGAGCACCTGGCTATCGGACATGGCACCCCAGCCCAACGCTAGATCAACGGGCGCTAAACTTGCACCACGATCAAATCGGTAATCTTCCCGCGCAAGCACGCGCGCTTTTAGTGCAAACTGTGCCAATGGCGTAATCGTATAATGTTTGTACTGAAATCTGGGGCTATCGGTATCGGTTTGTGCAGGCAGTTGCTGGGTCAGACTTCCAGAGGTGGTCACTGCAGCTTGGTCAGCATAGTGTTGATAAGCACCGTAGCCTATGAGCAAAATGAAAACAGCAAGTTTCCAATTCAAGTTGCTTACCTAATCTAGGTTTACCGAATGAGTTTAGAAACCGTTTTGAATGTCTCATGCTGCGCATTACCCAACCATTCAAACAACACGGATTCAGTATTGGTAATGATACAGCCTGCTTGGCGCAACCTAGCTAGTGCGTTGGCTTTGTGATCAGACTGACGTGAGATGACGGCATCCTCCACCACAAATACTTGTTTGTGATTAGCCAGCAAATCCATTGCGGTTTGCAACACGCATATATGCGCTTCCATCCCCACTAATATCATTTGAGATTTGTCACGACTTAACTTGGCATTGAATTTTGGCTCTGCACAGGCAGAAAACGCAGTTTTTTCAATCACTTGCACGTGTGGAATCAATGCTGTCAAATTGGGTAGGGTCTGTCCTAAGCCTTGAGGATATTGCTCGGTCACCATGACTGGCACGGATAACAACTGTGCAGAATGTAATAAAATTTCCACCTGCTTACTTGCCGCATACATGGCGTCAGCAGGCATTGCCAAGCTCAATTTGGTTTGCATGTCGATCATTACCAACTGACAAGCCTCTAACCGCGCTAAACTGGGGATAGTCATTGTGATGTTTGCATGGCCACAAGTTGTTGATTAATGTCGGCTAAATCTGCTTCACTCACCACACCAGTGGCAGATTTAAGTCGAATGATATTTACCAAATAATTATAACGTGCTTGCAATAAATCACGTTTGGCACTAAACAATTGCTGTTGTGCATTCAGCACATCCACGCTAGTACGAACGCCCACTTCATACCCTAACTTTGTAGAGTCTAATTGGCTTTGACTGCTGATCAGCGCTTGTTCTAGCGCCTTGACCTGCGCAATGCTACTACTCAAATTGAGATAGGCGCGCTGTGTTTCCAAATCCGTTTGCCGTTTGGCCACTTCAATCTCGTCTTGTGCTCTTTGTTTGTTATAGACCGCCTGACGCACACGCGAAGTAACTGCACCGCCTTGGTACAGCGGTATCTGTAGCTCAAATCCAACAGTGGTATTTTCCAAATCACTACCAAATCCATTGGGGCTACCATTACTATAGTTATTCGTAAAGCTAGCTACTGCATCCAACGTTGGCATGTGTCCTGCGTTGGCACGTTCGATGTCTTGCTCAGCAAGCTTAAATGCATCCTGCTGAATTTGAATATTCAAATTGCTTGCCAGTGCAACATCTTGCCAATCATTCATGCCTTGACTGAGTTGCACCACCTGAATATCTGACTTTACGGTGGCTAATTTTTCTGGAATTCTGCCAGTAATGGCTTGTAAAGCACGCTTGGCGATTTCAAATTCGTTCTCTGCCGCAATCTCTTGTGACACCACTAAATCATAGCGTGCTTGCGCTTCATTCACGTCAGTGATGGTGGCTGTACCTACTTCAAATGTAGCATTGGCTTGATCTAACTGGCTTAAAATGGCGGCTTTTTGTGCCTGAATCAATCCAATTCTATCTTGCGCGATCAGCACATCAAAATACGCCTGTGTGGTGCGTAACATGAGGTTTTGTTGGGTAAGATGTAGTTGTTTGTCGGCCTGACTGACCTGAATTTTACTTTGATCGATTTGCACCAAACTGTCTTTACGATAAATCGGTTGCCGCGCTTCTAATTGATAGTTGTAACCTTCAAATGAGGCACGTCCTGCTGACCTAAACACAGACGCACCAATAAATTTAATGTTGGTGCGCGAGCCAGAAGCACCGGCTGTAAAATTTACGTTGGGTCGATAATTGGCCTTGGCTTGCTCAATGGCTTCTTGGGCTGCACGGTTGGTATTGGTGGCAGATGCTAAAGTGGGATCATGCGCCAATGCTTCTTGATAAACGTCCAATAAATTCAAGATTGGCGCCGCATAGCTTGTTGTGGCACTCAACAACAAGCCATGCAGTAGCACCGCCAACATACGTTTTTTTATCATAAACGATTCTTAAAAATGAAAAGGTTGCGCTTGCGCTGCGTTGATTAATGGCGCAATACAGGTTTCAAATAGGACATCTTCCTTATAACCATGTTCAGAAATTCTTTGAATTAACGTTGCTCGCATAGCAGGCGCCGTGCCCAATACAATCAACATACGTCCATTCACTGCAAGCTGCTGGCGCAATTGCACTGGCTCCACCGGAGAGGAGGCGCCGAATACAATGACATCATAGGGGGCATGTGTTTCCCATCCACGCGATGCATCTCCCACTTCTAATATGACATTGTGTATGTGGTGCTTTTGCAAATGTTGCGCCGCAAGGGCACTAAAGCTTGGCTCAATATCCACAGAGACTACCGATTTTGCAAGCTTAGCAATCAGTGCAGTTAAGTAGCCTGTTCCCGTGCCTATATGTAATACGTGATCGGTGGGCTGTACACTCAGCGCTTGCAACATGCGACCTTCCAGTTTTGGGCTCAGCATGACATGACCGTGTCCCATCGGGATCTCCAAATCCGCAAAAGCGAGTCCTTGATAATTGGCAGGCACAAACTGCTCGCGAGGGACATCGTTTAACAACTGAAGCACTGTGGGATCCAATACATCCCAAGTACGAATTTGTTGCTCAATCATGTTAAACCTTGCGATTTCCATCTTTGCATTATCTGCGTTTGCGTTCATGCTTAACCTCTAGTTTCGAATCATAAATTATAACTGAATTGCGTCGTGTCACGCTTGTGCTTCAACTGCACTCTCATCCACTTTTATACCGTACCAAAAGGCATACAGCGCAGGTAGGAATAATACGGTTAATATCGTCGCTGCCGTTAATCCACCCATGATCGCCACTGCCATTGGCCCAAAAAACACGCTACGCGTCAACGGTATCATGGCCAAAATGGCTGCGGCAGCTGTCAACACAATGGGTCTAAATCGGCGAATGGTAGACTCTACCACCGCCTGCCAATCGGCCAGACCGTGTGATTTATCTTGATCTATCTGGTCCACCAAAATCACCGAATTTCGCATGATCATGCCCGACAATGCTATGGTGCCGAGCATCGCCACAAAGCCAAATGGCATATTAAAAATCAACAATGCAGCTGTGACGCCAATTAACCCGAGTGGCGCGGTTAACATCACTAACAACACGCGTGAAAAACTCTTGAGTTGTAAAATCAGCAGAGTCATCACCACCGCAATAAACAATGGTACGCCTTTGGCTACTGATGCACCGCCTTTGGCAGACTCTTCCACTGCACCACCGGTTTCCACTGTGATGCCCATCGGCAATGTCGCACGTATGCCTTGAATTTTTTCTTCAATCTGTGCAGACACCACAGGTGCTTGCATGTTCCCGCGCAGATGCGCGCGCACTGTCAATGACGGTACGCGGTTACGTCGCCAAATCACCCCTTCTTCAAAATCAGAGGTAATCGTTGCCACCTGTGATAAGGGAACAGTTCTGCCCGTTTGCGTATAGACCATCAAATCAGGCAAGCGTGATAATTGTGCTCGTTCTATTTCTGGGCCTCTAGCCACAATATCGATGCGTTCATTGCCTTCTCTAAACTCGGTCACATAGAGTTCACTCATCGCGCCATTCAGCATATTGGCAATATCAACAGAGCTCACCCCCAATAATCTGGCTTTCGATTGGTCTATCTTTACATGCATGACTTTGCTTGGCTCTTCCCAACCCAATTGCACATTGGTGAGGTTACTGTTGGTGCGCATCACCTCAGCAATTTGGTGCGCAATGGCACGTACTTGCGGTATATCGTTACCATCAACTCTAAATTGCACAGGGAAACCGACAGGCGGACCATTTTCTAATCGCAATACCGATGCGCGTAAACTTGCAAAATCCCGTTCGAACAAATGAATCAAATCGGACCGTAAGCGCTCACGCATGTCTAAATCTTTGGTCAGAATGACAAACTGCGCAAAGCCACGATGCGGCAATTGCACGTCTAATGGCAAGTAATAGCGTGGTGCACCGGTGCCAATGTACGCCACAAAGTTATCAATGGCGTCATGTTTTTTATTCCAGGCTTGCAACCATTGCTCTAGGCGCTTCACTTCAGCATTGGTGGCATGATAAGACGCGCCCTCCGTTAGGCGCAAATCGACCACTAATTCTAAACGCGTAGAGTCTGGGAAAAACTGTTGTTGTACTTTGCTGAAACCCAGCAATGCCAACACAAACATCAGCACAGTGATCACAATTACCGTTTTTTTGTAACGTACGCAGGCAGTGACTAAGCGTCTAAACCAGCGATAAAAGGGGGTGTTGTAAATATCATGATGATGCGCCTCGTCGGGTTGCTCCTTTATGGGCAAGCGCTGTTTTAACCAACGCAACCAAGCCGGTGTCGCCGGTTTTTGACTGTAATCGGGTAATAAATGATAGCCAAGGTAAGGCACAAACACCACGGCTGCTACCCAAGAGATGGTCAAGGCAATCGCCGATACCTGAAAAATTGAGCGGGTATATTCACCCGTGGAAGAGACTGCTGTGGCAATCGGCAAGAACCCTGCCACGGTGACCAAAGTACCCGTGAGCATCGGCATGGCAGTGGAGGTATAAGCAAAGGATGCGGCACGCATGCGGTCCCATCCCTGTTCCATCTTAGAAGACATCATTTCGACGGCAATAATGGCGTCATCCACCAGCAACCCTAAGGCTAATATCAAGGCCCCTAACGATATTTTATGTAAACCAATATCAAAATAATGCATCAGCAAAAACGTGGCTGCCATGACGATTGGGATAGAAATAGCCACCACAATACCCGTGCGTAAACCCAATGAGAGCAGGCTTACGCCTAATACGATGACCAAGGCCTCTACTAATGAACTGACAAAATCTTGCACAGAGTTAGCCACAATCTTCGGTTGAGACGTTACGGTGCTCAGTGTTAAACCCACAGGCAATTGGGTTTGTATTTTGGCAAAGGTTTGGTCGAGATGCTTACCTAAAGCAATCACATCCCCCCCCGCAGCCATGCTCACGCCTAGTAACAAGGTGTCGGTACCGTTGTAGCGCACAGTATCTTGTGGCGGATCTTCAAAGCCACGATACACCCTTGCAACATCCCCCAATTTAAACGCTTGTTGGTTAGCACGAATTTCTAAATTGCGCAGATCTTCCAAACTGGTAAACCTACCCGTGACATCAATACGCACGCGCTCATCCCGCGATTCAAATGTACCCCCTCGTACTACTGCGTTCTGCGTTTGTAGGGTTTGCAATAAAGTGGTGGCACTAATGCCTAAAGTTGTGAGCTTTGCATTGGAGACTTCAATAAAAATACGTTGTTTTTGTTCGCCAAAAAAATCGACTTTTGCGACGTCTTTTATTTTAAGTAGTTCTGCACGTACGCGCTCTGCCTGTTGCTTGAGGGCAAAATTGTCAAAGCCGTCTCCGGTCAATGCATACATACTGCCGTAGACATCGCTAAATTCATCGTTAAAAGTGAGGCTTTCGATATTACTGGGTAAGGTATGGCGAATATCCCCCACTTTTTTTCTTACCTGATACCAAAGTTCAGGGATCTCACCAGAAAATGTATCATCTTTAATGACCACAAAAATTAACGAGATACCTGGGCGGGAGTAACTGCTGGAATATCCCAAGTGCGGTACTTCTTGGATTTTCTTTTCAATTTTGTCGGTGATTTGTTGCTCGACTTCTAACGCACTGGCACCGGGCCATGACGTGCGTATCAACATCACTTTAAAAGTAAAAGGCGGGTCTTCTGATTGACCAAGTTGGGTATAGGCAAACATGCCAGCAAAGGTGAGCATCAACATCAAATACAACACAATCACTTGATTATTGAGTGCCCAGCTGGATAAATTGAATCTTGAATTATCCGGCTTGCTGTCTGGCGTATCCACTTGCTTCATGGGCGCATACTTTCAGTTGATGAATGCGCCAAGGCAGAGGAAGCTAATTGCGGCGTCACTTGTTGCCCTTTTACCAAGGTGTGCACACCTGCAATCGCAATTATTTCACCCGAGGTTACACCACTGGTAATTTCAACGCCTTGTTCCGTATATAAACCAGATGTCACCGCTCTTGGGTTAGCAACACCCT
>NCGC01000093.1 GCA_002281475.1 Methylophilales bacterium 28-44-11
TTATGTTTGTTTCTGTTAATTTGAATTGATGCATGTCCAGATATAAATCATATTCGTTGATGTTGTGATGGAAATTAGAATGCACTGTATGTGAATATGGATGATTTAAAGATGCTGCATCTTGATTTTTTACGGAAAAGCTAACAATTACAATTGCAATGCAAAATATTGCCGCAACCGTGATATTTGGATAAGAACATAATGCGCTTGTTTTCATTTTTTAGTCCAATGGCTTTGATAAATTAATGTATAACCCATTGTGCATCTGATACTAAACACATTCCCCCGTAGCTTTTTAGAATAGGTCTTAGTGACTCAATCACGCTACCTAATCTATTTTCAGGGCAGGCAATTACAAAAGTAACATTCTCAAATTTCTCACCAAACGCTAGCTCATCCCTAGCACCGCGCTCTCCAGATCCCCCAACGTGCTTATAGACAGTATAACTAGTGATATTTATTTTTTTTAAAGTGGAAATTACGTTAGATTTTTCTACTGCTTCAATCACAAGTTCTATTCTTTTTACGCTAAACATATTGAGAAACCTTAATTTAAAAAACGTGCAAACCCATAATAAAGTGGTATGCCAATTACTACGTTAAACGGAAACGTCACCCCTAATGCAAGCGTTAAGTAAATAGAGGGGTTTGCTTCGGGAATGGCCATTCGCATCGCGGGTGGTACAGCAATATAAGACGCACTGGCAGCCAATACACCTACGAGTGTTGCACCTCCAATACTGAAGCCTAATATGTGAACACCAATCAATACACCAGTAAACCCAGAAAATATGGGCATTAGCATGCCAAAACAAATTAAAAATTTTCCAGCCATCTTGAAATCGCTAATTTTCTTACCAGCTTCCATACCCATCGCAAGAAGAAAGATGCATAACACCCCCATAAAAAGCTGATCAAAAAAAGGCAATATTGATTTCAAGCTTTTTTCTGTAGCGATGTCTCCAATGAACAGCCCACCGATTAACAATAAGATACTGCCATTGGTAAATGCTTCTTTAATCAATTCATATTTATTGGATTCGACCACATTTGAATTGAGTGCATATTTTTTTCTAATTGTTGTAGCAAGCAAGAGACCCACTAGAATCGCTGGCGACTCCATAATGGCCAACATAATAATGGGATGCTTTTCGTAATCCACATGTAACACCTCAAGAAAGGCTAATGCGGATAAAAACGTGCCTGCGCTGACTGAACCATAATGTGTAGCAATAGCCACAGCGTTCAAACGATCCAGATTGCCAAATTTAACAATCACTAAATAGGCAATGATTGGCAATGCTATACCCAATAAAACTGCCATCATAATGGATGGAACAGCTTCATTAATATTGATATGGGACAGTTCTATACCACCATGAATACCAACACTTAGTAATAGATAAATGGTGATGGATTTTGTGAGTTCTGGAGGAAGTTTTAAATCAGAACGAATAAGTTGTGCAATAAACCCTAATCCGAAAAACATAATAGAGGGGGTGAGCAAATTACTGAAGTTATACAATTGATAATACCTATTTGCACATAATACATATTATTTTCTTAGATTATTATTAATCTGTAAAATATATAATTATGATTAATATGTTCTATTATTAAGAATTATCTAATTTTCATGTAAGTTATTTAAAGTGGATTTTTTAATTTGGCGCACTTAAAAGCTTCATAACTTCAAATAAACATTATTGCTTAGCAAATTTTTAATTTTGTAATAAGTGAGCTTATCTTTTTTGTACTGGCATGACACTAACAGCAATTGTTAAAAAGCCCGACGATGCAAACTGCCTCATCATCCTCAAACTTTCAATGATTCTTTGTCTTTCCTGCTTTGATGGAGTCATTTTGTTTAAGGACACGCCCTTCATGGGCGTATCTTCATTTAATCTTCTCTTTGTTACGTTTCACATAAAGATAAGGTTTCTAATCGGGCGTAGTCCCATTATTTTCGATGACGACTTCAACACGCCGATTCAATTGGCGCCCAGAGGCACTATCGTTACCTGAGACTGGCGAAACTTCACCTTTTCCGATTGAAACGATGCGGCTTGAACTCACACCCTGTTTCATCAGCCAGGCTTTTACTGAATCTGCACGACGCTGCGACAAACCCTGATTGTAATCTTCGTTACCGACATTATCAGTGTGACCTTCGATGATGATTGAGCGATCTTGATACTGATTTAGGAAAGTCGCGAGTTTGGCGAGATTAGTGGCTGCACCACTCTTAAGTTCAGCTTTGTCTGTGTCAAACAGTACATCCCCAAGTGTCACAACGAGGCCACGCTCGGTTTGTTTAGCATTTAATTCTGCAATCTGGCGTTGCAATTCGGCCGTCTTCTGTTGCGCATCGGCTGACTCCTTTTGAGCGTTGGCTGACTCTTGTTGCGCAGCCAATGTTCTTAGGCGTGCGGATTCAGCGCTGCTACGTGCTCTTTCAGCTTCCTGTTGCGCAGCTGATGTTTCCAAGCGTGCGGATTCAGCATCGGTGCGTGCACTTTCAGCCTCTTTTGTGCGCGAATCCAAACGTGCACGCTCACGTTGTTGGCTTAAAATCGCACGCTGATCAACTAGCAAGCGACTTTCAGCCAATGCCTGTGCGGTATCCACTTTGCGTTCGGCGATATACATTAGATGTGCATCTTTTTCTTTATCCCCCTGAGAGACTTCGGCGGCACGTACCGCGTCTTCTGCTTCCTTAATCGCGACAGGCACTTGTCTTGCAAGTTGCTGGTTTGATTGTAACTCAGTTAACTTAATGCGAGCATTGCTGACTTGTTCTGGCTGGATAGGGGTGGATGAGCATGCCACCAAAAGTGCAGAGGCAACTGCGGTGGCTATTAAAGTACGAGTATGACGAATGTGTTTGTTCATTATTGATCTCCAGTCTTACGTTCCATTTCAAGCTTTAGTGTATCGGTGCCTGTTTGCATTTGTTCGTTTACCACACGCGCCTTTGCCACCTCGGCTTTGGCAGATGCTAGTTCAGCATCTACTCTGGCTTGTTGGGCGAGGCGCTGTGCCTCAACCATTTTTTCTTGCTTTACTGCGCTTTGAGCTGCCGAGAGTTTGTCGCGCGCCTCACTCAGTTCTACCGATGCGTAATCCGCAACACGTGCGCGTTCTGCACTCGAAATGGCTTGTTCTGCGGCTTGTAATTCTGCTGTCGGTGGCACTGGCTTAGATGCGCAACCGATAAGTAAAAGCAGGCCTAACATTGCGGTTCCAAATATTTTTCCCTTAGATGCGAAAGGAAAGCGCAAGAAATCGTCATGAATTCGTGTTTCATTTGGTAAATGTATTGTCTGGACCATATATTTTCTCCTTGTATGAATCGTGGCATCTATCACCTAGATATCGATATAAGAATCCCATATTGAAGTTGCTTATTCTGTGCACTGACGTACATAAAGGAAAAGATAAAAGTCACACCAATACGCTATCGCTCAGTTACGCTGATTTTTATATGATTGAATTTGCTTTACAAACGAATAGTTTTGAATATGTAACAGATGGTAATGGTGTTGAATTTCAATGGGTTAGAATCGATTGCAGCGCTTAAGTGACACTTAAACGAAATGTCTAACTAATGAAATACTCATCCTAATGTTTGCAATCGTACATACAACAAACTAAGGCCTTGTATAGATTTAGTTAACGCATCCTTATTCAGATGTTGTTTTTCCAAATACCTTCATTTGCTGTTTAATCTAGGACACGATGTCAAATTCTCTATGGTTTCTGCTCATCGGGCTCCTAATGTTAACGAGAGGCCTAAGTACTACCACGCTTAAAAGATTGCCTATTACCCCAGCAATTATTTACTTGTTGTTAGGGTTCTTACTCGGTCCTTCTGTACTCGATATATTTCATTTCGATCCTATAAAGCAGTCTGCATTGCTAGAAGTGTTAACAGAAATAGCTGTCCTAATCTCCCTATTTTCTGCGGGGGTAAAGATGCCGGTGCCTATTAGCTTAAAAAAATGGCGCCCATCTATACGACTAGCCTTTTTGTCAATGTTGATCACGGTGGTTTTGATTGCTGGCTTTTCGTATTATGTGCTCAACTTACCGATTGGCGCTGGTGTATTGCTTGGCGCGTTACTGGCACCTACAGATCCTGTTCTGGCTACAGATGCGCAATCACGTTTTCCAGGTGACAAGGACCAACTAAGATTTACCTTAACTTCAGAAGCTGGTATGAATGACGGCACTGCATTCCCTCTGGTCATGCTTGGGCTTGGGCTGCTTGGTCTGCATGAAATAGGGGAGTTTGGTTGGAAATGGTTATTGATAGATGTAGCCTGGGCTACTTTAGCTGCCGTACTTATTGGTGTTGCTGGCGGAATAATGGTTGGGGTCAGTGTTTGGAAATTAAGACGCAGACAACGTAAACATGATGTGTTAGATGACTTGGTTGGGCTAGGTTTGATAAGTATTGTCTATGGTTTAAGCTTGCTCTTAAATGCTTGGGGTTTTTTGGCAGTCTTTTTTGCGGCAGTAGCATTGCGGCATACAGAACTCAAACTTGCCCAGAATATTGGCGTTAACCCCGAACAATTGGGTGAAGGTGTAGAACAACCTGTAAAAATTGATAATGACTCACCCGATCCTCCCTCCATCGTCAGTACTGAGTCACTCATATTTAAAGAACATCTTGAAAGGTTGTCAGAACTCCTGCTGGTACTTTTGGTGGGCGGTATGCTTATTTTTGATTTTTGGAATTGGCGGACGCTTAGCCTAGCAACTTTTTTATTTTTCTTAGCAAGGCCATTAAGTGTATTGATCGGATTAATACATACAGATACTTCATGGGGAATTCGCGGGAGTATCGCGTGGTTCGGCGTTCGTGGAATAGGCTCCATTTATTATCTGATGTATGCAATTCAACATGGGGTGCCTGAAGCTTTAGCAAGAGACCTTATCCAACTTACTTTAATTGTGATTGCGCTTTCAATTGTATTGCATGGAATCAGTGTAAAACCGATATTAAATTGGTGGGGCAATAAAGGTTAAGGGTCTTATCTAATCTCTGCTACACATTTTGTAAGAATCTCCTTTTGGCTAAAGTTACTCGGTAGAGATAACCTGTTGAATGAAGCATATCGCTCAAGTCAACTGAACAAGCTTTCGCCTTGCTTTACAACCAAATTTTTTATAATTCTCATTCGCTCATAAGTTTCAATAGCTTTATTAGCGTAGGTGATATCTGACATAACAACAAGCATATCGCCTATAAAATTAGTGATGAAGAATGATTAGGATTGATTTTAGGACAAAAATTAATTTTAAGAAGAGGATCTAACATGAGTTTGATAGCATCATTGTCTCAGCAACACACATTTGCGAAGCCACTACTCATTGAGCCACGACAAAATCAATTGTTAGCATCTCTTACGCAAGAAGTCCAGCTTCAAATATTACCCTTTTTAGAACAGGTCGATTTTTCACTTAATCAGGTACTTTGTGAGCCAGGCAAAATTCCTTCTCATATGTATTTTCCAACTACGGCAATTACATCGTTATTTTATTTTACAGAAAATGGAAACACATCCGAAATTGCGGTTGTAGGAAACGAAGGTGTAGTGGGCATGTCATTATTTTTTTCAGGAACCTACTTACCATACCAAGCCATAGTGCAGACTGCTGGCCAGGGGTTTAGAATGAATGCGCCTAGAGCTATCAATGCTTTTAATTTTAGTGCTGAGATGCAAAATATTTTATTGCATTACTCACTTTCAATGATTTCTCAAATATCACAAACGGTTGTTTGTAATCGTCACCATACAATAGACCAACAGTTGTGTAGAAGGCTATTGTTAGCTTTAGATCGACTTCCCACAAACCAAATTTTAGCGACTCATGAAATACTTGCAAGGATGCTGGGTGTGAGAAGAGAGAGCATCACCCAATCTGCCAATAAATTACTTACAGATGGAGTTATTGATTACAAACGCGGTCTGATCACAGTAATCAATCGTCAAGGTCTAGAAAGCCGTGTTTGTGAATGTTATGAAAAACCGTCTAGGTATTCAAGTAATTGTAATTGACATCCATTTTTAACTACATTTAAAGGCATAATAAAACGATTCTGGTTTTTTTTGATGAAGGTACACCAGCATTGCGTTAGGGTTTAAGGAGTTTTACGGAGGTGTTAAACCAATCGTGTTCCATGTCATTTATTAAAAATGCGTTACAAAACAGCAAATCTAGTACATAACAGTTCATATTCCTTTAGGAATGTAATCATGATTATTTATTCGTTGTTGTAGTTTCTTTTTGGTTTTTTTTATCTTGGAACAAAACTGATTCAATCACATCAACAGGTAGGCCAGCTCTCATCATCACTCGTTTGGCTTGATACTCGCCTTTATACTTGTTGATTACTAATCCTTTATCCATCACATGTGACGTTAAGTCGTTGGTAGTTTTTTTCATCGTTGTTCTCTTCTAAATATTTGTTTATCAATTAGCATTTGAAGTGTGTCAGATATATGTTTCATACAATATTTAACCAAATCAAAGCTGCACTGATATACGTGTTGTAACAACACGGTAGCGCGCATCACAAATATTA
>NCGC01000233.1 GCA_002281475.1 Methylophilales bacterium 28-44-11
TAAAAAATGGAGTATGGTGCTCGGCTTCATTTGCGATACCGCATGTAATTTGCCATGAAACTGCGCCACTACCACAGCCAATTCCTTGCAGTCATTGGGTACACGCAACCGTTTCACCACTTCTTTGACTAACGCTACGCTTCGTAACTCGTGACCGACATGTCTGGGTAAAACGTCTTTAGGTGTCGTGCCTTTACCTAAATCATGCGTAAGCGCCGCGAATCGTACAGGCAGACTAAATGATTGTTGGGCGGCATAATCGATGACCAACATCATATGCACCCCTGTATCAACTTCAGGATGGTGTTTTGGAGGCTGTGGTACGCCCCAAAGACGATCAAGCTCTGGAAATATCCGCACTAATGCGCCGCATTGCCTCAACACCTCAAACATGCGGCTTGGTTTGGCTTCCATCAGACCTTTGGCTAACTCTTGCCATACTCTCTCGGGCACTAAGGGTTTCTTCTGCGACTGTAAATGCTGTGAATCGCGCAGCAAATCGTGCCAAACGTAAAATTCGCACAGGGTCTTCAACAAAAGCATCGCTGACATGACGTAATACTTTGTCTTGAATGTCTTGCTGGCCGTGATAAGGATCAATCAGGTCGCCAACGGGTGATTTGGCAATGGCGTTAATGGTCAAGTCACGTCTAGCTAAATCTTGCTCTAAGGTGACATCTGGCGATGCGTGTACTTGAAAACCCTTGTAGCCTTTGGCCGTTTTACGTTCGGTTCTAGCTAGGGCATATTCTTCATGGGTAATCGGGTGTAAAAATACTGGAAAATCTTTACCGACCGCTTGATAGCCAGCCTGTGTCATAGCTTCTGAGGTAGCACCCACCACCACATAATCACGATCTTGAATAGGTAGCCCTAGCAGCTCATCTCGCACCGCACCACCTACACAAAATACGTTCATGATTAAAAGTAAGTATTCACTAATTGGCGTTATCGTTTTGCATTAATAGCACGACCCGCAGCACTTCTAAATGCATCATAAGCGCCTCGCGGCGTCGCATTGGTCAGATATTCCGGCACAACTGCATCTAAAGGCATCAATGAA
>NCGC01000234.1 GCA_002281475.1 Methylophilales bacterium 28-44-11
GGCTTTATGTCGCCTTCGTTTGTGGGTATTGTGCCTTCCATCGAAATGGTGATTTTCTGTGCAGTGGGTGGACGTATCTCTTTGATTGGTGCGGTATATGGCACATTGCTCGTGAATTACGGCAAAACCTTCTTCTCAGAAACATACCCAGAACTATGGTTGTTCTTGATGGGTGGTTTGTTCATGGCTGTAGTGATGTTCTTCCCGAATGGCTTGGCTGGGTTGTGGGATCAACATGCAAGAAAACTTAAGTTCATGAAACGCTTTTATGACGAAGACACACCAGAACCACAAAAGATTGAGCCTACGCTTTCACACACTGAAGCGCCAGCAGCTAAAAAAGAGAAACCTGCCAAAGTGGCCAATATGAAGGGAGCAAAAGCATGAGTAACACAGACTTTGTATTGTCAATCGAAGACCTGACAGTGTCCTTCGATGGGTTTAAAGCGGTCGACAACCTCACCATGTACATCGATAAAAACGAGTTGCGTGTAGTGATTGGACCAAACGGTGCTGGTAAAACCACAGTATTGGATTTGATATGCGGTAAAACCAAATCCACCTCTGGGTCTATCAAGTTCATGAATAAAGAGCTGACCAAATCTACGAGAACTTGTCGGTGTACCAAAACCTAGAGGTGTCTTACCCCAAAGGTCGTGGCGTGTTTGGTAGCCTGACATTTAAGCGCACGGCCGAGGTGGAAGCCCAAGTGCGCAAAGTGGCTGAAGAAATTATGCTCAGCGATTTGCTTGACTTAGAAGCAGCATTGCTCAGCCATGGGCAAAAACAATGGTTAGAAATCGGCATGTTGCTGATGCAAGACCCAGAACTGCTCATGCTAGATGAGCCAGTAGCAGGCATGAGTGCAAAAGAGCGCGACCAAACAGCAGAGCTACTCAATAAAATTTGTAACAACCGTTCTGTGCTAGTCATTGAGCATGACATGGAGTTTGTGAAAAAGATTGCGCACAAGGTGACCGTACTGCATCAAGGCAAAATTCTGGCCGAGGGCTCTATGGACAAAGTGCAAGAAGATGAAAAAGTCATTGAAGTTTATTTAGGCCATTAATTAGTAGGTCATTAGGAGAACCGCATGTTTGAAATTGAAAATTTGCAAGTCAGCTATGGCCAAAGCCAAGTCATTCATGGCTTAAATATTACTGCCAACAAAAATGAAACACTGGCCATC
>NCGC01000094.1 GCA_002281475.1 Methylophilales bacterium 28-44-11
AGTAAAGCCTATTCAAGCGTTGGATGCGTTGTTCTGCACGCTTACGTTCTGTTAAATCTCTTAGAATAATAAAGTAATTATCTTCATCTAATTTTGATGGACTCGCCTCGGCGATAAACTCTTCACCGCTCTTTCCCCGCATGACCCATTCACGAATTGACGATGCGCCTGTCGTTAACTCTTGATAAAAATCATCTAATTTAATCGCTTCTGATTTCGCTAAGATATCTGGCAAAGATAAGCCTAGTAATGTGTCTCGCGAATAAGCAAACATTTTCTCAGCCGACTGGTTGCAATCCACGATATGGTGATGCCTATCTAAAATAACCACCCCTTCACCCGCCTGTGCAAACAGTTTTTTATAGCGGTTAACCGCTTTTTGACGGCCATTGACGAGTAACCATGTAATCCATGCGGCCAATAATGAGAGCGTAAATCCTGTCACTAAAATAACTTCTGAGCGATCTTGGTTGAGCACCCGTTGGGCGTAGGCTGGTGTCACGCTTGTAAACAGTGTCCAAGTGCGCCCGCCAATTGCCAAGCGTTTTGTCATTGACAGCAAATTTCTTTGCGCTTGTGCATGTAAATTTGCAGTATGGTTTGACTGATACATCAGGTATTTTGTATCCACTGTATCGCCATCATAAATTTCTATCAGCACATCATCAGGAAATTCACCGGCTAATCCATTCATCAAATCATTGATGCGGAACGGCACATCGACCCAAGATTGAATACTGGCCCTTCGTTGCGCAATAGTGTCGGTAAGTTGGTCATTATGATAAATAGGTAAGTACATCACAAATGCATGTACATTTTGTTTACCAATATCCTGCACCAAGGTGATTGGTGCTGAAATAGCTATAAGATCATAATCGCGTGCCTTTTCCATAGCAGCTTTAGCTTCAGGATTAGAAAACACATCAAAACCAATGGCTTTCATGTTCTCTTCTGTTTTGGGCTCCATTCGGACGATGGGTGCATAGATTTCTCTTTGACCCTTTGGCCGAATCTCATATTGTGTAGCAATACGCTCACGCTGCGATAGTTCATGCGCTTGTTTATTGACATCTAGCACTAGCTCGACCAAACCTACCCCTTGTATGCCAGACTTGGCTTTGTCTATTTGCAGATCTTTGATGTAATTTTTAAACTCAGTTGGCGTGACTTCATCAGAGCCTTGAAAATAGCCCTTCACGCCACGCATGACTATCTTGTATGCATAGATTCTGCTCAGAATATTGTTGGCAATTTGCTCAGTTGAAAAGAAGAACTCATTGGAGATATGTTTGGTTTGTTGATGTTTGGCGTAATTCCATAAAGTGATGGTCAATACAATACCGATCATGAGTGCGATAGCCGAAGAAAACCATGGCACAGATTTTGGGCTTGAAAACGTAACGACCTTAATTGGTAGCTTGATCATAATGCAATATGTTTTGATTGGTTTGGAATTGCATACATCAATGTTAGACGCCCATCGAGATATCCAATCCAATTACAACTATCAACTTATACCTCTAGTTCTTTAGTTAAATGTGAGTTGAAATTTAATGTGAGCATATCAATCAAAGCATTAAAAATAATTTGCTACGCTTTAGCACAATATTACCTACAAATATAACATTGCGCACATAAAGTTTATGTATTAATTGTTAGCTTAAGCTGATTAATTAAAACAACTTAGCTCCTCTCACGTTTAGTTAAGATACTTATTACTATTGATGACGATTAGCGCTCAACATTACATTCGACTAGTCAGAAATGTAACCAATGAGATGAGCAACGTAATGATTGAAAAAATCAAAGCCATATTTGACTTCATTTGCGCAGAGTTGTTAATTTGTAATGTTTCACTGGCTGGAGCGCTAGCGTTTTCATTGGGTGATGTTGGTTTTAACTCAAGCGTAGGGTCAAAGGCGTTAAACAACTTATCTAAAAACTTAGAGGTTAATTCATCAGAGCAGGCATAGGGATTAAAAGGCTGGAATCCATATTCTTTCAAAAATAGAGTGATTTGTGCGTCAAGGGGAGCATATTTCATTGCCCATTCAATGACTTTGCCATTTAACAAGTGATTAAATAAGCCATATTTATGTGGCTTGTTCCATCAATAAAATCTCGCCTCATTCACCTATAGTAATCCCCTAGTCTAGACGACTGTTCGTGTAAGTTAGGAATGAAGAATGCAAAAACCAGCCATACCACCAGATGAAACAACCAGAATAGACACCTTAAGAGCGCTCAATATTTTGGATTCTTCACCAGAAGAGCGCTTCGACCGCATCACTAGGTTGGCCAAGCGTCTATTTGGTGTGCCAGTGGCGCTGATCAGCCTAGTAGATACAGACCGTCAATGGTTTTTATCTTCATTTGGCTTAGATGCAAAAGAAACACCAAGAGACATCTCCTTTTGTGGACATGCCATTTTAAACGATGACATTCTATCGGTGCCAGATGCGGCGTTGGATCCTCGATTTAACGATAACCCGTTGGTAATAGGTGCGCCTAACATTCGATTTTATGCAGGATGTCCAATCAGTGTGCAAAATGGCAGCAAATTAGGCACGATCTGTTTGATTGATGAATCACCACGCGAGTTTAATGAAGAAGATAAATTATTGCTACGCGATCTTGCACATATGGTTGAGCAAGAGGTAGTGGCTGTGCAATTGGCGACTCTAGATGAATTGACCATGATCTCTAACCGCCGTGGTTTTGAAGTACTGTCCAACCACGCGCTGTCGTTGTGCAAGCGCATGGGCGGTAACGCGACCATTTTATTTATTGACTTAGATAAGTTTAAATCGATTAATGACACCTTTGGTCACGCAGAGGGCGACCATGCATTGCGAGTCTTTAGCAAAATGTTACGCGATATATTTAGGGATTCAGACGTGATAGGTCGCATTGGCGGGGATGAGTTTGCTGTGCTGTTAACCATGACTTCTGTTGTGGAGGCTCAAGAAGTGCTACAACGTCTGCAGGAGGTTGTTTCAGCCTATAACTTAAGGGCAACAAGAGGTTACAAGCTTGAGTATAGCCATGGAGTTGCAGAATTTAATAGTGAACAACATACGTCCATAGAGAACTTACTCAAGGAAGCGGACGAAAAAATGTATAAGCAAAAAAAATCTAAGTAATTTCATGAACTACCTCAGCCAAAGGTTCCATAATCGAATTTTTCATGGTGCATTTAAGCAAGAGTCCTATACTCAAGTATGAGTAATACATGTATAAGTCATTCATTCAGAGTAAATGTAAGTTAAATTGAGCAAAGATGTTGTAGTAAAAGAAAATGATAGAAGTTGTGAATTTCACACCAGTCGGATGCAAAGAGTGCCGAGATAAAACAAAGCTCGGAATTGATTTCACCATGGCTTTTCAGCCCATTGTAGATATCTCCAACCGAAGCATATTTGGATACGAAGCACTTGTCAGGGGCGTTAACAATGAAGGCGCCGCCTCTATACTTTCACAATTGAACGATAGCAATCGCTACCGTTTTGATCAGGCAATTCGTGTAAAAGCGATTGATTTAGCGAAGAGACTAAATTTGCAAGGCATGCTCAGCATTAATTTTCTTCCCAATGCTGTCTATAAGCCCGAGACCTGTATTCGTGCTACGCTTGAAGCCGCGGCAGAGATGAACTTTCCCACAGACCGCATTATGTTTGAAGTGACAGAAGGTGAAAAAGTCATTGATAACGATCATTTGCGCAATATTTTTAAAGAATATAAAAAACATCGCTTCACTACAGCGATTGATGATTTTGGTGCAGGCTATGCAGGCCTCAATTTACTGGCCGATTGGCAACCAAATATCATTAAATTAGACATGTCGTTAACGCGCAATGTGAATAGCGACAGAGTCAGACGTGCGCTCGTGTTTGGTATCATTTCCATCTGCAAACAGCTTGATATTAAAGTGATTCTGAGGGCATTGAAACCAAAGAAGAGTGCATGACGTTGATAGATGAAGGTGTAACGTTGTTTCAAGGCTATCTATTTGCGCGACCTGGATTTGAATCTTTACCTGTCGTACCGGATGAAGTGTGGTCATTGGTAGAAAACCGCCGTATAAAATCCCGCAGAAATTAATATGATGTGGATGGGCAGTAGATAGCCCATTTTAAGGATTGCTGACTTAAGGAAACATCGAGAGCACTTATCCTTCCAACAACTTAGACCAAAATTCAAATGCGCAGCATTCCAAAAGTATTTGCGAGACACTCTGAAATCAGCAGAACAACTAAAGTCAATCAAGTTTGGTTAAGCAATCCTCTACAACAAAATGGAGAAAAAAGTGATTGGTCAGTTTGACGCGACTTCACTGGTGATGCCAGTAGCAACTGTCACGCGGTTACGACCTTGATGCTTGGAAACATATAATGCTTCATCCGCCAATTTTAATAGCATATCTACGCCCGTTACGTGCTCGTCAACAGCACTGACACCAATACTCACGGTGTAACGAATCACTTGTCCATCCACCACCACTTCTGCATCTGCAATCGATGTCCTGATACGCTCAGCTATTTTTAAGGCACCTTCTAAATCCGTGGAAGGCAACAGCGCACCAAATTCTTCACCCCCTAATCGGGCTACGATATCCATCGTCCTCACACTATGTTGCAATATCTTGGATAGATGTTTGAGTACTTCATCACCCGTTGCATGGCCATAAGTATCATTTACTTTTTTAAAATGATCGGCATCAATTGCAAGCAGTGATAAAGGCCTCGGTCTTTTTTTCCAGCGCTCAAACTCTATGCTAGCCACCTCAAAAAATGCACGACGGTTTGAAATTCCCGTGAGATGATCATTAAAACTGGCCTTCATGATGTCTTCAGTCGAACTGCGCTTTTCATCGATATCGCGAATAATGAGCGAGTAACGTGGCGGATCTAAAGGCTCACGATAAGCATCCACTAATGGAGAAATAATACTACTCCCCCAAAATCTGCCGCCATCTTTTCTTAAGCACCATCCTTCTTGTAAATCCCAACCATTTTGATCTGCCTCCATCAGGCGATCTTTCAAACGCACTTGATTCGTTGCGTCTTCTGGAAAGAAAACACCATACGAATGTTTCTCCACATCCTCTTTTTCAAATTTTGTCAGTCTTTCCAAACTGACGTTCCAGCGCTCGATGATGCCATCAGTGTCTAAACTGGCAATGGCATAATCGGATACACCAGTAAAAATCGCGTTAAACCATGCTTCGTTTTGTTGCAGTTGGCGCTCTCTTTTCACCAACAACGTGACATCATTAATCACCGCCATAAAACGGTCTGCATCTAGTTTTAACAACGTAAAAGCTAGAAATTTCGCGTCTTCTTTTCCAGGAATACCTGCACTCAACTGAACACGCAGGGAATCACAAATCTGACCGCGCTTCTTCTTAAAATTCACACATAAACTTTGCAATTCTGGTGCAATGTCTTCCAGTGTTTTAAAAAAATTGGTCAGGTCACCATCAGGCGTAATAGGCAAAAGCAACTGCGCTGACAGTGGATTAATCATGACAATATTTCCATCGGCCTGCATTTGCACCAAGCCCACTGGCGCCATATATAAAAACTGCAAAAGCGATTGGTAGTCTGCCTGTAAGTCGTCACTCATTTGATTCATCAACTCAATCTTAAAATGACAACGTAATTCAATGTGATTTGAGGGCTGCTAATGAGTCTTAACTTCACACGCGTTGGCTTCATTTTCAGCGTTAACACATAGTCCATGACCTCATCTAGTTCCGCACTTTCACCCATTGCATCTTCAAACTTTTGGGCCACTAAGAAATTATTCATACAAGGTGCAACGGTATTAAATAAATCAGCATCGATGACACTTTCAAGTGAAAGACCCGCCACTTTGGATTCATACGCATTATAGACTTTGACGATGCCTTCATCATCGAACCCGATTACACCATACGCCAGAGCATCCAGCTGCGCACTATCCATCTGACTCAATACTTGCCCAAGATCTTGTATGTCGAAATTAATTTGGTTCAATTGTTGTTACCCCTTAAAAATTACTATTCTCTATGACATGCATTGCAAAAAATAAATTGGATATCTGCTCAATAACCTACGTAAGCAGAGTAATAATGATTCGCCAATTAATTCAGTGTACAGAATTACTTAGTGTGTTAATTAACAGAAGAGGCAGGTATTTATTGCTTATATCAAATCTAAGCCACAGGACCATCTTATATTAGATAGTTGACCACATAAGGTGGGACGCTTGCTTTTTTGCTTTATGTGGAGTAATTTATTTTAATTTAGGGGAAAGTGAATGGAGTAAATTAAATAACTTACCCATGACAACGAACATAACAAAAAAGGCCTAGGATTTCTCCTAAACCTTTTTGTTTTATTTGGTAGGGTGTGCGGGGATCGAACCCACGACAAACGGATTAAAAGTCCGCTGCTCTACCAGCTGAGCTAACACCCCATTTTGATACTTTGCTTGTTAGTGGCTGTTTACGCTTTTTAATCATTTTTAGTAAGTAAATTGCATAATAATTTTAAATCACTCTTTTTTCTGGGCTTAACCAAAGCCTTTAGCGCATCCCTGGGAATTTTCCGCCCATAAGCCCGCCCATGCCACGCATCATTTTTGACATGCCACCTTTGCTGAACATCTTCATCATTTTTTGCGTTTCTTCAAATTGATTCAGCAGACGGTTTACTTCTTGCACTTGCACACCACTACCGGCTGCAATACGCTTTTTGCGCGTTGCCTTGATGAGTTCTGGTTTACGGCGCTCTAAGGGTGTCATGCTATTAATAATGCCTTCTATACGTCTTAGAGACTTATCTGCGTCCTCATTGTTCACTTTTTGTGCCATACCTGCCAGTTGAGCTGGCATTTTATCCATTAGTGCACCCATGCCACCCATTTTACGCATTTGCATCATTTGGCTTTTGAAGTCTTCCAAATCAAACTTACTGCCAGATTTGATTTTATCAGCGACTTTTTGCGCTTCTGCCATATCGACGTTTTTGTGCGCTTGCTCGATTAAGCCAAGCACGTCACCCATGCCAAGAATACGGCCAGCCATACGCCCAGGGTGAAAAGGTTCTAATCCATCTACCTTCTCACTGACCCCAATAAACTTTATGGGTTTACCAGTGACATGACGCACCGACAATGCTGCACCACCTCGGGCATCACCATCTAATTTAGTGAGCACCACACCTGTCAGTGGCAACGTTTCACCAAACGCTTTTGCAGTATTGATGGCATCTTGACCCTGCATGGCATCCACCACAAACAATGTTTCTGTAGGATTGAGTTGCGTATGAAGTGCTTTGATCTCCGCCATCATCGCTTCATCTATGCCTAAGCGTCCAGCCGTATCAAAAATGACTACGTCGTAATAGTTCTTTTTGGCATGTTCAAGCGTGAGTGCCGCAATGTCACTTGGCTTTTGATTGGCGTTGCTGTCAAAGCAATCCACCTCGAGTTGTTTTGCCAGCGTTTGAAGTTGCGCAATGGCCGCTGGACGATACACGTCTGCACTAGCTAACAGTACCTTTTTCTTTTGTGTTTTAAGTAGCTTGGCTAATTTTGCAGAAGTCGTGGTCTTACCAGAGCCTTGCAAACCCGCCATTAAAATGATGACTGGCGGTACAGCTGCCAAATTCAATGGCACATTGGCTTTACCCATCAACTCCGTCAGCTCGTCATTCACCACTTCAATGACAGCCTGCCCAGGGGTGAGGCTTTGCAACACGTCACGCCCTTGCGCGCGCGCTTTTACTTTGGCAATAAAATCTTTGACTACTGGCAGCGCCACATCTGCTTCTAGTAATGCCATGCGTACTTCACGCATTGCATCCGCAATATTGTCTTCTGTTAAACGCGCTTGGCCACGTAAATTTTTGATGACACCTTGTAAGCGACCTGTTAAATTTTCTAGCATGTTTGTTTACCTTTTTGAAGAATACTAATTTTACATCATGCTATGCGTTTGACGTGACTTTTGCCATAATTGCGTCATGCACCATTTGATACCTTATCTTGTCGTTGCCTTTATCTACATTGCTGTTGCAGTAGATTTTTGGCGCTCAGCAAAATTAGACCGCACGACTGTTGAAGCGAACTCCTCACTTAGCTTACACCGGATGATGATTGCATTAGGCTTAATATTGCATGGCTATTTGTTATACCGTGATATTTTTGCAGTCGGCGGATTTAACTTAGGGTTTTACTATGCACTCTCAGCCATTTTATGGCTCACACTACTCATTTATTGGCTTGCCGATTTAACCCATGAATTGCAAAGCTTGCAAGCATTTGTGTTGCCACCCGCGGCTTTGTTTGTATTACTGCCAGCATTTGCAATTAAAAACTATTACTTACCCACAGCTGAAGCCAGCCTATTTATGGTGCATATTGCCATCGCCATTTTGGCCTATAGCCTATTCACTTTTGCTGCGTTACACGCCCTATTAATGGCAGTGGCAGAGCGTACCATGCACAAGCAACCCACCTTGATTAAGCTACCAAGTTTTCCACCACTCATCGTAATGGACAGCTTGCTATTTAAAGTCATCACCGCAGGCTTTGCTTTATTAACGTTCACGTTAATTAGTGGCATGCTTTTTTCTGAGCAGATCTTTGGTAAACCATTGCAATGGAATCACAAAACTATTTTCTCCATTGCTTCGTGGAGTATCTATGCATGGTTACTATTTGGTCGCTACCGATACGGCTGGCGAGGAAAAATGGCAGTGCGATGGACCATATTTGGCTTTGTCTTACTGTTATTAGCTTACGTTGGCAGCCGATTTGTTTTACATGTGCTGTTAGGCAAGTAATCGAACTAACTATTTAGGCTTGACTCACATAGGTGGCCAATTGGTGGGCGCGTAGGTTACTTTGTCTTCCCCCACGTCATGTGATACCTTTTTTCCGATTCTAGTGATGAGCGACTCATGCGGGTGTACGTTATCTTTGCTATAAAATACGCGCTTACCCAATCCGTTCCCCAGCTTCACTAGCGATTTCCAAGGCTTATGTGCAGTGGCTTCAGCGTTTGGCGTAATGCCCTGAATAGTCTCTCTAAACATCATACCGTAGCCTTGCAATTGTTGAATCATCCACTTTAAAGCACCATCTGATAATCCGTGTTCAACATACCCGCCACCCACATCTGAATGCGCGCCAGGGAAAATAACTTGCTGGATACCTGCGCGTGGGTTCCATAGGGTCGGGGAAAACAGCATACGCGCTTCATCCAGCGCAATGGCATGCAACCCAAATTGCACTTTTGGACTTAAATCCAAATCAGCAAAACTAAACGCATCTTTCACTTCTGCACGCTTATCACCAAATTCAAAATCCGGGATGCCCAAAGAGCCAACGGTATCCCAAACACCCACCAATTTAACAGGCACACCTTTTATAAAATCGGACTCTTGTAAGGTCACACTTAATAGGTAATTTTTAATACTGGTAAACGCTGTGAATAAATTCTGTAATCTGTGCGTATACTTTTCATAGCTGATATTGCCTCGATAACTATACCAAGCACGTTGTGCCATATCATACGATTCGGCCTCGCCTTGTTGATATTTTGTGGCTAACACCCCTTTTGCCACAATCAATCCTGCAAGCGCTCTAGCGGTATAGGCACCACGACTAAATCCGACAATATAAATGGCGTCACCCGGTACATAATTTCTGGAAATAAAGGTATACCCTCTGGCGATTCGCTCAATCAAACCGAATCCAAAAGCACCGCCCATCGCCCATTTAATTTTGAAGGTAGAGTTACCTACGCCATTGATGTATTTGGCGATTTGTTTAAGTTGCCCAGCATCTATCCATGATTTTTCATACTCGAGTATCTGCCCAGTTTTTTCGCTGATTTCTACTGGCGTCGTTGCAACCCCAGACAGATAATTGAAAAGCTTATATACGTTTGAGACCGCATCTACTTTGTTTTCGGCCTCTGTGCCTGAGTTATTCCAAGTGCCGTCTGCACAAAAAATAATATTTTTGGACATGCATCCCCCATATCATCAAAATGGTCGATTTTGCTGTGAGGAATAGACTAAAGATTTTTTAGATGATAGACAAGCACCTAAATTGGGGTTGACTGATGTTAATCACCACGCAGAGTTATACAAGGCCATTGATGCTGTTGAGCATAAGCAAGCAAGGTGGGGTCTGCATCGACAGCAACCGGATGAGTCACTAGCTTCATTAAGGGTAAGTCATTGTGTGAATCGCTGTAGAAATAGCTTGTCTGGTAATCCTGCAAACTGTTTCCTCGCTGC
>NCGC01000095.1 GCA_002281475.1 Methylophilales bacterium 28-44-11
GCATTGATATTAGATGTGCCCGCCATTATCCAGATGGGACAAACCACCAATTACATTACAGGGGCTTCGACATTCTCGCATCCTAGCTACCCTTCCATTTCAAATCCAGCGAATGCATAAGGAGTGAATGCAATGAACATGAATACAGAAGCCGTCTCAACCAACGCAAGCACCAATTTAAAAAATGCTGCAGGTGAGTATCTAACCTTTGTGCTTGGCACAGAGCAATACGGGTTAGAAATTTTAAAAGTACAGGAAATCCGTGGTTACGACGCCGTAACACAAATTGCCAATACGCCAGACTTTATTAAAGGCGTAGTCAATTTGCGCGGCAAGATTGTGCCCATTGTAGATTTACGTATCAAGTTTAAATTAGGTAAGGTTGAGTACGACGAGTTTACAGTCGTCATTATTCTCAACCTTAGCGGTCGCATCGTTGGCATTGTGGTAGATGGCGTATCCGATGTCATGGCTTTAAAAGAAGACCAGTTACGTGAAGTCCCATCCTTGGTCACCAGTATCGATACCAAATACATTGTCGGCCTTGCCACGGTTGAGCAACACATGCTTATTTTGGTGGATATTGAGAAGCTCATGAGTAGCCAAGAAATGGAACTCATTGAAGCCGCTATTCATTAATAAGCTGCGAAAATTCCTTGGGGGAACCTTATGTTATCCAACATTGTAAACAAATTAGTCAATCAAACCTCTGCAGTGCAGCAGTTAAAAGAGGAAGTGACAGAATTTAAAGCGTTAAAGACAGAAATCGACAAAGCCAGATGTGTGATTGAGTTTGATGCCAATGGCAACATTCTTAGCGTTAATACTAACGCACAAAAAGCGTTGGGTTATGCAGAAAAAGAGTTAGTGAATCAGCCGCATATTTATTTAATGGCTGATTCGGAAGCTAACAAGCAAAAAGATAGAACATTATGGTCTGATTTGGCAGAAGGAAAATCGCAATCTGACACTTTTTGCTTTAGAGGAAAGTCTGGTGAAAACGTCTGGATGCAAGGATATTTTGCCCCCGCTTTGAGCAATACAAACAAATTATCCAAGGTGTATAGCTTTTTTACCGATGTAACCGCAGAGAAAACTGCGCATCTTGATTTAGAAGCAACACACACCGCGTTTGATAATGTTTTTAATAGTTACGAGCTTACTTTAGACGGCATTATTCTTAGTGTTAACGACACAGTATTAAATACATTGGGCTATCAGGCTGATGAATTGATTGGTAAAAGTGCAAGCATATTGCTGACCAAAGAGGACTACAACAGTGATGCTTACAAAAGCATTTGGGCCAATGTTAAAAAAGGCATCCCCCAAAGAATGCAAATTAAAAGACTGACGAAAGATGGCCGTGAACTTTGGTTTTCAGCATCATTTGCGCCGATTTTAGATCA
The DNA here is from genome assembly GCA_002281475.1 of Methylophilales bacterium 28-44-11. Lineage (GTDB taxonomy): Bacteria > Pseudomonadota > Gammaproteobacteria > Burkholderiales > Methylophilaceae > Methylophilus. Next base: position 1,407 of record NCGC01000095.1, read on the forward strand.
GTCAGGCAATGTACTTAAAGTAAGAGTGATTTCTACTTGCATTACTGAAGAGAAAAAGCAAGCCGTTAATTACTTAGGCCAATTAAAGGCCATTAGCAAGATTCAAGGCGTCATCGAGTTTGATCTTAAAGGCAACATTCTTGCGGTCAATGAAAACTTCATCAATGTCACAGGCTATTCAGAAAAAGAGATTGTGGGTAATCACCATAGCATGTTTGTGGATGCTACTTACAAAGCGAGTAAAGAATATAAAGACTTTTGGGAAAAGTTAGGCAGGGGTGAAGCGGATGAAGGTGTTTACAAACGCATTGGAAAAAACGGTGCCGAGGTTTGGTTACAAGCCTCTTATAACCCAATTTTTGGGTTAGATGGCAAGCCTTTCAAGGTCGTCAAATATGCTACTGACATCACAAAAGTGCAGCAAAAAAATGCTGATTACAGTGGCCAATTGTCTGCTATTGACAAGGTCATGGGCATCATTGAGTTTGACCTAAAAGGAAATATCCTTAACGTTAATAAAAATTTCATGGAGTTAACAGGTTATTCAGAAAATGAAATTGTGGGCAATCATCATGGCATGTTTGTTGACCCAGAGTACAGCTCAAGCGAAGAATTCAAGGCATTTTGGGATAAATTAGGCCGCGGTGAAATGATGGCCGGTCAATACAAACGAATTGGCAAAGGGGGTAAAGAAATTTGGTTGCAAGCTTCTTACAATCCAATTTTCGACGCCAGTGGCAAACCATTAAAAGTAGTTAAGTATGCAACGGATATTACTGAACAGCATAAAGTTGGCGATGTTCTAGATGCCGCAGTGGATGAAACCCAGCAAGTGATTGAGTCTGCCAAATCGGGTGATTTAACAAGGCGTGTACCTTTAGAAGGTAAATCGGGCGCGATTGCCAGCTTGTGTGATGGTGTCAATGCGCTGATGGACAAAATGACTGAGGTGTTGCTATCGGTGCGTGAGGCAGGTGAAACCATTAATACTGCGGCGGGCGAGATTTCTACAGGTAACAATGACTTATCACAACGCACAGAGCAACAAGCGTCATCACTCGAAGAGACAGCATCCAGCATGGAGCAACTCTCATCTACCGTGAAACAGAATGCGGAAAATGCTAAACAAGCCAACCAATTAGCGGCTGCTGCCTCTGGCGTAGCGGTTAAAGGTGGTGAGGTAGTGGGCAATGTGGTCACTACCATGAGCGAAATCAATACCAGTGCACGTAAGATTGAAGACATTATTTCTGTGATTGACGGTATTGCTTTCCAAACCAATATCTTAGCGTTGAACGCGGCGGTTGAGGCTGCTCGTGCAGGTGAGCAGGGCCGTGGTTTTGCTGTGGTGGCGGGTGAGGTGCGTAATTTAGCACAACGTTCTGCTAGCGCTGCCAAGGAGATCAAAGAGTTAATTTCTGATTCAGTGAGCAAAGTGCAAGAAGGTACGCGCCTAGTAGAAAACGCTGGTAATACCATGACAGAGATTGTCTCATCCGTGCAACGCGTGACAGACATCATGGGTGAAATTTCTGCAGCCTCTAGTGAGCAAAGCGCGGGCATAGATCAAGTGAATAATGCGATCACCAGTATGGACGAAGTGACCCAACAAAATGCAGCCTTGGTCGAAGAAGCGGCAGCAGCAGCTGAGTCATTAGTGGATCAAGCGATTAGCTTAATGGAAGTGGTAGGTAACTTTAAGTTAAAAGGTACAACATCACATCAAGAGCGCCGCTCACAGGGCAGTCCAATGCGTACATCTAAACCCGTTGAATCATCCAAACCTTTAGCAAAGCCAGTAGCTAAAGTAGCGCTCAAAACAGGTACGGATGACGCTGAATGGGAAGAATTTTAATTGTAGTTTTAACGACATAAACAAAGCAGTAATTGTAGCTTTTATTGGGGCATGGAAAGTAGCGGGTTTGTAACAAAATAATCACTAAGGATCACAACATGACTGGGGAAATCGCGTGATCCGCCATTAAATAAAGAGGTTTATCATGAAAATTAACATGCCAGTAACACAAAAGGAAATTGATCTTACAGACACGAGTTCTATCGTTTCGAAAACAGATCTGAAAGGTCGCATTACCTATATCAATCGTGATTTCATTGATATCAGTGGCTTTACAGAAGCTGAGCTGATTGGTCAAAATCACAACATTGTGCGGCACCCAGATATGCCGCCAGAAGCTTATGTGGATTTATGGAGTACCGTGAAATCGGGTAAGCCATGGAATGGCATGGTGAAAAATCGCTGTAAAAATGGCGATCACTATTGGGTAGAAGCCAATGTGGCACCAATAAGACAAGGCGGCGCTGTCATTGGTTATATGTCTGTACGTTCAAAACCATCACGCCAACAAGTGGATGAGGCAGAGCGCCTATACCGCCAATGGCGTGAAGGTAATGTAGCTAAGCCAAGCTTAGTGGCCAAAGCAGTCAAACAAGTCTTTGATTTATCCGTACGTTATAAATTACTTGCAGCAACCACATTGCCTGTGATTGCAGTTGGTGTAGCGCAATATTTTGAGTTAGTCAATTCGCTACCATTGTTGACTGGTTTAGGGTTGGCAGTGGCTGCTGTAAGTGGCTTATTGATGGGCCGCAACATTCAAAAAGCGGCAGTCAATACAACCAATGCATTGAACAAATTTGCCGAAGGTAATCTGAGCTTTCCGATTAACACTAAAGCGAATGATGAGTTTGGAAAAATCATGCAGGCGCTCAAATCCATGCAAATCAAAATTGGGTTTGATGTGAATGATGCTCGTAAAGTGGCTGAGCAAGCGTTACGTTTGCAAACCGCGTTGGACAACAGTTCAACCGCATTTACCTTTGGCGATCATAACAACCAGTTGATGTATATGAATAAATCAGCTGTCGCTATTTGGTCACGTATGGAGACACAAATTAGTCAACAACATCAAGGCTTTAAAGTTGAAGGGATGATGGGTGGAAATATTAGCCAATTCATTGAAAACCCTGAGGATAGAAAAGTATTTGCAGAAAAATTGACTACATCCAGAGCATTTGAAATCACGATGTATGGACGTCGTATAGGCTTGTCAGTTATTCCCGTTTATAACTCGCAAAACGAATATTTGGGTCGTATGACACAATGGAGTGACCGTACCGATGAAGTGGTGGCAGAGCAAGAGGTGATTCGCCTAGTGGGTGATGCTGTGGCAGGTAAATTGTCTGAGCGAGTCGACCTGAGTATCTTGCCTAAAGGATTCATCATGGATATTGGTCAAGGTATGAATAAGATTCTAGATGCTGTGATTGGACCACTGAATATGGCGGCCGATTACGTGGATAAATTTGCCAACGGCATTATCCCAGCGCCCATCACTGAAAACTACAATGGTGACTTTAATATTCTTAAAGACAATCTTAACTCCTGCGTTCATGCAATTAACTTGCTTGTAAGTGATGCAAATATGCTAGCAAAAGCAGCGGCAGAAGGTAAATTGCAAACTCGTGCAGATGCGACTAAACATTGGGGCGATTACCGTAAAGTGGTGGAAGGCGTAAATGCCACATTAGACTCAGTAATTGGCCCACTAAATATTGCAGCTCAATACATGGATGATATTTCAAAAGGTAATATTCCCGCCAAAATCACTGATCAATATCAAGGTGACTTTAACCATATTAAAGATAATCTCAATACTTGTATCGATGCAGTGAACCGCCTTGTAAGCGATGCCAATATGTTGGCAGATGCTGCAAGAGATGGTCGCATTTCTACACGTGCTGACGTGAATCAACATCAAGGTAATTTCCGTCAAGTGGTCGAGGGTGTGAATCAAACTTTGGACATGATTGTGGCGCCAATAGCAGCGGTAAAACAAGCGGTTGAAACCATTACTACCGCAGCAGGCGAAATTTCAACGGGCAACAGTGATTTGTCGGCACGTACCGAACAACAAGCTTCTAGTTTGGAACAAACAGCGGCCAGCATGGAGGAATTGGCTGGCACCGTTAAACAAAATGCAGACAATGCAAAACAAGCCAACCAACTTGCGCTTACAGCATCTGGTGTGGCGATCAAAGGTGGTCAAGTGGTTTCTCAAGTCGTCAATACCATGACGGGTATTAATGATAGTGCGCGCAAAATTGAAGCGATTATCAGCGTAATTGATGGCATTGCTTTCCAAACCAATATTTTGGCATTAAATGCGGCTGTAGAAGCAGCACGTGCTGGCGAACAAGGACGTGGGTTTGCTGTAGTGGCAGGCGAGGTACGTAATTTGGCACAACGCTCAGCAAGTGCGGCCAAAGAGATTAAAGAGTTGATTACGGACTCTGTGAATAAAACAGCAGAAGGTACGAAATTGGTAGAAAACGCTGGTAACACCATGGAAGAAGTGGTGACCTCTGTCCAACGTGTGGCCGACATTATCAGTGAGATTGCGGCTGCTTCTGCTGAGCAAACCACAGGGATTGATCAAGTGAATCAGGCAGTAACCAGTATGGATGAAGTGACTCAACAAAATGCGGCTTTGGTAGAAGAAGCTGCAGCTGCGGCTGAATCACTGCTAGAACAAGCGAATCAATTATCAGATGTAGTCGGGGTATTTAAAATTGACGGCGTCTCAAGCGAGCGCCGCGTTTCCCACAGCCCAATGCGCAGTTCACCGCGTCCTTCTTCAGTGCAGCAAAAACCTGTTGTTAAACCGGCACCGAAAGCGCAACTAGCCAAAACGGGTACAGATGATGGTGATTGGGAAGAGTTTTAACGAACGTAGAAGATTGAGAAATAGCATGGTTTTGGGGTCTTTATCGCAGAAATAAATTGTGGTGAGGCAAGACATAATCTATTGAAGTGGTAATGAATGATTGGAGTATTTGTGCAGTTACTCATTGAAGCTAAAAGGTTTGATCATTCTGTTATGAAGGGTATCAAAAAATGCACACCTTGGATTTTACTTTGTGTCTGGATGTGCTTAACCACCAGTGGTTTATTTAATTACGTTTTAAAAAATAATGT
>NCGC01000096.1 GCA_002281475.1 Methylophilales bacterium 28-44-11
GGGTCTTTCGCATTTAAAAAGAACATCCCCGCTGCTGTGCCAGGGTTAAAGGTTTTTTTACCTTGCTCGCGTAAAAAATTGCGCATTTTGATGGAAACATCACCAAAATCAATATCTACTGGACAAGGTTTTTCGCAGCGATGACATACCGTACAATGATCGGCCACATCATTAAACTCATCAAAATGTTTAAGTGAGATGCCGCGGCGAGTTTGCTCTTCATACAAGAAGGCCTCAATCAACAATGAGGTCCCCAGTATTTTATTGCGTGGTGAATACAATAAGTTAGCGCGTGGCACATGGGTAGAGCACACCGGCTTACACTTGCCGCAACGTAGACAGTCAGAAATATCATCTGCAATCTCCCCAATCGCAGACTGTTCCATGATGATGGATTCTTGCTCTAACAAACCAAAGCTTGGCGTGTAGGCATTCTCCAAACCAGAGCCCGCCAACAACTTACCTTTATTAAAGTGGCCATTCGGGTCTACTTTATTTTTGTAAGTGGTAAAAGTATCAATCGTCGATTGGTCCAAGAATTCCATTTTGGTAATACCAATACCGTGCTCACCAGAAATGACACCATTCAGCTGTTTGGCTAACGTCATCACACGCGCAACAGCGGCATGTGCCTCTTGCATCATGCCATAGTCATCAGAATTAACTGGGATGTTGGTGTGTACGTTGCCGTCACCCGCATGCATATGCAATGCTATGAACACACGACTTTTCAGTACCTGTTTGTGAATCTCATCAAAGCGGTCTAAGATTTTCTGAAACTCACGACCAGCAAATATATCGGCCATTGGGCGCTTGAGTTCACGCTTCCATGAAATACGTAAATCATAAGCCTGCACTGCACGAAATACGTTTTCGTGCAGTGCAAATGGCTTACCCATCTCACCTAACGTTGCAATTGGTTCATCAAGGGTATTTAAAATCAAACGCCATTTTGCACGCAGGTCGCGTAACAACTGTAACGCCATGACTTGCTTAGATTGCACACTCTCCACATCGGCATTGCCATCTTCATCGGGTTGAAGTGGCAAATCACCTTGCATGAACAGTTCAAGTGCATCGACCAGTTTTAATTTATTCTTGATAGACAACTCGATGTTGATGCGCTCAATACCGTCTGAGTATTCACCGAGCTTAGGTAAAGGAATTACCACATCTTCATTGATTTTGAACGCATTGGTATGTTTTGCGATGGCAGCTGTACGCGCACGATCTAACCAAAACTTTTTACGTGCCTCTGATGAAACCGCAATAAACCCTTCACCATTCCTAGCGTTACAAATACGCACCACCGCAGAGGCCACTTCGCCCACTGCGTTTTCGTCATCAGATGCAATATCAGCAATCAACACCATTTTTGGACGTTGCTGACGTGCCGCTTTAGTAGCGTAGCCCACAGCTTTGATATAGCGTTCATCCATATGCTCTAAGCCCGCCAAAATTACGGCTGGTTCTTGCTTGGCAGTGGCGTCTAAATAGTCTTTAATTTCTACAATCGCGGGCACTGCATGAGACACATTGCCAAAAAACTCTAAGGCAATGGTGCGCACATACTTAGGCATGCGGTGCAAAATAAAAGTCGCAGACGTGATTAAGCCATCGCAGCCTTCTTTTTGGATGCCTGGCAATCCAGATAAAAACTTATCCGTCACATCTTTACCTAAGCCTACTTTGCGAAAGCTTGGCCCAGGAATAGCGATAATCTCTGGCTCGGCCAACAGAGTTTTCATGTCCATGTCATAACGGCTGACTTTAAAGCGCGCCATTTCAATATCATGGATTTTGCCAAGGTTGTGGTCTAAACGCTCAATCTCCATCCAAGTGGCATCTGGCGTCACCATGCGCCATGAAGCCAAATTATCCAGTGCAGTGCCCCACAATACCGCCTTTTTACCGCCAGCATTCATTGCAACATTACCGCCAATACATGATGCGTCAGCAGAGGTTGGGTCGCAAGCGAACTCTAAACCAGCTTCGGTAGCGGCTTCCATGGCACGGCGTGTTACCACCCCTGCGCCACATTCAATTGTTGCCACTTGGCGGGCAACACCAGGCAATGTGAGCATTTGCACGCCCGTGTGTTGGTCTAACTTTTCTGTATTGATGACTGCAGATAAAGGTGTAAGCGGAATAGCACCCCCTGTATAACCTGTACCACCCCCACGTGGAATCACAGTCAAACCAAGTTCAATACATGTCCTCACCAGATAGGCAATTTCAGCTTCGGTATCTGGATTCAACACCACAAATGGATATTCCACACGCCAATCGGTTGCATCCGTGACATGTGACACGCGTGCTAATCCATCAAACTGAATATTGTCTTTACGGGTATATTTGCTTAACTTACTCAGCGCTTTTTTGCGCAAATCATAAGTTTGACGGAAATCGTCACTGAATTTTTGTACAGCTTGTTTAGCAGCGGTCACCAACTTTTGCACGTTGATATTGCCTGCGCTACGCTCATCAATAGCCGCAATACGATGATACAAAGCATCAATTAAGGCTTTGCGACGTTTGGGGTTATCCAACAAATCGTCTTGCAAATAAGGATTACGGCTTACTACCCACAAATCACCCAACACTTCAAACAACATGCGTGCACTGCGACCCGTTTTCCGCTGTTCGCGTAGGGTATTCAATATCTCCCAAATTTCCTCACCAAGAAACCGGATGACAATTTCACGGTCAGAAAAAGAAGTATAGTTATATGGAATTTCACGTAGGCGCGCTGCTGGCAAAGCGTCAGCTTGGAGCAATGCGGCGGGAGTAGGTGCGTTCATCAATAAGCCGATACAAACAAAAGTAAATTATATCATGCTGTAGACCACGCAAAAACTGCAAACGTTCTATGGTTATTGACACCTTTTCTAGAAAAGACGTTACAATTTTATGATGCCTATATTGAAGAAATTAATTGTCCCCCTCACGCTGATTGTTTTATTTGCCGTGCTTGGTTTTAGCTTATCCCAAAAGCCTTCCGCACCAGACGTCACCTTCACCACGTTACAAGGTGAAAAAATTTCGATGGCTTCTTTAAAAGGCAAAGTTGTATTGGTGAATTTTTGGGCAACCGATTGCCCTGGTTGTATAAAAGAAATGCCCGATTTAATGAATACTTATACTCAATACAAACCAAAAGGATTTGAGGTAATAGCAGTGGCCATGCCATATGACCCACCAGCACAAGTCCTGAATTATTCGCAACAAAAGGCTCTCCCCTTCCCCGTCATGCATGACGGATTAAGCGAAATGGTACAAGCGTTTGGTGGCGTGAACCTCACACCCACCACCTACCTTTATGATAAACAGGGCCATCGTTTACAACGTATTATTGGCGAACTGGACTTTGTGCAATTGCGTCAATTGCTAGATAGCGAACTCCAGTAATGCTTTGGATTAAAGCGTTACATATTATTTTCGTCACCAGCTGGTTTGCTGGCCTATTTTATTTACCACGTCTATTTGTCAATCACGCCATGGTAAATGATCTCGCCACTTTGTCACGCTTAGAATTGATGGAACATAAACTGTATCGTTTTATGTTGCCGTTGGCAGTGCTAGCGGTAGGTTTTGGCTTGTGGCTATGGATGGTTTATGGCATCACGGGTGGTTGGTTACATGCCAAGCTGCTGTTGGTGCTTGGACTCATTATTTACCATGCCTACTGTGGCAAACTCATGCGAGATTTTAAGGCTGGTAACAATACGCGCAGCCACGTTTGGTATAGATGGTTTAATGAAATTCCAGTGCTAGTATTATTTGCTATTGTTATTTTAGTCGTAGTGAAGCCGTTTTAAGGCAAAGGGAACATGATGGACATACTCAATTCAGAATGGCTAATCGCCATGCTCAAAAAATCGAGTAGCTCTCCAGAGATGCGCTTGGTTAACTTATTTGATGTGCTGGATGATTGGTTAGACGCGCCTCAAATCAACACGAATCCATTACCCAATCATACGATGGACGAAAAACCATTGGTGCAATTTTTAACGGTTGAGAGTGCAAAAGCGGGCGCTGCCATGCCAGAGTTACTTGCCAATCAACTTTACTTTATGGCGATTGCGGCTGCACAGGAAAAAATCAATCATCATAATCCTGCCAGCTTAAGCCATGCAAAAAGTGCTGCTAAAGCCTTAATCACGGCGCAAACCAAACCTGAGTTTACATTACCTAAAAAACACGTATACGCTGTTGCTGCAAGTACGATAGTGTTGGTTGGTTGCATATTGGGTTACACCCAATGGCATAGCAATGAAAAAACCGACGACTACGCGCTTAGTACGAACGCCACTATGCCGGCTAGTGGTATGGTCGCAGATGCATCACAATTAACGGCTAGTCCAGAGCAAACAGCAGCATTGTTTGCAAGAGTTGAGCAAATGCGCAAAGGTAATTGTCAGTTAATCGAAGCATTGCAACTCCCTGATTCTTATAAAAAAGTGTATTTTGAGAATATTGTGATGGGCCAGATTTCCATCAATCGGGAAGATCAACTATTGACCAACCAACTTCTAGACATGGTGAAATGCAATTACACGCCAATGTTGATGGCAAATTCAAGAAATTAGACCTTAAAATTACACTTGATATATGTATACAGATTAGTATAATAAAGTCATGTCTGTGCTACGTGAAAAGATATTAAGTACCGCTACCGATCTTTTTCAAACGAGAGGCATCAACTCGACTGGCGTAGACACCATTGTGGCAGAAGCGGGCACCACTAAGATGACACTCTATAAATACTTTCGTACGAAAGAAGAACTTATCTTAGAAGTATTGAGAAAAAGCCAATCTGATTTTCAAAGTTGGTTAGATCACAAGCTGAGTACTAATAGCAAAATACCCGCAGACAAGCTGCAACAATTGTTTGATTTTATTGAGGAATGGGTGAGTTCCCCAAATTTTCTAGGCATGGGGTTCATTAAGGCTTCTGCTGAATTTCCTAACGAGCTCAATCCAATCCATCAGCTTTCCTCAGAACAATCTAAAAATTTTAGACTCTACATTACTCAACTTGCACATGAAGCCAATATCACTAATGCAGAAGGCCTAGCGCTTCAACTTTCATTGTTGTTTGAGGGTGCGGTGCAAGCAGAACAAATGAAACGTGGTTCTGGTGCAATTAAGTACGCAAAACAAGCTGCAAAAATATTAATCGACGGTGCGCGAAGATAATTGAGCTTGTCTGATTGGTCTTGCTTTAGGCCATCTAGCTACTAGATAATAGTGAATTCCAGTTAAAGACTCCCTTTATGCATATTCTTATTTGCGGTTCCCTCGCTTACGACACCATTATGGTGTTTCAAGATCAGTTTAAAAACCATATCCTTCCTGACAAAATTCATAAGCTCAGTGTAGCCTTCTATGTCCCTGAAATGCGTCGTGAATTCGGCGGCACTGCTGGCAACATTGCTTACAACTTGCAATTACTGGAAGGTAACCCGCTGATTATGGCAACAGTTGGTCAAGACTTCGGTCCGTATGCCGACTGGATCGCGCAAAACAAACTCAATCCTCAGCATATTAAATCCATAGAACACAGTTTTACCGCGCAAGCATTTATCACAACAGATACTGAAGACAATCAAATTACTGCATTTCACCCGGGAGCGATGGTGGAATCGCATCAAAATAGTGTTAAGGACGCGCAACAAGTGAGTCTTGCCATCATTGCACCGGATGGGCGTGATGGTATGTTTCAACATGCGAAGGAGTGCGCGGAGGCTGGCATTCCATTTATGTTTGATCCTGGACAAGGCTTGCCCATGTTTAATGGCGAAGAATTGTTGCACTTTATCGACATGGCCGATTATCTGGCAGTGAATGACTACGAATCGCAAGTGATTCAAGACAAAACCGGATTAAATCTAGAACAATTAGCTGCCAAAGTGAAAGCATTGATTGTCACATTGGGAGGAAGTGGCTCGCAAATTTATGCAGATGGTCAACTATTTGAAATTCCATGCGTTTATGCTGATAGGATTGTTGATCCTACAGGCTGTGGCGACGCTTACCGTGCAGGCTTGTTATATGGCATTGTGCGTGGATGGGATTGGCCAACATGTGGCAGATTAGCTTCCACCATGGGTGCCATTAAAATTGCGAGTCGTGGAGGTCAAAATCATCGACCAACCCGTGAAGAAATAGAGAACGTATACAGCCAAGCATTGGTCAAAGAAGTGGCAACAAAAGAAAAACTAAAGTGATCACCCATCACTATTCAAGGAGAATCATATGCATTACGTAAAATTTGTCAGTGTGATGTTAGCGTCATTAGTACTGATTGCATGTGCAAGTTCAAATTCGGGTAGTGTGTATAAACGGGAAGACGCACGTAAAGTACAGACAGTTAAAACTGGTATTGTCGAGAGTGT
>NCGC01000097.1 GCA_002281475.1 Methylophilales bacterium 28-44-11
TTTGAGCGAACAGTTTTCCCAATTGCCGGGCGAACCCTATGCCACTAAAACCCATACGCACGCAACATTGCTACGCTTACCCTCGATTGCAGGTCATCAGCGCTTTGAAATTTTCACCTCTGTGGAGCATGCAAAAACGCTATGGAATTCACTCAAGATGAAAACCAAACTTGTTGGCAAACCTTGTTGGGATTGGTTAGATGTGCAATCTGGCATTCCAGAAATCGTCCCTGCAACCCAAGAACAATTTGTTCCACAGATGGTGAATTTGGATCTGCTACATGCAATCAACTTTAAAAAGGGCTGCTACACAGGCCAAGAGATTGTAGCGCGCACCCATTATTTAGGTAGCGTCAAACGCCGTACATTTTTAATGACGCTTTCGAGTAAGAACTCACCGCAAGCAGGTGATAAACTGACGGACGAACAGCAAAATGAAGTGGGGCAAATTGTGAGAGTTGCACCAAGTGTTTTAAATGCTAATGGTGAAGTGACTGCTTTTGATGTGTTGGCAGAATTAAGAATAGAAGCCCAGCAATCCGGCCCAATTTATTGGAACTCACACCCACTTACTTCCAAGGTAATGCCCTACTCGCTAGGCTTGGCAGAGTCTTGAGGGCTAAGTGGTAATGGGAATAATGCTTGGTCTATCACTTGATAAAACACTTCATCTTCTTTGATCATCCCAAGTTCACTACGCGCGCGCTCTTCAATGGCCGCATTGCCTTGTTTTAAATCACGCACTTCAGCACGCAAGGTGTGGATACTGTAACAAGGCAATTAGTACAACAAAGATCAACGTTAATGCCTTCATTGCTGCATGCGCTTTGAACGATCAAGTTTGTGAATAAAACCAGTTTGCAAAGTAAAGAGATGAGAATAACCAGCAAAAATCCTCAAGACTATAGATAAACTACTTGAGGATGTCGTGCTGGTTTTTAACATAGCTTTGATGAGCGTATCCTTGAAGAAAAGGCTTTATTTGAATAGCTGGTAAAACGCGCCCATCCCTGCATAGCTAGTGGCGTCACCTAACTCTTCTTCAATACGAAGTAATTGATTGTATTTGGCTACGCGTTCAGAACGACATAGTGAACCTGTTTTAATTTGCAACGCATTGGTAGCGACAGAAATATCAGCAATCGTTGTATCTTCTGTTTCGCCAGAGCGATGTGATACAACAGCCGTATAACCTGCACGTTTGGCCATTTCAATAGTTTGGAAAGTTTCTGTGAGCGTACCAATTTGATTCACTTTAATCAGCACAGAGTTAGCGACACCGCGACGAATACCTTCACGCAAGATTTTTGCATTGGTCACAAACAAATCATCGCCCACTAACTGTGTAGTTTTACCCAAACGTTGGGTAAGAATATCCCAACCATCCCAGTCAAATTCACCCATACCATCTTCAATCGTAATAATTGGGTATTTATCCACCCAAGTGGCTAAATAGTCGGTGAATTGGGCTGATGTAAGAGAAAGCCCCTCTGACTCTAAATGATATTTGCCGTCTTTATAAAATTCAGTACTTGCACAATCTAAACCTAAATAGACATCACGACCTGGCTCATAGCCTGCATCTGAAATCGCTTCCATAATCAATTGAATGGCAGATTCGTTAGAAGGTAAATTCGGTGCAAAACCGCCTTCGTCACCCACCGTGGTCGCCAAGCCTTTTTTATGCAGCGTTTTTTTCAATTGATGAAATACCTCTGCACCACAACGCAGTGCTTCACGGAAGGTAGGCAAGCCAGCAGGAATAATCATAAACTCTTGCATATCCACTGAATTGTCCGCATGTGCGCCACCATTGATGATATTCATCATCGGTGTGGGCAATTGCATTGCACCAGAGCCTCCTAAATAGCGATACAGTGGTAAACCACTTTCTTCAGCTGCCGCACGTGCACACGCAAGTGAAACCGCTAAAATCGCATTCGCGCCTAAACGGTCTTTGTTCTCAGTGCCATCTAATTCAATTAATGTCTTATCAATAAAGCTCTGCTCTTCACAATCCAATCCAATGATGGCTTCAGTGATTTCGGTATTCACATTTTCCACAGCTTGTAGCACGCCTCTGCCTAAATAGCGACCTTTGTCACCATCACGCAATTCCATGGCTTCTTTGGCACCAGTGGAAGCGCCTGAGGGCACTGCAGCACGTCCAATTACTCCACTTTCAAGAAGCACATCGGCTTCAACCGTTGGGTTGCCACGAGAGTCCATAATTTCGCGGGCGATAATATCTACAATTGCGCTCATGTTTTAATCCTTATCTATGACTAAGTGTAATCTTGACAATACGTGTGCTTATAAGCTTTGCTCAGCAAAGCCGGCTTTTTTAACTAATCGATCTAAATCTACCAGTAGGTGCAACAAATCTTCCATTTTATGTAATGGCCACGCATTAGGGCCATCAGACAGCGCTTGGCTCGGGTCTGGGTGGGTTTCCATAAACACACCTGCAATACCACTCGCAACAGCGGCTCTGGCCAGCACTGGAACAAACTCGCGTTGACCACCACTCTTTTCACCTTGACCGCCTGGTTGTTGTACTGAATGTGTCGCATCAAATACCACTGGACAATGCGTTTCACGCATAATCGCCAAGCCACGCATATCCGATACCAAAGTATTATAACCAAAGGAAGCACCGCGCTCACACACCATAATGGTATCTGCACCACCATTGGCTTCTTTAGCTTTATTCACCACCTGCTTCATATCCCCAGGGGCTAAAAATTGGCCTTTTTTAATATTGACAGGTTTACCACAAGTGGCGACTGCCACAATAAAGTCGGTTTGGCGGCACAAAAATGCTGGTGTTTGCAATACATCCACAACTGCAGCAACATGCTTCACTTGCTCTTCTGTATGCACATCAGTCAAGATGGGCACACCAATCTCTGCACGCACATCATCCAAAATGCGCAAGCCTTCTTCCATACCAAATCCGCGAAAAGTCTTGGTAGAACTGCGGTTGGCTTTATCGTAAGAAGATTTGTAAATCAACGGAATACCAACACGTGCAGCTATTTCTTTTAACTGCCCGGCAGTATCAATCGCCATTTGCTTAGACTCAATCACACAAGGGCCAGCGATTAAAAATAACGGGTGCTCTAAACCTGCTTCAAAGTGGCATAACTTCATGCTTGCGCTCCTTTGGCTTGATTGGCAAGCGCTGCTAATACATAAGCTTTAAACAAAGGGTGGCCAGCACGTGGGTTAGAGGTAAATTCTGGGTGGAATTGGCAAGCTACGAACCAAGGGTGTGTGGTTTGTGGCAATTCAATCATTTCACATAATTCTTCAGTGGGCGTGCGGGCTGATATTACAAGACCTGCAGATTTGAGCTGCTCAACATAATGGTTATTCACTTCATAACGATGGCGGTGACGTTCATTCACCTCTAGACCATACACACTGGCTGCAATCGTATTGGGTTCAATCGGGCAACGTTGTGCACCTAATCGCATCGTACCGCCCAAATCAGAACTCTCGTCGCGCGTTTCTTTTTTACCAGTTGCATCTTGCCACTCAGTAATCAAACCAATTAATTTGTGCTCAGCATGAGGATTAAACTCTGTGCTGTTGGCGTCTTTTAAGCCCGCCACATTTCTTGCAAACTCAATTACAGCAAGTTGCATACCCAAACAAATGCCTAAATAAGGAATTTTGTGCTCGCGTGCATAACGAATGGCAGTAATCTTACCCTCGGTGCCGCGCACTCCAAACCCCCCTGGAATCAAAATAGCATCCATTTTCTGTAAGGGATCAGTACCTGATTTTTCGATATCTTCACTATCTATGTAGTGAATTTTCACTTTGGATTCGGTATGAATACCTGCATGAATCAGGGCTTCGGTCAGCGATTTATAGGATTCAGTCAAATCGACATACTTACCCACAAATGCGATATCGATATGATGTTTAGGATTAGCGACTGCATAGGTAATTTTGTGCCAAGCCGATAAATCAGCGGCTTTCGCCAAAATGCCTAATTTGTGGCACACAATCTCATCCATCATTTGTTCATGCAGTAAACCTGGAATTTTATAAATCGAGTCACTATCAATTGCACTGATGACCGCTTCATAAGCCACATTGGTGAACAAAGCGATTTTACGTTTTTCATCTTCAGGAATTTCACGTTCAGCACGACACAACAAGATATCTGGCTGAATACCAATTTCGCGCAACTCCTTTACGGAGTGCTGCGTGGGTTTCGTTTTAAGCTCACCCGCAGTCGGAATCCAAGGCAGTAAAGTTAAATGCACATAACATGCGTTGCTTCTACCCTCTTCAAACCCCATTTGGCGAATCGCCTCAAGAAAGGGTAAAGACTCAATATCACCAACAGTGCCGCCCACTTCTACAATCGCAACATCTGCACCTTCGGCACCACGTTTGATATGGGCTTTAATTTCATCGGTGATGTGAGGAATGACTTGTACGGTTTTACCTAAGTATTCACCGCGACGCTCTTTTTTAATGACTGTCTCGTAAATTTGGCCTGTAGTGAAATTATTGCGCTTGGCCATGCGACTGCTGATAAAACGCTCGTAATGACCCAAATCCAAATCAGTTTCTGCGCCATCATCGGTCACAAACACTTCGCCGTGCTGAAAAGGAGACATTGTGCCAGGATCCACATTGATATAAGGATCCAATTTGAGCATGGTGACTTTGATACCGCGCGATTCTAGAATTGCGCCTAGGCTGGCCGCTGCGATACCCTTACCAAGTGAGGATACAACACCGCCAGTAACGAATACATATTTGGTCATTGAGAACTTTTAGAAACATTGCAGACGGGAATAAATTTTACCGTAAAGGTGGTTTGTTCACAATGAACGGGGCAATAAATAAATGAAATAAAGCGCTGTACAAATGACTATTTATTGTGTGCACGCATAATACGGCCCTTTTCACGCTCCCAGTCACGGGCTTTTTCGGTATCACGCTTGTCGTGTTGCTTTTTGCCTTTAGCCAATCCAATTTGCACCTTCACTCTACCCCGTGTGAAATGCATATCTAATGGCACTAAGGTGTACCCTGAACGCTCCACTTTGCCAATCAACTTTGCAATTTCTTCGTTATGTAACAATAATTTACGTGTACGAATTGCATCTGGACGGATATGGGTGGAAGCTGCGCCTAATGGTGTGACGTGACAGCCAATTAAATACACTTCGCCATGCATAATCACGACGTAAGCCTCTTTAATATTGATGCGATTATCCCGAATTGCCTTGACTTCCCAACCTTCTAGGACAATGCCAGCCTCATACTTTTCTTCAATAAAGTAATCAAAAAATGCTTTTTTATTTTGCGCAATGCTCATAAATCTGTATTTTGCGAACGAATGACTTAAAATAACATTTTACTCTATCCACGCTTATTCCAATGGCACAAGTTGAAAAAACGGTTTTGGTAATGCACTCAAGCGAACAAATGTTTGCTTTGGTCGATGACGTGTTGCAGTACCCCACTTTCTTACCATGGTGCGGTGGTGTTGACTTACACCAACGCAATGATGACATCACAAGCGCCACTTTACATATCAATTATCATGGCATTAAGCAACACTTCACCACCATTAACACCAAACAATTTCCTAGCCATATGGACATCACGCTCAAGGATGGTCCATTTAAACACCTTGAAGGACATTGGCAATTTATTGCGCTACGTGAGGATGCTTGTAAAATTGAATTTAAATTATCGTATGAGTTTTCGAATGCAATTTTAGAAAAACTCATTGCACCCGTTTTCAGCCATATTGCCAATACTTTTGTAGATAGCTTTGTGTCTGAAGCAGACAAAATTTACACCCATAAATAGCTTGTAAAATCTAAGGCTTAGAAATGAATGATTCGAATACACATCAGATTACGGTAGAGGTAGCTTATGCACTGCCGCATGAACAACTCATTATTCCAATGCGTGTAAACGCTGGATGCACTGCTGAAGAAGCGGTTAAGCAATCAGGAATATTAGATAAATTTCCAGAGATTAATCTAAATGAAAATCAACTTGGCATTTTCGGCAAACTTACTAAAAACGATACAGCATTACGCCATTTAGATAGAGTGGAGATTTACCGTGCATTAATTGCCGACCCTAAAGCTGTTCGAAAACAGCGGGCGGCAGATGGCAAAGTGATGAAAAAAGGTGGCGGTGAATTGCCGCCTGACATTGAATAAATAATTTATTTAATCAATTGCAGTATTGACTGATTTCTTTTTTAGCTTGAGCAGCCCCATCGGCGAGCTCTTTGTCCCCTAAGTAAACGCGCTCACCTTTCTCATCGTTTTTATAGATACGACCACCTTGATCATAGCTTTGGAAGTTGGCCTTGGCGGCAGCACAATTGAGCTGCTTTTGTTTAGCTTGCGCCTCTTTTTCAGCTTTATTTTTCTTTTCTATTTCCTCGATTTCACGTTTCTTTTTCTCTAACTCCTCTGAAGATCCGCCAGTCTGTGCAGACCCATTACTGGTTTGCACAGGATTTGTCATCGCATCAGCTGGCAAAGTAGATTTTGTAGGCGCGGGTGAGACTGGCTTTGGCGTGTTATGTTTAAAGGTACTTAGAGGCTTGCTGCCATTGGGTGGTGGCGTATCTGTGTAGCGCACCGTTCCGTTTTTATCCATCCATTTGTAAATCTCCGCCTGAACATTTGACGCGAAGGTGATTAGCAGACTCAGTCCAACGAATATCGGCACATATTTTCGTTTCATTTAACTCTCCATCCAATTGATTTCATTTGTTATTTTAAAATACATAACATTTAAATTTAAATTCAGTTTACTGTAAAACGTGTCAAAGCCCAATTGGTTGATACCCTCTTCACATAAATATCGTATGGAACTTTGAATAAGTGTTGCAAATCGGTATAATCTCGTTTTGGAAAATAAGGATTTCACATGCGTTTGTTGCAACAAGCCCTG
>NCGC01000098.1 GCA_002281475.1 Methylophilales bacterium 28-44-11
CTGAAGGTATTGCCATTAGGGTTCACAGGTTATATGGCCAAGAAGCTATGGGATCGTGTTAATCAAAATTTAGATAATTATTATCCGAGAGCAACTAAAGAGTTTGTTATTTCATTTCAGGCATTAGGTAATCATAAAATAAGCACGGAATCTGCATTAGCTCACTTTAAAACAGCATTACTAGAAATTGGAAAATCAGAATAGATGGCATACTTTACTGAAAATCAAGCTCGTTTTGCCGCAAACAATATTTATGCCAGCTTTGCAGAGCAATCGTTACGTGAATCGGTAAACAAAGCAAAAAGTTATGATCGATTTGATATTTTTTTATCTCACTCAAGTAAAGATGCAGTTTTAATATTGGGAGTGAAGAAGCTATTAGAAAATCAAGGCTAGACCGTATATGTTGATTGGTTAGTAGACACTCAATTATCGCGAGAAAATGTTAATAAAGTTACTGCCGATATCCTTCGCTCGAGAATGAAACAATCTAAATCACTCATTTATGTGGCCGCGAAATTTCATACTTATTGCTCACCTAATTTCACTCCAAATTACTCAGAAGTTGCAGGACGTTCTAACCAGCAATTTCTAGTTCTGTATTCAGGAATTGCATCGCGGTGCCCAGCGATTGCAATGAAGTGCGCACTAGTTGCATGAGTAATCACCTAATTACAATTTTTAGGTAATGGTACCTAGATGGATTTGGTACCACTACCATACCCTAATTATTCTTTTGACCTACCTTTACGTAAGGAGCCTCCCTTCAAATCGATATAATAAGCAGCATGCACCATGCGATCCAGAATGGCATCGGCAATCGTAGGATCCCCCAGAAATGCATGCCAGTGATCAATGGGATACTGGCTAGTAAGAACCAGTGCACCAACACGCAATCGATCACGCTCATCGACAACATCCAGCAAGGTTCTAGCCACCAAAGAATCAAATGGCATCAGTCCCAAATCATCAATAATTAGTACTGCAGCTTTGATCAGCCTACCTTTTAATTGCGGTAACGAACCATCTGCAGCTGCAGTTGAGATTTCTGCCGCGATCTGGCTGGAAGATCTATAGATAACAGATAATCCAAGGCGACATGCTTGAACTCCAAGTGCACAGGCCACCCAGCTCTTACCTGTGCCAGTGGCACCAGTAAAAACGATATGTTTGGGTTGACGCACCCAGTCGCAGACCGCCAGTAATGCAAATAACGGTTTTTCTAAGCCACGAGACTGCCTAAAATCAACATCCTCCAGACACGCAGAGGGGTAGCGTAGTCTGGCTATTTTGAGCAGCCGGTTGAGACGGCGACTATCACGCGATGACACCTCACTGTCAACCAGAATACCGAACTGCTCTTCAAATAACAGGCCACGAAATGCTGGTTGTCCAACATTAGCCTGCAAAGCATCGGCCATGCCAAGGAGTTTAAGTTCTCTCAGTTTAGAGATTGTTTGTTGCATCATCATTATTCTTCTCCAGTGATTTGTTTGTAGTATTTACTGCCACGCACATTGGCGTGACTGGCTAAAGGTTCGGCTTCTGCATCCAGTCTAGGTCGTTTATCTGCCTTGCTACGAAATATTGAAAGAATGCTGGTATGAGTCATTGAATGGATACTCACCGCGTATTCACAGACTTCTTCCAGTCGGTGCGCTCCATATTGCCGTCCCAGCTTCTGGATTGCACAGGCAGCCCGGATTCCATTTGCCAGATGACGATTCTCCAGCAAATGATGCTGGAATACTTTTTCTGTGGCCGCACCGACAGCCATTGCCCATTGCAACAATTGATCGGGGCTGCCCTCGGCATATTGCAAGTGGTTTGGTGACAGATGCGCTGGGTTAGTTGTATATCCACCTACAATATTGGATACAATGTGCGTAGCTACCCGCATACCATTGTGTATTATCTCGATAGTTTTAGGCCCTGTACGGATATCGACGAATGCATGCGCTATAGCATAGGGCAGAGAGTAATAATGCCCTTCATGCTGTACATGGTAATTGTCTCCAACACGCACCTTGAGCCGCCAAGCGGCATATTCGTAGGCCTGATCTGGTAGGGGTTTTAAAGCTAATTGATCCAGCATCTCATAACGTTGGCGGCGTGACGCCTTGTAGGCTTTCATTTCTTTGCTATTAAAAATATCCAATAGATGCAGAATTTCCGCATTCGCTTCTTCCAGAGAATAGAACTGGCGGTGACGCAATGCTGCAAGAATCCAGCGTTGGATTATGAGCACAGCTACTTCAACTAAACCTTTGTCATTTGGCTTGCGTACCCGTGCTGGCACGATGGCAGTGTCGTAATACTCTGCAAACTCTGCATAAGTTGGATTAATATGCGGACCATTTCGAGTGACTTTCGACACTGCAGACTTGAGATTGTCTGGAGTAATGATACGTGGAACACCACCGAAATATTCTAGCATCTTGACATTACAGAATATCCAGTCCGGTATCGCCTGCGACCAAACAGCAATGCAAAATGAATAACTTGATGCGCCCAATGTCGCCACGAATACTTGAGCATACCGTACACTATTATCGTCACGGTTATAGATCGGCAACCTGCGTCCAGCAAAATCAACAAATATGGATTCACCAGGATGATGAATCTTGCGCATACTGACACGCTGCTTCTTTAACCAGTTTTTATAGATGCGTGTAGCTTGTGTGTATGAAACACCATCCATATGCTCTAAATGCCACTCCTCCCAGAGTAAGCGTAGAGTCACATCTTTGTCACGCTCCATTTCTCTATGCCAAAGCAGGCAATCTGGATGCGAACGATTGGATGCTGCAAGTACTGGTTTTTTGATAAAGGCCGCAAGAAATGCATCATCCCCGAATGCTTTAAGTTGCTCCCAAGTTACCCCCAGTGTTGGTAACTGCGATGCGATCTTATTGATAGAGCCCGATGCAACGCCAACCAAATTGGCGATCTGACGATTGGACAAATCTCCACCCGCGCACAATAAACGCACGATCTCTCTACGTTTGAATATAGGTATTGCCATGAATAAACTCCTGTAATAACCGCCTGCAAGCATACTAAGGCAGGCTAAATAATTGAATGGTTAAATTCTGGTAACGGACAAAGCGAGACATCGACCTTGACAGCCGATACAGGAGCGTAGACAATTGAAAACTCAAGGGTGCAATCTTGATGTATTGTCAGAAGGCTTGGGTCCCACATAACCCAAGCCTTTTGCGCTTTGTGGACTCTCGCAATCGATTGCAACTAAGGTCCCATGTGTTTTCCTTTCATCATTTCTTCGATTTCCAAAGTTTAAATTTGACTGTTCGATTGCTTCATGAGCCATGTTGCAATGTCAACGCTTAACGCAAACCAGCCTCTTCGCCCTGGTAGTTTAAAAACGTGCACACCTAATGCTTGTCGCTGCTGACTGCGGTGAAAAGCAGCATAAGTTTTGAACCCTAGGGCCGTATAGAGATCTTGACCACCGATTGTCGGGCCATACCTTAATATTAGCTGCTTCGATAAATCGGCCAGAGGATCGTGGGGCATAGTTGAACCTTGAGTTAAGTTAATTAGGATTAATCTTGACTCTTTTTAAATAAATGTTCTAGGATGTGCTAAACCCTTATTCAAGTGACACCATGAAAAAGAAACAAGGAGGACAAAGGAAACATTGGGCAGAAAAAGCCAGAGTGTGGGTTTGGTATCGAGAAATTAAACGGCGCAGCAATTGGTCAGATTATGTTCTAGATTATGAGTTTGCTTGGACGGATGAAGGTATGCCTTCTCGTTCGATTGACCACCGACCAAGAATGTTTGAATGGATACGTAGAGTCGCCCGAAAACCAAAGGGTCAAGATCCGCGTTGGCGCGATATGAATTCGCTGGTAATCGCCGTTGATCAGCACCCTTTATTTCATGGTACAGGGGCGCTATACCAAGCTGAGTTTTGGGATCTTCTACAGGAGCAAACATCAACACCTAGTCTTGCTCAAAACCGTGTGGATCAACTTCTACAAGTTTATGGCCTAGTCAGAATTAATCCTGACTCTATTGTAGAAATTACCAAGTTGATCGAGAAATATGGTCGGGAACAAGTCTTTGATCGCTGTTTGATGCTGTCATTGAGGAGAATGTACAGCCTGTCAGCAATGGCTCTGGTTTGGTTATTGTATTTGCAGACTGAGCCAGCTCATAATTGGCGGTTTCGAGAAATACTCGAATCAATTGCTGACAAGCAATTAGATCATTTTTTTAATCACTATTTCTCGCTGGACTTGCATCTGACATACTACACAGATGCAATTCATACGCTTCAACACCTTAGGCTTGATATGTCTGAACGACCACCTTATGGCTTCGGATACATTGAAACTATTGGGACTTGGCCAATCCTTCCTAATGAGTTGATAAATTCTATTACCGCAGAACAGTTATTCTCGCTCGATCTCTTATGAACTAACATCAATATTGTTATTGCTCAAAAGCAGGGGTCAGAATAGCGGCTACACTCGCGAAACGACAATCAAACAACTCAAACCACAGTAAGTACCCTTCGTCTCGAAGCCATCTTTGCAATAATAGCTTGACATTAATTCTATATTTATGGAATTATAGAATTTATGGACATTAAATCAGCAGTTTTACAACTTTCATCAATCGCACAAGAAGCACGTCTGGAGATATTCAGGCTACTTGTACAGGCTGGCCCAGATGGTTTGCCTGCAGGGAATATTGGCGAAGCTTTGCAAATTCCAGGCAGTACATTGTCATTCCATCTCAAAGAATTAAGTCATGCTGGATTAATTAACTCCCGTCAGGTCAGCCGCTTCATTTATTACTCAGCCAACTATGAAGCCATGGATGGCTTACTGGCCTACCTCACAGAAAACTGCTGTGCAGGTATAAAAGATTGCAGTCCTGCATCAGCCTGTAGCACTAAATAAAGGAATCCAAAATGAAAAGAATGCATCTGCACATCTCAGTAGACGACATCAATAAAAGCATAGGTTTTTATAACAACCTATTTGGTGCTGCTCCCACTGTAGCTAAGTCTGACTATGCCAAATGGATGCTAAATGACCCGCTAGTCAACTTTGCGATTAGCAAACGTGGTGCTAAGCCTGGCTTAGATCACATCGGCATTCAAGTCGAGAGCGATACTGAGCTATCAGAGATTAAAGAGCGATTAGAGAAGGCAGAATTAAGCCTGCTTACTGAAGAGGGTACAACTTGCTGCTATGCCAAATCTGATAAGCACTGGGTACAAGACCCATCAGGTATTGCTTGGGAAACCTACCGTACATTAGATACTGCACCGACATTCAGTGGTCAAGAGAGTGCTGAACCGAGTGCTGCCTGTTGTGTACCAGCCACACAAAAAGTGCAATTTATAACTAGAAAGTCATGACTGTGACTACGAGTGAAATAACAGCTTCAACCGATTTACAAACGGTTAAACCAACAATCGGTAATTTTGAACGAAATCTTACTTGGTGGGTACTTGGTTGCATCGTAGTGGGTATCACCCTAGGCAAAGTCTTTCCTAGTTTCTTTCAAGCTGTTGGCGGTTTGAAGATTGCAGAAGTAAACTTACCAGTCGCTATATTGATATGGCTGATGATTATCCCGATGCTGCTTAAGATTGACTTTAGCGCGATGAAAGAAGTGTTAAACCATAGCAAAGGCATAGGCGTTACGCTGTTTATCAATTGGATAGTGAAACCGTTCTCAATGGCATTGTTAGCATGGCTATTTATACGCCATCTATTCGCTGGTTTACTACCAGTAGAACAGATAGATAGCTATATAGCAGGATTGATTTTACTTGCAGCAGCTCCCTGTACAGCGATGGTATTTGTATGGAGTGGCTTATGTGGTGGCGAGCCTAAATTCACACTCTCTCAAGTCGCTATCAATGATGCCATTATGTTGTTTGCATTTGCGCCGCTTGTGGCTTTATTACTTGGCTTATCAAGCATTACAGTGCCGTGGAATACGTTATTCATCTCCGTACTGTTGTTTATCGTAGTGCCAGTCGTGATTAGTCAGGTATTGCGAAAGTTACTACTTTCCAGAGGCCAGAGTGCTTTTGATAACGTGCT
>NCGC01000099.1 GCA_002281475.1 Methylophilales bacterium 28-44-11
TACCAACGCCAGAACCTAAAGAGACAACCAATACGGACAGTCCAGCAATCGTGGATGAAGATCCAGAAGCTGCGCCAGCGGCGGTGCCAACCAAACCTAAAGTGTCTGCATCTATTGAGACACCCAAGACTACAAACGCGAATGAGCAATATTTTGTTCAAGTGGGTGTGTTTTCAGATGCCAATAACGTCAAACAATTGCAAACAAGACTCAAAAGTTTGGGTTACGCCTCAAGCACAGAGAAAATAACGACGCCTAAGGGGGTCAAGATTCGGCTGCGCTCACAGGTGTTTTCAAGCAGAAATGAAGCAGCGATTGCACTCCAAAATATTAAGGCATCTGGATTAACAGGAATGGTCGTGAGTCAATGACGATGGCGAGCGTGTTGAATGACATTATTTGATTATGCAGTATTAATCATTATTGGTCTTTCGATACTTATTAGCTTAATGCGTGGCGCTGTCAGAGAAATATTATCGTTATTGGGGTGGGTGTTAGCGTTTTACATTGCACGCACTTATTCTTTAATGGTGGTGCCGGTATTACCTGAAGGGATTCCAACCGAATCGCTTAAAATCTTAGCAGCGTTTATTGTATTATTTCTTGCGGTATTGCTGATTACAAGCTTGTTAGCAATCGCTTTAGCTGGCTTGTTAAAAGACATTGGTTTAGGCTGGTTGAATCGTTTGTTAGGTGGTGTGTTTGGTTTTTTAAGGGGTTTGTTAATTGTGACCGTACTGATGATATTGGCAGGAATGACGCAATTGCCTAAAGATGCGCGTTGGACCAATGCCATGTTTAGTGCGCCACTAGAGGCTTTAGTAAAAACAGTGCTGATCTGGTTGCCAACCAGTATCACACAGTATGTAAGTTATGAGTAAGTGTCGTTTTTTGAATGTTTCAATCACACAATGAAGGTTAATACATGTGCGGAATAATCGGTATTGTAGGTAAAAATCCAGTCAATCAGTTATTGTATGATGGGCTGTTAGTACTACAACACAGAGGTCAAGATGCTGCAGGTATTGTGACCTGTGATGGTAATAGCTTCAATATGCACAAAAATAACGGGCTCGTTAAAGATGTGTTTCAAACACGTCATATGCGTAGCTTGGTGGGTAATGCAGGTATTGCCCATGTGCGCTACCCAACTGCAGGTTCATCTAGCGCGGCTGAAGCGCAACCATTCTATGTCAACTCTCCTTTTGGGATTGTGTTAGGTCACAATGGAAATTTGACCAACTCTGAACAATTAAAATCAGAAATGTTTAGGCAAGATTTACGTCATATCAATACCAGTTCTGATTCTGAGGTGTTATTGAATGTACTAGCCCATGAGATTGAAAAAACATCACGCAATGCTTTGTTAAATACAGACATGGCATTTGATGCAGTTGCTGGCGTCCACAAACGCTGCAAAGGTGCTTATGCAGTGGTAGCCATGATTGCCAACTTTGGATTATTGGCATTTCGTGATCCGCACGGTATACGTCCTTTGGTGATTGGCAAGCAAGACACAGAAAAAGGTCCAGAATATATTGTGGCTTCAGAGAGCGTTGCGCTTGATGTGCTAGGGTTTACGCTACTACGTGATGTTGAGCCAGGTGAGGCCATCTTTATCGATATGGACGGCAACATGTTCAGTCGTCAATGTGCAGAAGCCCCTAAGCTCACTTCATGCATTTTTGAGTATGTCTATTTGGCACGACCAGATTCTGTCATTGATGGTGTATCGGTGTATCAGACACGCTTAGATATGGGTGTGAGTTTGGCTGAGAAAATTAAACGTGAATGGCCAGACAAGCAAATTGATGTTGTGATTCCTATCCCAGACACCAGTCGACCCAGTGCGTTGCAGTTAGGTATCGCACTGAATTTAGATTACCGAGAAGGCTTTATCAAAAATCGCTATATTGGTCGAACATTTATTATGCCTGGACAAGCCTTGCGCAAAAAATCTGTGCGTCAAAAATTAAATCCTATCGGCATAGAGTTTAAAGGTAAAAACGTATTGCTGGTCGATGATTCTATTGTGCGTGGTACTACCTCGCAACAGATTGTACAAATGGCCAGAGATGCAGGTGCTAATAAAGTGTACTTTGCTTCTGCCGCACCGCCAGTGCGTTTTCCTAATGTGTATGGTATTGATATGCCTAGCAGGGAAGAGTTGCTTGCAACAGGAAGAACCGATGAGGAAATTTGCCAAGAAATTGGAGCCGATGCTTTGATTTATCAGGATTTAGATGCTTTAAAAGCCAGCATTACAAAATCCAATCCACATTTAACATCCTTCGATAGTAGTTGTTTTGATGGGGTGTATGTGACTGGCGATGTGGATGCAGCCTATTTAAATCGAATAGAAGCGGCGCGTAGTGATATCAACAAAAAACAAAAACCACCTAATTCCAGTACGCAATTAGACTTGAATTTATTATCAACCGATACAGTAGGGGTCGACTAACTGAAATTAGCTCAAACGGGTTATTTCTAAAAAAATTAATGTTGATATACTGCATTTATTATTAATAATAATGAATGTAGTCATGATTCCCTTCAATAGGATCTATCTCACTGGCAAAGAGCTCACTTATATCCAAACATCACATGAGATAGGTAACTTGTCTGGGGACGGAGGGTTTACCCATAAAGCTTGTGCGTGGCTTGAAACAAAAACCCAAACTAAAAAAGCACTCATCACACATTCGTGTACTGCAGCCCTTGAAATGGCGGCTATTCTTGCCGATATTCAACAAGGTGACGAGATTATCATGCCGTCATACACGTTTGTTTCTACCGCCAATGCGTTTGTATTACGTGGAGGTGTGCCCGTATTTGTGGATATTCGTCCCGACACCCTGAACATTGATGAAACCTTGATTGAAGCTGCCATTACCAACCGCACGAAAGCGATTGTGCCCGTGCATTATGCTGGCGTTGGTTGTGAGATGGATACCATCATGGCGATTGCAAAAAAACATAATCTTATGGTGGTTGAAGATGCAGCACAAGGCGTCATGGCAACATATAAAGGACGTGCCCTCGGATCCATTGGCGACATGGGTGCGTACTCGTTTCATGAAACTAAAAATATCATTTCAGGTGAAGGTGGTGCTATTTTAGTCAACCGTGAACCACTGATGCTACGCGCAGAAATTATCCGTGAAAAAGGCACAAACCGAAGCCAATTTTATCGTGGACAAGTAGATAAATATACTTGGCAAGATGTAGGTTCTTCGTATTTGCCTGGGGAAGATGTTGCCGCTTTTTTATTAGCGCAACTTGAGCAGGCCGAAGAAATTACACAAAAACGTATGGACATTTGGAATACTTACCATCAAGCATTGGCGCAATTAGAGCAAAAAGGTATGTTGAGACGTCCAGTGATTCCAGTAGACTGTCAACATAATGCGCATATGTACTATCTGTTACTCGAATCGTTAGAGCAACGTTCTGAATTGATAAAGAAATTCAAAAAACAAAATATTCATCCTACATTTCATTACATACCATTACACAGTGCACCCGCTGGAAAAAAATATGCCAGAGCGCATGGTGATTTAAGCATCACAGATCGTGTGTCAGATACGTTGCTGAGGCTTCCATTGTGGGTGGGATTGGAGTCGCGACAACAAGAAGTAATTGATGTATTGATGTCTTAATTTTTACATTTAACTGCTTGACAATGAATTTAATTGAGCGTTAAATGGAATTGCGCTGATTTGAGTGGCCAACCTTAAACAAAGCCTTACTCAGCTTGCGGGCGCATAATAAATACTGCTAAAGCGAGATAACAAAAACCCGTTTTAGCTTTTGCTTTAGCGGGTTTTTTATTGCCCAGAATGTGAACAATCATGAACAACCAAGACTATCAAATTGAAACCTTAGCAGTGCGTGCTGGCACACAAACCAGTGAATTTGGCGAGAACTCAGAAGCGATATTTCTAAACTCCAGTTTTCGCTTCAAAAATGCTGCGCAAGCAGCGGCAAGATTTTCGGGATCAGAACCTGGTAATATATATTCTCGTTTCACCAATCCCACCGTCACCATGTTCCAAGACAAGCTGGCCGCACTAGAGGGAGCGGAGCAATGTGTGGCTACCTCGAGTGGCATGTCGGCAATTTTAGCGTGCGTGATGGGTTTGTGTAACGCGGGTGACCATATCGTGGCATCACGCAGTATTTTTGGCACCAGCGTGCAACTATTTAGCAATATTCTCAAGCGCTGGGGGTTGGAAGTGACATTTGTTTCTTTGACAGATGTTGACGCTTGGCGCGTTGCAGCATTGCCTAATACCAAATTGTTTTTTGTAGAAACACCTTCTAATCCGCTCACTGAAGTATGTGACATATCTGCGCTTGCTGAAGTCGCGCATGCGGCAGGAGCTAAACTGGTCGTGGACAATTGTTTTTGTACACCCGCAATTCAACGGCCCTTAGCGTTGGGTGCTGATATTATTATTCACTCAGCCACCAAGTATATTGATGGACAAGGGCGTTGTTTGGGTGGCGCTGTGCTTGGCAGTAAAGTGTTGATGGAGCCTGTCTATGGCTTTCTAAGAACTGCTGGCGTGACCATGAGTGCTTTTAATGCTTGGGTATTTTTAAAAGGGTTGGAAACACTCCATGTGCGGATGGAAGCGCATGCGCGTAACGCTTTAAGTCTTGCTGCTTGGTTAGAAGTGCAGCCGCAAGTGGCGCGTGTATATTACCCAGGGTTGGTGTCTCATCCGCAGCATGCGTTGGCCATGCGTCAGCAAATAAACGGGGGTGGTATTGTGAGTTTTGAGGTACGTGCAAAATCAGGCCAGTCAGCACAAGAGGCAGCATGGGCTTTAATTGACGCTACGCAATTGATTTCAATTACGGCAAACTTGGGTGACGCTAAATCTACTATTACGCATCCTGCGACCACTACGCACAGCCGTGTCACAGCTGAAGCGCGCGCTGAGGCCGGCATTAAAGATGGTTTAGTGCGCATTGCTGTCGGGTTGGAGCATGTAGAAGACTTAAAAGCCGATCTGGCCGTATTAGCTCAAGCATAGTTAAGATTCTCAATGAAAAACGGGATGGCCATCCCGTTTTTTTCGCCTCTTTTATCGGGTATTCCGCCTACTCTTCTTCACAAAAAACGATACGTTAGTCTAGGTGTAAACATGAAAAGCCTGAGACGTTTCTGCGCTTATCATGCTAAAATCATGCGATAAATTTTAACTAAAAA
The DNA here is from genome assembly GCA_002281475.1 of Methylophilales bacterium 28-44-11. Classification (GTDB taxonomy): domain Bacteria; phylum Pseudomonadota; class Gammaproteobacteria; order Burkholderiales; family Methylophilaceae; genus Methylophilus. The sequence continues at coordinate 5,219 of NCGC01000099.1, forward strand.
AGCCAGTCTGACTATGAGCCAACCAACCGACCAATTCGCTAAAGAAACCCTGCCTATCAGTCTTGAAGATGAGATGAGACGCTCATACCTTGATTACGCGATGAGCGTGATTGTAGGTCGTGCATTACCTGATGTGCGTGATGGTTTAAAACCTGTGCACAGACGCGTATTGTTTGCCATGCATGAGCTATCGAATGACTACAATAAGCCTTATAAAAAATCCGCACGTATCGTGGGTGATGTGATCGGTAAGTATCACCCGCATGGCGATACTGCTGTATATGACACCATCGTGCGTATGGCGCAAGATTTCTCATTACGATATATGTTGGTCGATGGTCAAGGTAACTTTGGCTCTGTGGACGGCGACAATGCGGCGGCGATGCGGTATACCGAAATTCGTATGTCAAAAATCGCCCACGAACTATTGGCAGATATAGACAAAGAAACTGTAGACTTTGGGCCCAACTACGATGGCAGTGAGCATGAGCCATTGATTATGCCTGCGCGTATTCCAAATTTGTTGATCAATGGTAGCTCCGGTATTGCAGTGGGCATGGCCACTAACATCCCACCCCATAACTTAAATGAAGTGTTGTCTGCTTGTTTCACCCTATTGAAGAACCCAGATACCACAGTGGAAGAGTTAATTGAATTGGTGCCTGCACCAGACTTTCCAACAGCAGGTATTATTTATGGCACCGTAGGTGTCAAAGAAGGTTATCGCACAGGCCGTGGCCGTGTTGTGATGCGTGGCCGCACTCACTTTGA
>NCGC01000010.1 GCA_002281475.1 Methylophilales bacterium 28-44-11
AAATAAATCAAAAAATATCGTTATATTGCAACAATTTAGCAACAAAGACCATAAATTGACTAATCAACGCGAATGGTTAGGTCGCTTTTGTCTTCAAATGTGCCAGATTGAGACCCTAAAATTTTACGACTGACCTCATCACTTTGCTGCATGGTTTGCCCTATATTGACCCATTCGCCAAGATTTGCTCTTATCGTTGTAGATAATTCTTCAAAGTCTATGCTTTGTTGGCTGTTGTATTTAGTAAGTCGGGGTGTAATTTCAATTTCAACCTGATTGCCCACAGTTCTTGGCCTCACTGAGAATCCAGTGCTCACATTTACCCAGTCAGTCGTGCTAGTAATCTGTGTGTATCGTTGGGTGATGAGTATCCAGTCTTGAGAGAATGGTATGAGTTTGCCAACTTGTATAAAGGCGCGTTCACCATCCACTACTTGTAAAAATTGCTGGCTACTTTGCGAGCCTTGGTTTTGTTGGCGCGAAACATCAATCCGCGCATTGTTGTCAGGCACTGGTCGTCCATTCCGAATAGTGACGTTGCCTATATTGACATTACCCGACACCTCGGCGTTGTTAAACGTGGATTGGTTGTTACGATTGGACTGCACTGTTATTTTGCGATTGACCCGAGGTACGTCAAAGCTTGCAATCACCGCTTCCACTTCTGCCATCTGCGCAGGGGTTGTACGTACAATTAGTTGGTTATTCATGCCCGTGACCGTGCCATGCTCTCCAACCAAAGGCGAGATGATGTCATATAAATCTTTAGCAAAATAATGCTGAAGAGTGAAAATTTTGAGTTCGGTTTGTGCAACAACGCTTAAACTGAACATTAATAAACCTACGAACAATAGTTTCATGAGACTCAACTCCTAGACTAAAGACCTAATTGGGTGGGCGACAAGGTATAGGAGGTTTCTTCTAGTAACTCATTAAAACGCATATGCAAACTGGCACAGGTATCTGCATCGTCAAGTGCATATTTAAAGCGCGCTTGGTCAATGTGAATACGTTTAACGTAGTGCATTTCATCGGCAATCACAAAACAATCTTTGGCTACTTTAGCACTGTCATTGGTCGTATATACCGTCATTTTATGCCCATACGTGGTCAGCAGTTCCATCAGTCTAGGGCATTGCGTCACTAAATAATCACTTTGATGCAACACAATGGTGAGTAGCGTATGTGCATCACGGCTTAAAAATTGCTGCAAAGATTGATAGCGCAATACGCTTGCATAGTCGCCATGCGAAAAGTCCTGATCAAATATATAAAGCGTATTTTGAGCTTGTTGAATCACTAACTCTATGGCTTGCGCATACAATCGCTCCCCCATTAAGATGGTATTGGGTAGCAGTGGTTCAAGCGGCTTATCAGGGTTCGTCATGGGGCTAATCTCCTAAGGCCAGATAACCTGCCAAATAATGGGGATACAACATGTCAGCTAAATTGGCTAACAGTGCTTCTTCTAATTGGGTGCAATCAAGTTGTCGCGTGTCAGCGAGCATTTTCATACATGTTTTTAACGTGCTCGGCACTGCCAAGGTTTCACCATTCAAATAAAAGGTATCTTGCCAAAACAGCATTTGCGAAGCTAGCTCTAAAAAGAGGGTGTGTTGTTGTATGCGTTGATTAAATAATTTTTGACTCATTTTTTTGGGAGGAGCAAACACCACATGTGGTTTTGGTTCGGTTAAATAGCGCCCTAAAAAATCACCTACATGCTGGGGCTGCCATGTAATTGCTTGGAGTGATTGATGCACTTTTTCCACCATAGCGTGACTGATTTCGGCAGGGTGGGCTTGTAAAGTTAAATCAGCATCTGCGTACATGCCTGAAAGTGTTAATTGGTCTTGCAGGTAGTGCAGAAATTCATGCGCCAACTCTTGTGTTTTTGGGGCGCGGAACCCAATCGAATAGGTCATACAATCGTCCCCTACCGCTGTGCCCCAGTGCGCAATTTGCGGTGGTAAGTACAGCATATCACCCGCTTCTAAAATCCATTCTTGTTCGGTCTCGAAGTGTTTTAAGATACGTAATGGTGCACCTTCAATTAAACTTAAATCTGTTTGCTGACTAATTCTCCACTGGCGTTTTCCGCTGCCTTGTAACAAAAAAACATCATAACTATCGAGATGTGGCCCAACACCTCCACCATCAGGTGCATAGCTCACCATTAAATCGTCCAATCGAGCATGCGGGATAAAGTTAAACTGTGCCAACAATGCTGCGGCCTCTGGCAGGTAATGATTCACGCTTTGCACTAGCAAAGTCCATTCTTTTTGAGGAAGGCGTTTAAAAGTATTATTCGACATCGGGCCTTGTATGACATGCCATTGGCCTTTTAAATACTGCACCAATCTAGATTGCACCTCTTCCTCACAGGCCAAACCTGCTAATTCATCGGGTGTAAGCAAGCCTTCAAATTGTGGAATAGCTTGTCGTATGAGTAGCGGTTTTTTTTGCCAATATTCAGCTAAAAATTGCGCGGGTGTTAATTGATTGAGAAGCGCCCAAGGTAGGTCATAGTGTTTTTGCATGCAAGTATTTTAATCGTGTTTTTTCATCTATATAAAAATAATTGCAAGGACTATACAAGTGGGTATATAGTCACTTTAATCTTTAATGCACAACACAATTGAGACTTAAGGGAGCTGAGATGAATGCACCAACGGATAACGGCGTAAAAACATTTCATGGGGGTTGTCCACATGATTGTCCTGATACTTGCAGCATGGAATATCATGTACAAGACGGTAAATTGCTAAAGGTGACTGGCAATAAAGAACACCCAATGACACGTGGTGGCTTGTGCGTCAAACTTAAAGATTACGAAAAGCGCCACTATCATCCAGACCGTTTGCTTTACCCCATGAAACGCGTTGGTCCAAAAGGTAGTAAACAATTTACACGTATCAGTTGGGATGAAGCCCTAGATACCATCGTGGATAAATGGCAACAGATTATTGCCGCTGATGGTCCGCAAGCCATCATGCCCGTCAGCTATTTGGGAAACCAAGGCCTAGTGCATGGTTTAAACGGCGGTGATGCATTTTTTAACAGACTCGGCGCTACGGTATGTGAGCGCACATTCTGTGGCGAAGGCTCTTGCACGGCTTGGCTTCTCACGGTTGGTCCTACAGCTGGCGTAGACCCAGAAAGCTTCATTCACTCTAAATATATTGTGGTGTGGGCGTCTAATTCAGTCTCTACCAATTTGCACCATTGGCACATTATTAAAGAGGCGCAGAAAAAAGGTACCAAAGTCGTCGTGGTGGATTCTTATGCTTCTAAAACCGCTAAAGAAGCGGACTGGCATATTGCACCCAAACCAGGCACTGATGGCGCATTGGCCATGGCCATGATGCATGTCATTATTGAAGAGGGTTTGGTTGACCAAGACTATGTAGATAACTACACAGTTGGTTATAAAGAGCTGGCGGAACGCGCCAAAACGCGTACTCCAGAATGGGCGGAAAAAATTACTGGTATTGTGGCTGAGGATATTCGCAAATTTGCACGAGAATACGCCACCACGCCACCCGCTGCTATTCGTATTGGCGTGGCCTTAGAGCGCAATTATGGCGGTAGCCAAGCCATTCGTGCTGTGACCTGTTTACCTGCATTAATTGGGGCGTGGCGTCATGTGGGTGGTGGCATTTTGCAGTTTCCAGTGTGGGAGCATCCCTACCGTTTTGATGTAATTTCACGTCCAGACCTCATTCCAGAGGGCACGCAAGTCGCCAATATTCTGCAATTAGGGCGTGTGTTGTTAGGCGAGATCAAACTGAATACGCCGATTAAATCGCTGATGGTGTGGAACACCAACCCTGTGACGCAATCGCCTGAGACCGATAAAATCGTCAAAGGATTGGAGCGCGAAGACTTATTTACTGTAGTGGCTGAGCATTTTCTGAGTGATACCGCCGCATATGCCGATATTGTATTGCCTGCCGCGATGGGTGCGGAAATGGAAGACATGATTTTAAGTTGGGGCCATTTGTACCTCACCTACAACGCTAAATGTATAGACCCACCGGGCGAAGCACTACCCAACAATGATATTTTCCGTCGCTTAGCCAAACGTTTAGGCTTTGAGGAAGACAACTTTCAATGGTCAGATAGTGAATGCTTAGAAAACTATGTGGCGTGGGATGCCCCAGCCTGTGATGGATATGACTTAACCTACATGCGCGAGCACGGATTTGCCAAACTTAAAGTGGGGACGAAAGACGACCGCGCACCGCACAAACAGGGCAACTTTCCTACTCCAACAGGCAAATGCATGTTGATGGTAGAAGGCGCTAAAAACTTTGTGGCAGGGCCGTTCCGCCAAATGTATGAAGGCTTTCAGCCAGGTGAGGACTTAGACCCATTGCCCGATTATGTGGCAAACCGAGAGAGCGTAGAAAGCAATCCTACCTTAGCAAAAAGATACCCGTTGAGTATTATCTCGCCTAAGAGCCATGGCTTTTTAAATAGTTGCTATGCCAATGTCGCTGAGAAAATCAAAGGACAAGGTGAGCAGTTTGTGATGATTCATCCGGCGGATGCCGCAATACGTGGTATTCAAGAGGGTGTAAAGGTGAAGGTGTTTAACGACCGTGGTGCGTTTGAGGCAGATGCCAGAATCACCAAAGATGTGAACCCAGGGATTGTGGTGGCTACGTTAGGGTATTGGAGGCAATTGAATAAAGGCACGGTGAATTGTATTAGCGCGGCGGAGTTTGGGGATATGGGGCACTCAACGACGTTTAGTGATAATTTGGTGGAAGTTGCGTTGGGGTAAAGCGGGCTTTTCAGCCCGCCTGCTCAAGCCACCTAGAAACTAGGTGCTGAACGCCAATGTTTGCAAACATGCTCTAACTTGCCGAAGCGAGTTCTAACATAATTGCGTACTGGTATTACCTTGCGTTTAGGCATAGTAATCTCCTTAATGCATTAAGGCCTCGGCGGTATTGTGTTTTGATATCAATGGTGTACTATTGATTTTGCGTTATTACACAATGCGTCTGGTAGTCCTAGACCCAGATGTTAGTTCAAAGCTCTAACTTTGCGCTAACCCAGCCTAAGCTATTCATGTGATAGCTTAGGCTTTTCTTTTCCTCCTTTTAGATTTGTCCAAAATTATCACGAAAACACTACATATTGTGGTTTGTGTTTAAATTTATGCCTTTATTTTGTGTTCGTCAATAATAATTATCCTGAGTTCCGCAGACGCTTTGCGTTACGAGTAGCGCAGGGAAGCTATTAGCCTTGTCGCAGGGTGTGTTTTTCTTGGGTCACTTTCTTTTGCACAAACAAAAGAAAGTGACTAGACGTCGGGCTACCCCGACATGCAATCTATCGTGCTGAATTTTCCTTGCAATAAGCACTCAAACTTCCATCTTTTAAATCACAAGAAAACTATATGAAATTGCATAAATTTTTCATTTGGCTTTTGTTGAATTTAAGTATCAGTATCGCTTGGGCCGACACCGCTACTCTCTACCAACAATTTCCTCCTACCGCCGAAGGCACTGGCAAGGTCTATATGGGTCGCGAAATCGCGCATGTGATGGGTTATCAAGGTGCTGCTTGGTTAGAACGCGAAAACCGAGAAAAAGAAGAACGTACGGATTTGCTCATTCAATCTCTCGGTTTAAAAGAGGGGATGACCGTAGCCGACGTAGGGGCGGGCACAGGTTATTTGTCTAGAAAAATGGCGGCTAGAGTGGGTAATACCGGCATTGTGTATGCGGTAGATGTTCAGCCAGAGATGATTGGAAAATTAAAGACAACTGCCAAACAGTTCACAAATGTAAAGCCCGTGTTATCAGAGGTGAATAACGTCAATTTACCTTCAAACATTTTGGATTTAGCCATTATGGTAGATGTGTATCACGAGCTAGCTTATCCAAATGAAGTGATGCAAAGTGTGTTGAAGGCACTAAAGCCGAAAGGTCAGTTGGTGTTGGTGGAGTACCGTGCTGAGGATGATCGTGTACCGATTAAAGCCACGCATAAAATGTCTGAAGTCCAAATCAAAGCGGAGATGAGTGCATTGCCCCTTTCATGGCAAAAGACAATAAAGACGTTACCTTGGCAACATGTAGTGGTGTTCACCAAAGAGTAAGTGTAACGCAGTTGGCGATTATCAATGCTGTAGGAATCGTCTGACAGCAATATCAGCCATCACTGATAGGCATAAGTGTTTCTCAAGCAGATAATGGTCGCACAATTAAGCGAATACCGAATTGTATTTTTGCATAACTTTATAAAGGAATAAAAAATGAAACTAATCAGCACATTTTTAGTGTTAGCTTTTGCGTTAACTCTAAGCGCTTGTAATACAGTTGAGGGCGCTGGTAAGGACATCCAAAAGGGTGGTGAAGTCATTGAGGATTCTGCTAAGTAAATAATAATCACGTGATGTCAGCGGATGTGTGTTGTACGACGTTGATTGGTCACGTGAGTAGTTTGTTTTAGTGGTTTGTTCTAGTAGTTCTTAAAATAAGGTAAATAATATGCGTAATAATATAATCGTGGGTTCAGTGATCGTTGCATTTGCATTGGGTGGTTGTGCCAGCATGACAGAGACGCAAAAAGGAACAGCGAAAGGTGCTGCAGTGGGTGCAGGCGTTGGCGCAGTAGTGGGTGCGGTTGCAGGTAAAGGTAAAGGTGCTGCCATTGGTGCTGTAGTAGGTGCTGGTGTAGGCGCAGTGGCTGGTAATGTCTGGACTAAACGTCAAGAAGAACAAAAACGACAAATGGAAGAAGCTACTGCGGGTACGGGTGTAGCTGTATCGCAAACAGCAGATAACCGTTTGAAATTAGATATTCCTAGTGATATCTCGTTTGCGGTAGGCCGTGCCGACATTCAATCTAATTTTAGACCGATCTTAGATACGTTCGCTACAAGTTTAAATAGCACGCCTAACAGTAACGTGACCATCATCGGCCACACTGATAGTACCGGTAGCGATGCAGTGAACAATCCTTTGTCACTTGACCGTGCAGCCAGCGTGCGTAGCTATTTATCAGCACGTGGTGTTTCATCTAGTCGTGTTGCAATAGAAGGACGTGGTTCACGTGAGCCATTAGTGGCTAACGATACTACAGCTAATAAAGCGAAGAATCGCCGTGTAGAAATTTATGTGGCTGAGCCAGCGCCAGCAGCAACAACGCAATAATCAATTTTTAAGTTAAGTAATAAAAAAGGGCTTTATTGCCCTTTTTTATTATGCGTATACTGATGTTAAAACATTAATTTAAAATGGTAAAAATGCCATCGTGGCAATGTTTTGGGTGATTCTCGAAATCAAACGCTCTGATTTCTCGGCCAACATAAAAGCAAATAAATCTGTTCTACCAATGATTTTGCCAAACTCGCGCTCAAACGTGAGATTACGCGCTTGCGCATTCAACTCATTGCTCAATAGATAGAGCTCACCATTGGGTTTACGGCTATTCGATAATTTCCATGCTGCAATTTCTACATTGCGCGCCACGTTATATACACTTTGTGGATCAATACTGTCTGTAAGAAAAAACTCTTTTTTGTCGCTATGTGCTTTTTGCAGCATGGTTTGAATACCCACAATAAACGCTAATACTCTATCGCCTTGGTAGTCAGGATGAAAGCTTAAATGAATGGCCTCGGTGCCTTGTTTATTTTGCATGTCTGCAAATTGCCAATGGTGTTGTAATTCCCCTTCAAATACCCAAGTCACCATTTTTTCTGCAGGGTCAGATGTACTTTTCGCTAATTCTTGCGGATTACGTTTATACAATTTCAGCATCAGCGTTTTTAAACTCAGCGTATTTTCGGCTAACTCTACATCCGCCATCCGATCGAAATCGGTCTTCATGAATTGAGTGGCTGAGCTTCTTTCTGCGCGCTCAGGCATAGGCTTGCCTGGGCTAAAAGATGTTGGGTGATGCGCGCAAGCGGTGATGAGAACAGAGCAGAATAATGTGCTCAGCGTTTTCATGCAAATAAAGCAACTTGCTTATGCAGAATCCTAGATTTTGGGAAGACGATGCTAAATGTGCTGCCCGTACCCACTTCACTTTTGATGCTGAGATTGGCTTGATGGCGATTGAGGATGTGTTTCACAATCGATAAGCCCAAGCCAGTGCCACCTGTTTCACGGCTACGGCTACTATCGACGCGGTAGAAGCGTTCGGTTAAACGGTCTATGTGATGTTGCTCAATGCCAATCCCCGTGTCACGCACGCTAAACACTGGGTGACCATCTTGCATATTCCATGTAATGTAAATTTCACCACCTTTGGGCGTATAGCGTATAGCGTTGCTCACTAAGTTGCTAAAAGCACTTTGCAACTCACTTTGTGCCCCATTTAAATTCAGTGTGGGGTCTGCCTCTGAGTATATTTTATGCTGACCTTGGCTTAATCCTTTGGCGTCATTTTGGACGAGCTTCAGCATATTGGTCATGTCAATTTCTACATCTTCGGTAGTTTTTGAATTGCTTTCGATTTGGGAGAGCGTCAATAAATCTTCGATGATTCTGCGCATACGTCCCGTTTGCTCCTGCATCATATTGAAGTAGGGTCTTGCGGTTTCAGACACTTCACCGGCCATGTCTGACAGTGTTTCTAAAAACCCGCCAATCACAGTCAATGGGGTACGTAATTCATGCGAGACATTGGCAATAAAATCACGTCGCATCACCTCGGTTTTTTCAAGCGCAGAGACATCACGACAAATAAGAAGTTTTTGCTTGGTGCCAAAAGGGATTAGTTGAATCTCTAGCGTCACATCAGGATTGCGCCAGGATTTAAGTTTGATGGGAGAACTGTAATCATCGGACTGTAAATAAGTAAGAAAATCACCATTTCTCACCAGATAATTGATGGGTTGGTTTTCATCGTGTTGCTTATTCAAGCCCAGTTGCTTTTCTGCAGGGTCGTTAAACCACTCGATTTCATTTTGGGTGTTGAGCACAACTACTGCATCTGGCAAGGCACTGGTTGCATGTCTAAATCGTTCAAGCGCTGTGCTTAACTGACTTTGGTTGCGTGAATGTTTACGTTGTTCTTGATACAACATGGCAAACACGTCTTCCCAAATGCCGGCGCCATTGGGGATGTGATTGAGTACAGGTTTATGTAACCATTTGTACAGTTTGTGTAACCAATAAATATGTCCAATCAGGTAAATCAGCACACCAACACAGAATACAACCAGTGCAGATTCAACGTCATAAACTACCCAAACTAACAGGCAAAATGCCGTTAACGAAAGAAGTAGCCAGAATGCTTTCCAACGAATATCTTGCACAATTTAAGAGTTTCAAAAAAATTGGTGGTTAATTATAACGAGCTTTTATGACAAAAGCTTGGTAACAGTCCATTTATTTTTGGTGTCAGATTTGGTGTGTTATTCGTTATTTGCAGGGTTCATTGGCTCGGGATTTAATATCAATTTTTGATATGGGGCAGCCAGTGGCTCCCCAATAAATACGCCTTGTGTTGGCCACGCCACACTTTTCCAGTAGGACTCAATCAAGGTTTCCCCAGCTAGATAATGTGATAGCAATACTTGGGGGTTAGAAAACTTTTGCCAATAATTACAAGGCTCAGACACGGTGCCATAACTGCCAGTCGCACCAGCCTCGGTCCAAAGGGTGATACGTGATGGGTTGTTCATGTTCAAATCTCCGCCAAACGACGTGAGATGGTCACCTACTGCACCAGGTAAAAAATTAAGGGTGCCTAAATGGGTCACAGCAGTTTGCCCAGTAAAGTAAAACATCACATCACGTTTATGCTGAATATTTTCGGCATTGAGTGTTCTTAGATGTAGTTTTCGTGATTGAATGGTCGACAAATCTTTTGGAAAAAAACGTTCGCGCGGTTTGCTTCTGGCACCATCAGATGTTTTTAAAAAATAGGCGGTGCCCTCGTTTGCGCTAAAGCTACTGAGTACCCCCCTGTCTATCAACGCTTTTGCTGCAGAGACAGAGTCAGTTGGAATGAGCATGGATAGACGCAGCCCTAAATCGCGATAGGGTTGCAATGACGCGCTATTAAAGTAGGTACTCTGTTTGCCAGCACCGCATGTATTTTCACACTGTTTGGCATCGAATCCCAAGGTCATGGCGGATGTGATGCTGTTACAACTCACTGCAAACGGTGTTGTCCACACCATGACAATCACATGTATGTCTGGATGAAGTTTGCTATCAATATGTTGTTTAAGCACGGCAAACCGTTCTGGGGAGAGCGTGTTTTGCACATCAGGCGGCAATTCAATGCCAATGACATTCTGAGCTGGAATATTGCGTGCAGCCACATAATATTGGCTAATCTCGGTACTTTTTGCATCATTCTGATTAAATATCACAGCGACATTTTTAGCGCTCAGTTGTGAGGGCCGATACAAGACGCTACTGCTTAAATCCGCAGCAATAGATTGCAACGAGAAAAAGCAACCCAACATTAACCACAAAAAATTGAACCTTAAAGGCAACATAGTATTCTAGCAAATGAACAAAATAGGTTTATCATCAGTTTATATCATAACTTAGGATCTATCTTAACTAGGTTATTAGTCATTTGGATGACAGGAGAAGTTGTATGGGTAGTGAAAATACTTTGTTAATCACAGGCGCGAATCGAGGCATTGGGCTTGAATATGTTCGCCAATATGCCGAAGAGGGCTGGCATGTGATTGCCTGTTGTCGATCTCCTGATGACGCCCATGCACTCCAACAATTGGCCAAAAATCATACCTATGTGAAAGTATGTGCGCTCGATGTGGCTAATTTTGATCAGATTGAGGCCTTAGGTAGAAAGCTCATTGATTTACCGATTCAACTGTTAATCAATAATGCCGGCATTTATCCAGAGGGCACTTTCCGAAGTATTGATTATGGAGATTGGATGGAAGCTTTTAAGGTCAATACCATGTCTACGCTCAAATTGGCAGAAGTGTTTATTCCGCAATTGGTTAAAGCGGGTAATGCCAAATTGGTTGCAATGACAAGTAAGATGGGGAGTATAGAAGACAATACTAGCGGTGGAGAGTATTTATACCGCTCCTCCAAAACAGCATTAAACATGGTCATGAAAAGCTTATCGATTGATTTGAATAAATACGGTGTTTCGGTTGCAGTGTTGCATCCCGGCTGGGTCAAAACAGACATGGGCGGACCGAACGGCTTGATTGACACTCAAACCAGTGTGCAAGGATTACGCAAAGTGATCGCATTTTTGTCACTTAATAACTCTGGTAAGTTTTACGCGTACGACGGTAAAGAAATCCCTTGGTAAAAAGAATTCGATCACAGGTGCATATCACTTTTCTGATTTTTTAAACGGAACGCGCTCCTCTAGTTCAGTCGTATAAGCACTCATATGCCCAGACTCCAGTTGGATAAATGTTTCGATGGCCGCTGAAAATTCAGGATGCGCAATTCGATGATAAGAACAGGTAGCTCTCGGTTCAAAGCCTCGTGCTAATTTATGTTCACCCTGTGCGCCCCCTTCAAAATAGGTGATATTGTTGGCAATGCAAAACATTTGCGCTTGGTAATAACACAACTCAAAATGTAAATTCGGTACATACTGCAAGGCTCCCCAGTACCTTCCGTATAACGTAGTCTGATTGTAAATATTGAGTGCTGCGGCCACTGGATGCCCGTCAATTTCAGCCATCATCAGCAAAATGTGTTGGGGCATAGATTGGCCGATTTGGCTAAAAAATTCACGTGTTAAATAGGGGGTGGAATGATGGACTGCATAGGTATTGCAGTAGCAGGCATAGAAAAAGTCCCAATCTTTCTCAGTGATGTCCTTACCCATCAACCATTTACACTGAATGCCAGCATCCACCAATTTTTTACGTTCCTGACGAATTTTCTTACGCTTGTCGTGGCTCAAAGTGGCAAGAAAATCATCCCACTGCGTATAGCGTTTGTTTTGCCAACGGAACTGGACCCCATCTCGCTTTAACCAGCCAGACGCAGCAAAATAATCGCCACAAGTCTCTGATGGAAATAACACATGTGCGCTTGACAACTGATGTTGTGCCAAAATGCTTTCAATCGAACTTACCAGTAATCTTGATATTTCTGGCATATGCGTGAGTAGTTTAGTACAAGTGACAGGGGTGAATGGGATGGCGCTGACAAGCTTAGGGTAATAGGGTATGCCATGTCTGGCATAAGCCTCTGCCCACGACCAATCAAATACATATTCGCCATACGAGTGTGTTTTTAAATATAGAGGCAGTGCACCCACCAATTGCGATGCAACATCTAACACTACAATAAAGTAGCAGGACCACCCAGTCCCTTCGCCTACAGAATGTGAATCGGCTAACGCAGATAAAAATCCATATTGAATAAAGGGATTGTCATCACTGAGTGCATCCCAGCTATCCGCATCAATTGCATGAATATTGGTAATTACTTTAACGGTATAGGGAGCAGAGGAAGTCATTAAGACACTTTAAACGGTATGAGCTAGTTTAAAGAGAAGATTCATTGCTTGGCAAATGGTTCTTGCCTTTGGTAAAGCAGTTACAAGAATTGAATGTTTTAGCTCGGACGTTTACGGTTATTGGCAGCTTGTTTATTGTCTTTGGTTTTACTTTTATTCTTGATTTCTTCTTCTGCATCTAAAATACGTTTTGCTTCCATGCGCGCTTCCGCTGCTTTTTGACGTTCAATGGATTTTGCTTGGGCAAGTTCTAATTCTTCTAACGTAATCACACCATCTTCATCGACATCAACATAGCTAAAGTGTCGAGCAATCTGCGGGAGGCATTGTGTCGTTTCTTCGCGATCTAGCGAATCGTCATTGTCTTTATTGCAATCATTAAAACGCTTGGCCACGCTATCTTTCATGGCTTTGCGTTTGATTTCAATTTGTAGGTGTTCAGGATCAGTATTTTTGGCGTAATCAGACAATGCTTTTCGCAGACGGGCCCGATCTTCTGGACTAAAATTATGCTCTAAGGTTTTATCTAAGCCAACTTCGTCTACGTCGGAGGGAAATGCTTTGTCATCGGCTGCCGATAGGAACATTTTATTTTCCGCCATCACGGAAGGCAACGTAATAAATAAACCTGCCACAACGAGGATGTATTTAAAAGTCAATGTGTGTGAGTAATTCAAATCCATGAGTTTACGTGTAAATCATCACTTTACTATTCGTTAATAGACTGTCAGATACATGCGATTCAAGTGCGTTATCATGAATTATGAATGTAAACGCTTTGTTTCATGGCATGATTCAATTGTAACTGATTGTAACTTCTGCATTTTCTACATATTGTTTGGATTCAGCATATTATATAAAGTTTTATTGGTTCTAGATTTATTCATTTTTAACCCATATACTTGTATATTGGTAGTCACTAAAATGACATAAACCAACCTTCATAAAGGCATAAATGATCGTGGAAAATACAAAAAAAATATTAATGGTCGATGATGATTTGCGGATGCGTGAACTTTTGCAACGCTATCTTACCGAACAGGGGTTTAATATTAAGGCCGTATCAGATGCAAAAGAGATGGATGTTGCATTGGCTGCCGAACATTTTGATTTATTGGTATTGGATTTGATGTTGCCAGGCGAGGATGGGTTGGCGATTTGCCGACGATTGCGTGGATCTGGGTTAACAACACCCATCATTATGTTGACAGCGCGCGGTGACGAGGTGGATCGAATTGTAGGATTGGAAATGGGAGCAGATGATTACCTACCCAAACCCTTTAATCCTCGCGAATTATTGGCGCGAATCAATGCAGTACTTCGTCGTCACGAACATTCACCTAACGCGGATAGTGCTAGCAAATCGGAATCATTTAGTTTTGGTGAGTTTGTGTTCGATGCAAATACTAGAAGCCTAAGCAGAAATGGCATGGCGATTACCATCACGAGCGGTGAGTTTACGTTACTTAAAGTGTTTACCGAGCACCCTCGTCAACCTTTATCACGCGATCGACTCATGCAATTAGCACGTGGACGTGAGCTAGATGTATTTGACAGAAGTATTGACGTCCAAGTGTCACGTTTAAGACGTATCATCGAAGCGGACCCGGCGCATCCTCGCTATTTACAAACCATGTGGGGTTTTGGCTATGTATTCATTCCTGATGGTGAGGTTGCTTAATTTAGGTTGAGTGACGCACAATGTTTTGACTTTACTCCCACGTACCTTACTTTCAAGATTGTTATTGCTAATCGCATTACTGCTGGCGATTAGTATTTATGCTTCCTTAAAGATTTTCGATTATTTTGACCGTGAGCCACGTGCCACCACTGCTGCATTGCAAGCGGTCACCATCGTTAATTACACACGCGCTTCGTTGATTGCCTCTCATGAAAATCGACGCTTAGCACTTTTATCGGAGCTTTCTGGTCGTGAAGGTGTACGCGTCTATGCGGCTGACTTTTTAGAAGACATCGAGCCATTACCCAACGACCCGTTTATTAATCTGATTGCATTTAAAATTCGGGAGCGTTTGGGTGAAGAGACTATCATCACGGTCAATCATTATGATATACCTGGGCTGTGGATTAGTTTTAACGTAGGGCAAGATGATTTTTGGGTGGTGATTCCTAAAATTCAAGTTGACCGCCCATTTCCATGGCACTGGCTAGGCTGGGCTGCAGTGGTTGGCTTGTTGTCCTTATTGGGTGCTTACATTATTGCTTCCAGAATTAATCGTCCTCTTAACTTATTGGTGCACGCGGCAGAACGCTTACGGAATGGCGAGCCTGCGCCTAGGCTACCCGAAGACAGTGTGGATGAGTTGCGTGAAGTGAGTCGCACCTTTAATGAAATGGCTGAGTCATTGGTCAGACTGGATGCTGAACGAACATTGCTTTTAGCTGGGGTTTCGCATGATATTAGAACGCCATTAGCCAGGCTAAGGCTCGCTGTGGAAATGCTGTCGGGCGGCACAGGGGATAGTATGAAGCAAGGCATGATTGAAGATATTAGTGATATGGACAATATCATTCATCAGTTCTTAGATTTTGTCCGCGGCGTGGAGGGCGAGCCCACCAAGATGGTCGATATCAATGACTTACTTCGTTCACTAGCCGAGCGGCAAGCACGGGCTGGAAGAGACTTAAAGTTGAGTTTGACGTCGACATACTTTATTCCACTCAGACCCATGGCTATGCAACGCTTGCTGGATAACTTAGTTGGCAATGCCTATGCCTATGCTAAGGGCGTGGTGGAAGTGACGAGTAAAATTACGGCGGATAAAATCATCATCAGTGTATTAGACAATGGGCCGGGCATACCGCCAGAACATGCACAGCGATTATTACGACCTTTTGAACGGATGGACAGCGCGCGTAATAAAAATGAGGGAGGTAGTGGCTTAGGTTTGGCGATTTGTAACCGGATTGCTAAGTTGCATCGTGGGAGCCTTGAGTTGATTAATCGCCCAGAAGGCGGTTTGGAAGCACGCCTCTCTTTGCCGATTATGCATTAATGGTGTTCCGCTGGCTTACCTTCTATGCGATTTCTTCCGTTGGTTTTTGCGTTATATAACAAGCGGTCTGCATGTATCATCATGTCATTTAGATTTTTACGTACAATACTGGTGGCGCCAATACTGCAGGTGTATTGAATGACATGTTGCTTGACCTGCACACGTTGATTGGCAATTTTGGCTCTAAATGCATCAATGTATTCAAAGCTACTGATGTAACTGGGCGATTGACTGAGCACAGCAAATTCTTCCCCGCCAAGTCTTGCAACAATATCGGCATAAAAATGCTCTTTTAATTGTTGTGCAAAATGCTTGATGACTTCATCGCCTGCATCATGTCCATACCTATCATTTACTTTTTTAAAAAAATCAATGTCCATCATCATGACAGTGAGAGGGCTATGCTCATCCAGTGCATGGAAAATTTTGTTGCCACGTTCAAAAAAATATCGGCGATTAAATACATTGCTCAAAAAGTCTACATTGGATAAATGTTTGGCAAATTCCACTGCATCCAACATATCTAAATTTTGATTAATTCGACATAACAAAATTTCGTAATTAAACGGTTTGGAGATGAAGTCGTTTGCGCCCGCTTTTAAAAATTTTACAGCCAATCGCGGGTCGGAGGAGGTAGAGATGCCGATAATGAGCAGTTGGTCTTTGGGGTAAATTGCGCGTACTTTTTGTACGAAAGTAATGCCATCAATCATCGACATTTGATGGTCAACCAATACCAGTTTTACATCACCATGAAGCTCTAGGATATCGAGTGCTTCAATGGCGTTATAGGCTTGTAACACTTGAAATTTTTGTAAGGATAATTCACGTCCAATCACAAACTGCGAGACTTTTGAGTCATCCACCACCAGTACCTTAATTGATACATTTTTATATACTCTTTGTATCAGTTCACATATATAAGTGATGTCATCCGATTGGTCTTTCACCACATAATCGATGACGTGCCGCTTAATCAACTGGTCGCGCATTTCATCTTCATACTCTGAAACGATGGCGATAATGGGAATGTTAAACTCACCCAACAAGTCTACTTTTTCAAAGGCATCTGAATCGAGATTAATTACGCTGGTGATACCTAAAAAGAAAGTATTGGGTTGTTGCGTTAGTAATAGTCTTGCAGCAGGAATGGAATGCACCGTGACGACATTGACGCGTAATTGACTTTCAATTTCTAGCTTTAATGTGAGTGCATAATGCTGGTCTTGGTCTAGCACCAATATCTGAAACTGCACGGGATTGGTGGGATCGCGAAGCGCTTTGCGGATATGTTTGTTAGGCATATGCAAGACTAAGCATGATTGGAAGACTTATTATAGTTGTTCTGGTTGAAACCAATTCAATTTCTTTCTTAGCA
Organism: Methylophilales bacterium 28-44-11; assembly: GCA_002281475.1. Lineage (GTDB taxonomy): Bacteria > Pseudomonadota > Gammaproteobacteria > Burkholderiales > Methylophilaceae > Methylophilus. Next base: position 16,846 of record NCGC01000010.1, read on the forward strand.
ATACGACTTCACCAATAATGGTTAAACAAGGGGGTTTCATCTCTGCTGCAGTGACTTTTTCTGCTAAGTCAGCTAATGTTGCCGCCACGACTCGTTGCCGTTGCGTCGTCCCTTGTTGTATTACAGCTACAGGCATACTAGCTGATACACCACGTTTAATCAATTGTTGGCAAATTTCGGCTAAACCTACCAAGCCCATGTAAATGACAACGGTTTGACGTGGTCGCGTCATGGCGTCCCAATCTAAGTCAATCGTACCGTCTTTTAAGTGACCGGTGATAAATAGGCACGCTTGGGCATAGTCACGATGCGTTAGCGGAATCCCTGCATAACTAGACACACCATTGGCAGCAGTAATGCCAGGAACGACTTGAAATGGCACCCCATGTTGCATCAACGTTTCAATCTCTTCGCCACCACGACCAAAGATAAACGGGTCACCTCCTTTTAAACGCAGTACCCGTTTGCCCTCTAACGCTAATTTGGCCAACAACTCGTTGATTTGTTCTTGCGGCATGGTATGTTGGTCGCGCGCTTTGCCCACATAAATCAACTCTGCATCACGCCTGACCAACTCCATGACTTCTGGGCTGACCAATTTATCGTACACGCATACATCACATTGCTGCATCAAGCGCAATGCGCGAAATGTCAATAAATCAGGGTCACCAGGCCCGCCACCCACTAAAAACACTTCGCCTTTAGATGCCGTGCTAGGGGTGTCACTCAATATATCGCGTAATACTTTTCGGGCAGCTTCCTCTTGACCTGACAGCACTCGCTCCACCATAGGGCCTTGTAGCACATCCTCCCAAAAGCGCCGCCGCAATTGTGTGGTGGCAAATTTGGCTTTGACTTGGTCGCGAAATTCACCGGCAATACCTGCGATACGGCCATAGCCAGCTGGTAACATGGTTTCAATTTTAGTGCGGATATAACGTGCAAGTACTGGGGCGTTACCTTCTGATGAAACGGCAATCACTACAGGGCTACGGTCAATCACAGAGCCCATGGTAAAGGTGCATAAAGCGGGTGCATCGACTACATTCACAGGAATGTTCATTGTTTTTGCAGTAATAGAGACGGCTTCATTGACCATTTCATCATCTGTTGCCGCAATGATCAAGCAGGCGCCAACGAGTTGGTCAGGGACAAATTCTGCTTGAATATGACGGATTTTTTGCGCGTCCACCATGGCTTGCAATTCATGACACAATACAGGAGAGACCAAAGTGATGTCTGCGCTGGCTTTAAGCAACATAGTGACTTTGCGGGTCGCGACTTCACCGCCACCAATGACCACACATGGGCGCTGTTGAATGTTGAAAAATATGGGTAATGCTTGCATGCGATAGCTCAAATATAAATTTGTACCATTTTACTCCAGTTGCCACTACATTCACCAAAACAAAGTGATTGGTAGGATTCAAATAAGGCTAATTTTTAAATGTTCGTCGGATTTAAAAAAAACACTTCATCTCAATTAAATTTGATGAAGGGTGACTTAAATGCGGTAAAATTATGTTTTAGAATTAAAGAGTTATCGATTTGAGTCTTCCTAATCATACAGATCCCAAAAAAGTATTTATTAAAACCTTTGGTTGCCAGATGAATGAGTACGACTCATCACGTATGGCCGATATGTTGGCAGCCAGCGAAGGTATGGTAGAAACACAGACGGTGGAAGAGGCCGATGTGATTTTGCTTAACACCTGCTCAGTCCGTGAGAAAGCTGAAGACAAGGTATTTAGCCATCTGGGACGCTTTATTCCGCTTAAAGAAAAGAATCCCAATTTGATCATTGGCGTGGGTGGATGTGTGGCGTCGCAAGAAGGCGACAATATCATCAAGCGCGCGCCCTATGTAGATGTGGTGTTTGGGCCACAAACCATGCATCGTCTGCCTGAATTGATTAAACAGAGCCAGCGTTCAGGGCAATCGCAAGTCGATATTACTTTCCCTGAAATTGAAAAGTTTGACCATTTACCGCCACCGCGAGTTGAGGGGGCCACTGCGTTTTTAAGCATTATGGAAGGCTGTAGTAAATATTGCAGTTTCTGTGTGGTGCCTTATACGCGTGGCGAAGAAGTATCTAGGCCGTTTGCAGATATTTTGACGGAAGCCATACAGTTGGCGGAGCAAGGGGTGAAAGAAATTACGTTGCTAGGCCAAAACGTCAACGCGTATCGCACCGAGTACGAAGGCGTTGAAGCAGATTTAGCCATGCTGATTGAAACGTTGGCAGAAATTCCACAGATTGGACGTATACGCTTTACTACCAGTCACCCCAATGAAATGAATGAGCGTTTGATTGCTTGTTTTGCCACTGTGCCCAAATTGGCGGTGCAATTACATTTACCGGTGCAAGCGGGCAGTGATCGCGTGCTGATGGCAATGAAGCGTAATTACACAGCCCTTCAATATAAAAGTACTATCCGTAAGTTAAAGGCTGCAAGCCCACACCTTACTTTTACATCAGATTTTATTGTGGGATTTCCGGGTGAGACAGAATCTGATTTCAATGCAACTGCTAAGTTGATGCAAGACATCGGATTTGATTACAGCTTTAGTTTTTTATATAGTCCAAGGCCAGGAACGCCAGCCTCATTTATTCAAGATGAAACGCCGCATGCAATAAAATTAGCACGTTTAGCAAAATTGCAGGTCATGAATGAAGCACAAGGTGATGCCATTAGTCGCGCTATGTTAGGTACAGTACAGCGCGTGCTGATTGACGGAGTATCTTGGAAAGACAATGCATTGTTGGCGGGCAAAACAGACAATAATCGCGTGGTGGATATCAAAGGCGATGCTGCTTTGATTCATCAGTTTGTGCAAGTGAAGATCACTGATGTGACTAACCCAAAACGTTTACAAGGCGAGATCGTTTAAACCATGGAAATTCATTTAAGTCCTGAGGACAATACACGCCTAGCAAACTTATGCGGCGCTCTAGATGAAAATATTAAGCAAATTGAAACTGCGCTTGAGGTGAATATCAATCGTCGCGGCAACACCTTTAACTTGTCTGGGAAGCAAGACAACGTGCGCATTGCGGCGCAATTGTTAGAAAATTTTTATGTGCGTGCCAAAAAACCGATTGAGTTAGAAGAGATTCAATTGGGATTAGTCGAACTCGATAAGCTTAAGCCAGAAGATTTGACCAGTAGCCAAGCGATGCCCGTGTTGATGACGCGTCGTGGAGACTTGCATGGACGTACACCAAGACAAGTAGCCTATTTGCAGCAAATTCAAGACCACGATATCACCTTTGGCATTGGCCCTGCGGGTACCGGTAAAACTTATTTGGCAGTGGCCAGTGCAGTGGATGCGATGTCTCGAGATCGCGTGAAAAGAATTGTTTTGGTCCGCCCCGCGGTAGAGGCGGGTGAACGCTTAGGGTTTTTGCCTGGTGATTTAAACCAAAAAGTGGACCCATACTTACGCCCGTTATACGACGCTTTATATGACTTGGCAGGTTATGATGCCGTGAATAAAATGTTTGAGCGCAGCGCGATTGAGGTGGCACCTTTGGCTTATATGCGCGGTCGTACTTTAAATCATAGTTTTATTATTCTGGATGAAGCACAAAACACAACCCCAGAACAAATGAAGATGTTTTTAACGCGTATTGGCTTTGGTACCAAGGCTGTGATCACTGGTGATGTGACGCAAATCGATTTGCAACGTCATCAAAAAAGTGGTTTGGTGGAAGCACAGAAAATATTAAAAGAGGTGAAAGGCATTGCCATGACACATTTCTTATCGCAGGACGTAGTACGACATCCGCTGGTGCAAAAAATTATCAATGCCTATGAAAATTATGAGCAGAAAAACGCGGCAGATTAAGTTAGAGCAAACCTCCACATCCTCAATTGACTTAACTGGACTGGTTAAACAAAGCTCATCATCAATATGGTCATAGTATTTGCGCTTTAAGATGATGCTATTACGATGATTGCTTACTAAGAAGAGACTATCAATGGCACTAGTATCGTTGCGACAATTGTTGGATCACGCTGCCGAGCATCAATATGGCTTAGCTGCTTTTAATGTAAATAACATGGAACAGGTGCACGCCATTATGCAAGCGGCCGATGCTGTCGATAGCCCTGTTATTTTGCAAGCATCAGCAGGCGCTAGAAAATATGCTGGTGAAGCGTTTTTAAGACATTTGGTGTTAGCCGCCATCGAGTCGTATCCGCATATTCCTGTGGTCATGCATCAAGACCATGGCCATACGCCTGCAGTGTGTATTCAAGCCATGCGTTCTGGATTTTCCAGCGTGATGATGGATGGGTCACTGATGGAAGATGCCAAAACGCCTTCCTCCTATCAATACAACGTTGATATCACCAAACAAATTGTCGATTTAGCCCATGCCATTGGCGTCTCAGTTGAAGGTGAGTTGGGTGTACTTGGCTCACTTGAAACTGGGCTGGCGGGTGAAGAAGATGGCTCAGGTGCCGAAGGGGTGCTAAGTCATCAACAATTGCTCACTGATCCTGAAGAGGCGGCGGATTTTGTAAAGAAAACGGGCGTAGACGCATTGGCGATTGCCATCGGCACCTCCCATGGCGCCTATAAATTTAAGCATCCGCCAACCGGTCAAACCTTAGCCATCGGTCGCATCAAAGAAATTCATGCACGACTCCCTAACACGCATTTGGTGATGCATGGTTCATCTTCTGTGCCTCAAGAGTGGCTGAAAATCATCAATGATCACGGTGGAAATATTGGAGAAACCTACGGCGTGCCTGTGGAAGAGATCGTCGAGGGTATCAAACATGGTGTGCGTAAAGTGAATATCGATACTGATTTGCGTATTGCATGTACTGGTGCGCTACGCCGCTTTTTTGATGAAAACAAACAAGAGTTTGACCCAAGAAAATTTTTGCAAGTCAGTACCGTTGCAATGCGTGATTTGTGTCAGTCGCGTTATGAGGCTTTTGGTTCTGCTGGAAAAGCATCGCAGATTCAGCCGATTTCATGCGATGCAATGGCTGAGCGTTATAAATCTGGCCAACTTAATGCGGTGATCAAATAACAAAACGTAGTGAACAACCCAATGACTATTTGGTAAAACTCATGGTCGCACCAATTTAAGTGTTCAGACAGTTTAGCGTTTGGTTTTGCCGTGGTAAGCAATGATGCGCTCAATTTCATGTTTACTACCCATCATCACAGGCACGCGTTGATGCAATGCATTGGGCACCACCTCTAAAATACGCATACTTCCAGTTGTAGATAATCCGCCAGCTTGCTCCATGATCATGCTCATAGGATTGGCTTCATACATCAGGCGTAATTTTCCACCTTGCTTTTTGATTTTGCTGTCCATCGGGTACATAAAAACACCACCACGCACTAAAATGCGATGAATTTCTGCCACCATCGAGGCCACCCAACGCATATTAAAATCTTTTTCACGATCACCTTCCTCGCCTTGTAAGCACTCATCAATGTAACGTTGCACAGGCGCTTGCCAAAAACGGTAATTCGACATGTTAATTGCAAATTCTTGCGTGTCTTCTTGTACCTTCATGTGCGGGTGGGTTAAAAAGAATTCGCCCAATTCGTTGTCTAGCGTAAATCCATGCACGCCTTCTCCGGTAGTAAATACAAACATGGTAGAGGTGCCGTACAAAGCATAGCCTGCACAAATTTGTTGTGTGCCTGGTTGTAAAAAGTCTTTCAGTGTTGGCCGTGCTAATGGGCTTTTTAATATAGAGAAAATGGTGCCCACAGAAATATTCACATTGACGTTAGACGAGCCATCAAGCGGATCAAACAACAATAAATATTGACCATTAGGTGCCAGAGCTTCATCAACTTCGATGATATTTTCCATCTCTTCGGATGCCATCCCCACCACAAATCCGCTAGTTAATGTGGTTTCGCTGAAAATTTCATGTGTGATGACATCTAACGCTTTTTGCACTTCGCCCTGCACGTTTTCAGTGTTTAAGCTGTGCATATTGCCCTCAAGCGCGCCACTGTCGATAGCAATCGCAATTTTTTTACATGCCACTGTGATGTCATTCAGCATTCCAATCAATGCGGTGCGATGTTCACCATGCATATGGGCAGATAAATAATCTGAAAATTTGATGTTTTCGGTCATAACATTTCCTGAATACTGTAAGCAGCTGAGTGTTTGATTATGTATTATGCCTCTTCATCTCATTAACATGAAGTATTTGTCTTTAGTCTTTGTAGTCAAATTCTGGCCTTCTACATGATTTTGTTAGATGCCAATTCCATTTATAATGCATTATTGTTTTGTGTCGTCTTTAATTCACCATGACCAACGTTTCGTTTTCTATTCAATATGCTGCAAACACTGAGTATGTACCCACTAAGCAACAGTTCAAACGTTGGGTGAAAGCAGCTGTGCGGGTAGAGACTGAAGTTGCGATTCGTATTGTGGATGCAGAAGAGGGACGCGCGCTGAATAGTGCTTATCGTGGCAAAGATTATCCAACTAACGTTTTAACATTCCCGCTGACGGAAGAACCGCATCTGATGGGCGATATTATTATTTGTGCACCTGTGGTCGAATCAGAGGCGCATGCACAAACTAAATCATTGGAAGCGCATTATGCACACTTAACGGTGCATGGGGTGTTGCATTTGCACGGATATGATCACGAAACAGAGCCTCAGGCGGAACTAATGGAGGCGCTTGAGGTAACAATTTTACAAAAATTAGGGTATCCTAACCCTTATCTCATTACACAGGATGCATAACGCTTTGATGTAAATAATTTCTGCCGTTGTTGGCTTGGCCTTTCTGTACTTTTTTGTACTGTCTTTGGTTAACCTTACTAAGCAAAATACAATTTTTCAAAGCGCACATTATGGCTGAGCCGGAAAACCCCCAACATAAACCCAGCTTATTAGAGCGTTTAAGCCACTTTTTACTTCGCGAACCAGAAGACCGCGAGCAATTGGTAGAGCTGTTACACAGCGCCTACGAAAATCATCTAATGGATAGTGACTCGCTCGCTATGATAGAAGGCGTGTTGCAAGTCAGTGAAATGCAAGTACGTGATATCATGATTCCACGCTCACAAATGGACGTGATCGACATTACCGACCCCCCAGAAACATTCATTCCGCATGTCATAGAAACTGCACACTCTCGTTTCCCCGTCATTGAAGACAATAAAAATGATGTGATTGGCATACTCCTTGCTAAAGATTTATTAAGGTATTACGCGGGTGAAGACTTTGATGTACGTGATATGTTGCGTCCAGCTGTGTTTATTCCAGAGTCCAAACGCTTAAACGTGTTGTTGAAAGAGTTTCGCAGTAATCGCAATCATATTGCCATTGTGGTGGACGAGTACGGTGGAGTGGCAGGTATGGTCACCATTGAAGATGTGCTCGAGCAAATTGTTGGTGACATTGAAGATGAATACGATTATGACGAAGATGAAGACAATATTATTTATCATGCGGATGGTCAGTTTAGAGTAAAAGCGCTCACCGAGATTGCGGATTTTAATGAAGCCATCGGCACGCAATTTAGTGATGAAGAGTTTTCGACGATTGGTGGTTTAGTCGTCAACAAATTTGGTCATTTACCAAAGCGTGGTGATGCAGTTAACATTGACAATATCAGAGTAACAGTTGTCAGGGCAGATAGTAGGCGCTTACATTCTATCTTGGTTGAGATGCTTCCAGAGGAGCCGTATCCAATAGAGGCGACATAACGCTCACTCAAAGCGCATTACCCATGACAAAGCAGTTGAACTAATTTTAAATTAGATTCTCATAATTTCACTGACAGGAGATGATCATGAAAATTTGGCAAACAGTGGGTGCGTTAAGTGTGGCTTTGAGTGCATTAAGTGTGACTGCGGGTGAAATTAAAACAGAACCCATGGTGAGTGAATTACCCACTGAAGAGAAAGCATTTGTGGATGCGGTGGGCAAGCTGAATAAAGCGAAGATTGTAGAGTTGCTAGGCGAACCAGCAAAAGCGGAAGATGTAAAGTTGAAAGACTCTGGTCGTGTTGTGGCCTCTATTTGGCACTATCACTACATCAATACTGCGCCGGATGGTGAGTATTACCAAACTACAGAATTGGATTTTATTGAAGACAAAGTCAACGTAGTGGTGTTTTTAAACAATGATGGTGCCGAGAAAGCGTCTACGGGTCAGACCTATGAAGTGCCAGATGTTAAGCCAGAAATGTAAGTGAATGCAGAAGTAAAAAAGGCGCTACGAGCGCCTTTTTTATTGGTAATGAAGAGACTTATTTTTTTAGTGAATCCCGAATTTCGCGTAGCAATATCACATCTTCAGGTGTCGCTGCTGGCGCAGGGGCAGGTTCGGCTTTTTTCAATTTATTCATGATGCGTACCATTTGAAAGATAATAAATGCAAGAATAATAAAGTTAAGGGCAATGGTAATAAAGTTTCCGTAAGCCAACACAGCACCTGCTTTTTTCGCTTCCACCAATGCCAATCCCGCTTCTTGACCGTTCAGTGCAATATACATATTACTAAAGTCTAATCCACCCACTAAAGTGCTGATCACCGGCATGATAATGTCACCCACCAATGAATCCACAATTTTGCCGAAGGCAGCGCCGATAATCACGCCGACTGCCAAATCCATCACATTCCCTTTTAATGCAAACTCTTTAAACTCAGACATCATGCTCACAATGCAACTCCTCTATATTAGTATCGTTATTAAATAACAGCCTCAATTGCACAGTTAATATAGTCTCCAGTGAATTGTTGTGTCAATCCGTGCGCCACACAAATGCTATTTATTTACTTAGAATGTCGAGCAAAACGGTACAATCAGAACGTTTTTTATCAAGCTAATCGCATCACATGTCAAATCACGTCACATTAAGATTCCATTTATTCGCATTTCTCGCAGGATTGCTGACGGTATTCGGTTTTGCACCTTACGAGATCTTTGTTGCACCCATTGTTGGCTTAACCATCTTATTTTACTTGTGGCATGGTTCTGCCACTGTTAAAAACAATTTTAAGCTAGGGTTTAGTTTTGGTTTGGGTTTGTATGGGTTTGGCATTTATTGGATATACATCAGCCTGCATGAATTTGGGGGCATGCCTTGGTGGTTTGCTGGATTTTGCACCTTTTGTTTATGCGCCTTTATGGCTCTGTTTCCTGCGTTAGTAGGTTACTTCAGCAAACGTATTGGCTGGACGTTATGGACCGTACCATTGCTGTGGGGCGTTTCTGATTGGGTACGTAGTTGGATTTTCACGGGCTTTCCTTGGTTAACACTAGGCTATAGTCAAGTGCCAAGCAGCCCGTTGGTTGGATTTATGCCTATGATCGGCGTATATGGGGTTTCAATTATCGTTGCACTGATTGCCTCATTGATCGCATACGGCATCACCCAACATACGCATTTGCGATGGAGATTAAAAGTCGCTGCGGCTATCAGTATGATAATTATCTCAGGGCAATTGCTCTCCTTTGTGGAATGGACAACGCCATTTGGGGAACCGCTCAAAGTGGCACTGTTGCAGGGCAATGTCAGTCAGACTATTAAATGGTCGCCAGATGTGGCAAGTTCCACCATTAATCAGTATTTGCAGATGGTAGAGCAAAGCGATGCGCAACTGATTGTGTTGCCAGAAACGGCATTACCAGTGATTGCGCAGCAGCTAGACAAAACTGTGATTCAACGCATTACTCAGCATGCGCAACAGCAACAGGGAGATGCGCTGGTGGGCTTGGTGCAATACGATGCTGAGAACCAATCGTATTTTAATAGCGCCCTCAGTTTTGGCAGTGCACCGGTGCAAGCCTATTCTAAAAGCCACTTAGTGCCGTTTGGCGAATTTATTCCACTGAAAGCGATTTTTGGGTGGATTTATCAGGATTGGCTGAACATCCCATTGAGTGACCTTTCTCGTGGTCAAAATCACACACCTATGCAATTGGCGGGTCAGCAAGTGGCGGTGAATATTTGCTATGAAGATGTATTTGGCGAGGAAATTATTCGCCCATTACCTGCCGCAACGTTGTTAGTAAATATGAGTAACGATGCATGGTATGGCAAATCGTTTGCAGCAGTGCAGCACATGCAATTTAGCCAAGCGCGCGCCATTGAAACGGGTCGAATGATGTTACGTTCTACTAATACAGGGGCGACCGCAATTATTAATCAGCATGGCATTGTACAATCGCATGCCCCACACGATGCTCAAATTACCTTGACGGGTATGGTGCAAGGATATCAAGGCAGTACACCTTATATTTGGTGGGGAAACAGGCTGTTTATTGTATTCAGCTTTGGATTCTTAGCTTGGTTCATGCTCAAAAAATATCAACACAAAGGCACTGAATCACCTAAGAAAGCTTAAGTGCACACTTCCACGCTATTTCAATCTTCAAATACAAGGCGGCAAAAATATCGCACTCAACACTTATGCGTGTTTTGATATTTTCTTGGTCTCTAAGACGCTGTAGTGAAAAATGGCTTTTCTAGGGTAAAATCAGTGCTTTAGAACAATCATCGCGTCATCATGTCACTCACGTTTCAGCAAATCATTTTAAAACTCCAAGACTATTGGGATAAGCAAGGATGCACACTGTTGCAACCTTATGATATGGAAGTAGGGGCGGGAACCTCACATACCGCTACATTTTTGCGCGCGCTTGGTCCAGAGCCATGGAAAGCCGCTTATGTGCAACCCAGTCGTCGTCCCAAAGATGGTCGCTATGGCGAAAATCCGAATCGTTTACAGCATTATTACCAATTTCAAGTGGTGCTTAAACCTGCGCCTGCCGATATCTTAGAGTTATATTTAGGCTCATTAGAGGCTTTGGGTTTTGATTTGAAACAAAACGATGTCCGTTTTGTGGAAGATGACTGGGAAAACCCAACGCTTGGTGCTTGGGGATTAGGTTGGGAAGTTTGGTTGAATGGTATGGAAGTCACACAATTTACTTACTTTCAACAAGTAGGTGGCATTAATTGTAAACCCATCACTGGTGAAATCACTTATGGTTTAGAGCGCTTGGCGATGTATTTACAAGGCGTAGAAAACGTATATGACCTCACTTATTCTCCAGGGGTGAAATATGGCGATGTGTTCTTACAAAACGAGAAAGAACAATCGGCCTATAACTTTGAGCACAGTGACGTAGAGTTTTTGCTTATTGCATTCAATGCGCACGAAAAACAAGCCAAACATTTGATGGAAGAAAAATTAGCGTTACCTGCTTATGAACAAGTACTCAAAGCCGCGCATACGTTTAACTTGTTGGATGCACGTGGTGCGATTTCGGTCACCGAGCGTGCTGCTTATATTGGACGCATCCGCAACTTGGCACGCAGTGTAGCCGCCAGCTATTTAGATAGTCGCGCACGTTTAGGTTTCCCCATGGCACCCAAAGCGTGGGCGGATGAAATATTGGCTCAGATAGAACAAAATAAGAAAGCAGCGGCATGAGTAGTAATTTATTAGTAGAGTTATTTGTAGAAGAGTTGCCTCCGAAGGCACTTAAAAAACTGGGCGAAAGCTTTTTGCAAACTATAGTTGATACACTTCAAAGCCAGGGCTTAGTTACTGATGGCGCACAAACAACTGTGTTTGCCACCCCAAGACGCTTAGCCGCCCATATCACCAACGTTTCTGCAAAAGCGGCAGATAAACAAATAGCACAAAAATTGATGCCAGCGACTGTAGGTTTAGATGCGAGTGGTAATGCCACACCAGCGCTGGTGAAGAAGTTACAAGCCTTAGGTTTGGACGGTTCTGCTGTGAGTCAATTGCGCAAAGAGCATGACGGCAAAGCTGATATTTTATTCTTAGATGTGACGCAAGCGGGCCCAACGTTGGCAGAAGGTTTGCAAAAAGCTATAGATGAGGCGTTAGCAAAGTTACCCATCCCAAAAGTGATGACTTACCAAATTAACGATGGCTGGGAAAGCGTGAATTTTGTGCGTCCCGCCCACGGTTTAGTGGCATTGCATGGCAGTGAAGTCGTGCCTGTTTCTGTGCTTGGCTTGCAAGCACAAAAGACAACACAAGGTCATCGGTTTGAAGCCAAATCCTCGATCATTCACATCACCTCTGCAGACACCTATACCAACCAGCTCAGAGAAGAAGGCGCTGTGATCGCCAGTTTTGCTGAGCGTCGTGCAGAAATTGTGAAGCAATTGAATGCGGCGGCAGCCAAAGAGCATTTAACCCCGATTGAAGATGATGCGTTGTTAGATGAAGTGACGGCACTGGTAGAGCTGCCTAATGTATTGTTAGGGCAATTTGAATACGAATATTTGGAAGTTCCGCAAGAATGTTTGATTTTGACCATGAAGGCCAATCAAAAGTACTTTCCATTATTAGATGCTAATCAAAAACTGACCAATAAGTTTTTGATTGTTTCCAATATCAATCCAGCCGACCCATCTAAAGTCATTGGCGGCAATGAGCGTGTGGTACGTCCACGTTTGGCTGATGCTAAGTTTTTCTTTGACCAAGACCGTAAGAAAACCTTAGAGAGTCGAGTAGCTGGTTTAGAAAAAGTGGTGTACCACAATAAATTGGGTAGCCAAGGTGAGCGTAATGCACGTGTGGTAGCGATTGCCAAAGCGATTGCAGAACAAATTAATCCAACGTTAACTGCAAAAGTAGAGCTGGCAGCGCGCTTGTCAAAGGTGGATTTGCTCACCGATATGGTCGGCGAGTTCCCAGAGTTACAGGGCATTATGGGGCGCTACTATGCGCAACATGAAGGCTTGGATAATGACGTAGCGTTTGCAATAGAGGACCATTACAAACCACGTTTTGCCGGTGATGAATTGCCACGAAATCTGGTGGGTCTCGTCGTTGCATTAGCGGATAAGCTTGAAACTTTAGTGGGTCTATTTAGCATCGGTGAAAAGCCGACTGGGGATAAAGACCCATTTGCATTGCGTCGTCAGGCGTTGGGTATTATTCGTATGTTAATAGATACAACATTACCGTTGTCATTGAATGCTGTAATAGAAACTGCATTCTCACAATTTGTGACTGACCCAAGTGCGCGAGAAGCAGTAAAAGATTTTTGCTATGATCGATTAAGCGTCAATCTGCGTGATCAAGGCGCAAGCCCGCAAGAAGTAGATGCTGTATTGTCACTAACTCCGGAGCTTATGAGCGAAGTGCCAGCGCGTTTAGCGGCTGTACGAAGCTTTGCAGGTCTCACCGAAGCCCCAGCACTTGCAGCTGCCAATAAACGTGTAGGCAATATCTTGAAAAAAGTAGAGTGTGAAGTAAGTGGCACTGTAAGTACTCACTTACTACAAGAGCCAGCTGAGATTGCATTAGCTGAAGCCTTAAATCATGTGAAACCAAGAGCTGATCAATTATTTGAGGCAGGTGATTACACGGCTTCCCTCCAAGCACTTGCCATATTAAAAGCGCCTGTCGATGCATTTTTTGACAACGTGATGGTCAATGCAGAAGAGGTGGCGTTGAAAAACAATCGCTTGGCGTTGTTGAATCAATTACATCAAGCCATGAATCGCGTGGCCGATTTGTCTAAATTAGCCAGTTAATCAGTCAGTGAGCTACATTTGAAATTAGTTATATTAGATAGAGATGGCGTTATTAATCAAGATAGCGTGACTTTTATTAAAAACCCTTCCGAATGGGTGCCAATCCTCGGTAGCTTAGAAGCCATTGCCATGCTCAACCAGTCCGGTTTTCGCGTGGCTGTGGCCACCAATCAATCGGGCATTGCTCGTGGTTTGTTTGATATGGCAGCCCTCAATGCGATACACGATAAAATGCATAAAGCTTTATCACTGGTGGGTGGGCGCATCGATGCGCTGTTTTACTGCCCACATGCAGCCGATGATCATTGTGATTGCAGAAAACCCAAAACCGGGATGATCGAGGAAATTAGTCGTCGCTTTTCGATTGAGTTAAATCAAGTATATGCTGTAGGGGATGCGTTACGTGACATTCAAGCGTTTGGCCAAGCTGGCTGTAAGCCTATTCTTGTGCGTACTGGCAAAGGCGAGGAAACCTTAACAAAAGGCAATTTGCCTGACAATGTGCTAGTGATGGCGGATTTGGCAGAAGCCGCACAACATATTATTTCTGAATAAATGATAGCTTGGATTCGATCATTGGTGTTCTATTTGGGTGTGCTCCTCATAACCCCAATTTTTTCTATTCTCGCCATTTTACTGTTTCCATTAAACAACGTCACACGCTCCCGCATCGCGAGTGGCTGGGCCTATTGCACCATTTATTGGTTAAAACTGACTTGTAATCTTGGTGTGTCGGTCAAAGGAGTGGAAAACATCCCTCAACATCCTTCAATTATTCTGAGCAAGCATCAATCCGCATGGGAAACCATCGCGTTGCAAACCATATTTCCACCGCAAATTTGGGTCATGAAGCGTGAGCTTTTTTGGGTTGGGCTTTTATGGCGTTGGCGGCGATCCCAATTGACCGAAGCTCAGGTCGTGAAGCCCTTAAGAAACTAGTCGCACATGGCAAAGACCGATTAGCGAGGGGATTGTGGGTAGTAATTTTTCCAGAAGGCACTCGCACTGCACCAGGCCAGCGTGGCAAATACCATATTGGTGGTGCATGGTTAGCTTCGCATACCCAAAGTACGGTAGTGCCAGTGGCACATAATGCTGGACGATACTGGCGAAAAAACTCATTTACAAAATACCCTGGCACCATACAAGTCGTGATAGGACCGCCGATTGAAACAGCTGGATTAAAGCCAGATGAAGTCAATCAACGTGTCGAAAACTGGATTGAAGCGGAAATGGTATCGCTATGATGCTGCAAACGCTCACGCTTGCAGATGGGCAGCAAATACCTTATCAATTGTCGCTGCGTCCGCGCAGAACGGTAGGGCTAAAAATCACGCAAGATGGTTTGGTGGTGCATGCGCCTAAGCGCATTGTGGTGCACCAACTAAATCAGATTCTGCAGGAAAAATCCACATGGATATTGAATAAATTGGCATTACGTGAAGCCAATACGGTTACGCCTGTATGCTGGCAAGCGGGCGAGAATATGCTGTTTTTAGGGCAAGACATCACGTTGCAAGTGATTGAAAGTAAAGGTAAGTCTAAAATTATGCTGGTGGGTAATATTCTCAACGTTGTTGTGAAAGACGCTCACAATCTTACGCTGGTAGGTAAAAAGGTAATGCAGTGGTATCAGCAAGAGGCGTACGATGATTTTGTAAGACGCGTGGAAATCTTTGCCACTAAATTAGGAGTAACACCACCGCTTGTGAAGCTATCGAATGCGCAATCGCGCTGGGGAAGTTGCAATAGTCTAGGCCAAGTGAGATTGAACTGGCGCTTAATTCAAGCAACGCCTCAAGTTATCAATTATGTGGTGTGTCACGAATTGGCACATTTAAAAGAAATGAATCACTCCGCAAGGTTTTATGCAGTATTAGCGCAGTTATTTCCAAACTATGACAATGCTGAAAAGCAACTAAAGCAATTGTCGCCTCAGTTGCATCGCTTATAACTATTTAAAATAATTGCTTGAGGTCGTTGGCGATATCCGCTGGTTTCTGACCATAGCTCATGTAAATGCGCGCAGCCCCTTTTTTGTCAAATACATACAATCCGGCGCTATGGTCTATGGTGTAGTGGCTATCGGTACTGCTGATGACCTTGGATGCAAATATTTTGTAGCTTCCCATATTCTCAGCCACTTCTTGCAATGAGCCACGCAAACCTATAAAACGCTTGTCAAAAGACGGTACAAACTGCGCCAACACCTCTTGGGTGTCACGATCTGGGTCTACTGTAACAAACAGCACTTGTACTTGGTCGGCATCTTTACCCAATAACTTCATGGTTTGTCTAAGATCGCTCATGGTAGTCGGGCACACATCTGGGCAATGCGTATACCCAAAAAACATGACCACCACCTTACCTTTAAAATCAGACATGCTACGAAGCTTGCCATTGTGGTCAGTCAGCGATAGTGGTTTGCCAAATTCGGCGCCAGTGATATCTGTGCCGATAAAGTGTGTGGCTTTGGATGCTGCGTTACAGGCAGTCAGTATGAATAACAAGCTTAAAAATAACCACTTACGCATGAAATATATCCTTTTTAGAAGGTTGCCTAAACTTAGATGAGAGTTTTAAGTTTATTGTAGCGTTTTGATTCTAACATAAGCAATAAAATCGCTGCTTTGGTTTACAATAATGGTTTTGTAAAATTAACAAGATAAGGCATGCGAAATGGCAATACCAACCTCAATGGCGGACCGTGATGGCGTAATTTGGTATGACGGTAAAATGGTCAACTGGCGCGATGCAACTACGCATGTGCTCACTCATACTTTACATTACGGCATGGGTGTCTTTGAGGGCGTGCGCGCATATAAAACTGATCAAGGCACTGCTATTTTTCGCTTAAAAGAACACACTGATCGTTTGTTTCGAAGTGCGCATATTTTGGGCATGAAAATGCCCTTTGATAAAGCGACCATGATGGAAGCACAGAAAGCTGCGGTGCGTGAAAATAATCTAGAATCTGCTTACATGCGCCCGATGGCATTTTACGGTGCTGAAGCGATGGGGATCTCCGCAAAAACATTGTCTACGCATGTAATTGTGGCAGCGTGGAGCTGGGGTGCTTATATGGGCGAAGAAGCAATTACCAAAGG
>NCGC01000011.1 GCA_002281475.1 Methylophilales bacterium 28-44-11
ACCTTCTTTTTTTAAGAATTCAATCAAGGTTTTATAGCAACACATATAAGACCCCAAGTAACTTTCATTAGGGAGAATACAATGGCAACGCGTAATGATTTAGCCAACGCCATCCGTGCGTTATCGATGGATGCAGTTCAAAAAGCAAATTCTGGTCACCCAGGCGCCCCTATGGGCATGGCTGAGATTGCCGAGGAGTTATGGAATAATCATTTAAGCCATAACCCAAAAAATCCAAAATGGGCAAATCGCGATCGCTTTGTACTCTCTAACGGTCATGGCTCTATGTTGATTTACTCATTGTTACATTTGTCAGGTTACGACTTGTCAATGGACCAAATCAAAACATTCCGTCAATTACATTCACAATGTGCTGGTCACCCAGAATATGGTTACGCAGCCGGTGTAGAGACAACCACAGGCCCGTTGGGTCAAGGTATTGCCAATGGTGTAGGTTTTGCCATGGCAGAAAAATTATTAGCCAGCCAATTCAATAAGCCAGGTCATGAGATTGTTAACCACAACACTTATGTGTTCTTGGGTGACGGCTGTATGATGGAAGGCGTTTCTCACGAAGCTTGCGCATTGGCAGGCACATGGGGTTTGGGTAACTTAATCGCTTTCTGGGATGACAACGGTATTTCTATCGATGGTCATATCGAAGGTTGGTACACAGACGACACAGCTAAGCGTTTTGAGTCATACGGCTGGCATGTGCAATCAGTAGATGGTCACGATGTGGCTGCTATTGGTAAAGCCATTGCAGCAGCAAAAGCAGTGAAAGACAAACCATCACTCATTTGCTGTAAAACCATTATTGGTAAAGGTTCACCAAACAAATCAGGTTCACATGATTGCCACGGTTCTGCATTAGGTGAAGCAGAAGTTGCAGCAACACGTGCAGCGATTGGTTGGAACCATGAGCCATTCGTGATTCCAGCAGATGTATATGCTGGTTGGGACGCAACAGCAAAAGGTGCAAAAGTTGAGGGTGATTGGAATGCTAAATTTGATGCTTACGCCAAAGCCTACCCAGCAGAAGCTGCTGAATTCAAACGCCGTATGGTGGGTGAATTGCCAGCTAACTGGAAAGCAGAAACAGACAAAATCATTGCTGCTGTCAACGAAAAAGCTGAAGGTTTGGCTTCACGTAAAGCATCACAAAACGCAATTGGTGCTTTAGCGCCATTATTGCCTGAGTTCTTAGGCGGTTCTGCTGACTTAACAGGTTCAAACTTAACTTCAACTGGCAGTTTTGTGCACGTTGAGGCTAAAAAACCTGGTAACTACATCTCTTACGGTGTACGTGAGTTTGGTATGGCAGCTATCATGAATGGTATGGCACTACACGGTGGCTTATTGCCATTCGGCGGTACATTCCATATGTTCTCAGACTATATGAAGAGCGGTATGCGTATGTCTGCATTGATGCATCAACGCGTAATCTATGTCTTAACCCATGACTCTATCGGTCAAGGTGAAGATGGCCCTACGCATCAACCAGTAGAAAATACATCAGGTCTTCGTTACATTCCACGTATGGATGTGTGGCGTCCAGCCGATGCAACTGAAACTACAGTGGCTTGGGTGGCTGCAGTGGAACGTCATGAAGGTCCAACCAGCTTGGTGCTTTCACGCCAAAACTTGCCAGGCATTAAACACGATACAAAAGACTTTGCTGCTATCCGTAAAGGTGGTTATGTGTTCTCTGACTGCGATGGTAAAGCAGATTTGATTTTCATCTCCAACGGTTCTGAATTAGATTTAGCGATCAAAGCAGCTGCAGAATTAACCGCAGCAGGTAAAAAAGTGCGTGTGGTGTCTATGCCTTCAACTAATGTATTTGATCGTCAAGATCAGGCATATAAAGACAGCGTATTAACTGCAGGTGTGAAACGTGTTGCGATTGAAGCTGCTCACCCAGATTTCTGGCGTAAATATGTTGGTTTAGAAGGTGCGGTAGTGGGTATTGATACCTTCGGTGAATCAGCACCTGGCGGCGCATTAATGAAACATTTTGGTTTCACTGTTGAAAATGTTGTGGCTGTTGCAAAAACAGTATTATAAATTTCAATAGGTCTATGATTTAGTTAGTAATACCCAAAAGGGCCTCTGTATGAGGCCCTTTTTATTTGGTAAACTGATGGTAAAGCTAAAGCATAAATAATAGATGTGTTAAGGGGTGGGTATGACGATTCGTGTTGGTGTAAACGGTTTTGGCCGTATTGGTCGCATGGTATTGCGTGCAGCTATTCAAGAAGCAGAATTCAGTGACATTGAAGTGGTGGCAATTAACAGCTCGTACGAAGTTGATTATATGATGTACATGCTCAAATATGATTCTGTGCATGGCCGTTTTAATGCGGAAATCGAAGCCAAAAATGGGAGTTTGGTGATCAATGGAAAACAAATTCATTTAACTGCTGAGCGTGATCCCGCCAAGATTGATTGGTCTGCAGCGGGCGGTGTGGATGTGGTGGTGGAATCGACTGGCGCATTTTTAACCCAAGAAAGTTGTCAGCCACATTTGAGCAATGGGGCATTAAAGGTAGTGCAATCTGCGCCAGGAAAAGATGACACGCCGATGTATGTGTATGGGGTGAATCATGAGGATTACAACGGCCAAGCGATTGTGTCAGCAGCCTCATGCACGACCAATGGTTTGGCACCTTTAGTCAAAGTGCTGCATGATAATTTTGGTATCAAGCGCGGTTTGATGACAACTGTGCACGCAACAACCGCCTCACAACTCACAGTCGATGGTACCTCTAAAAAGGATTGGCGTGGCGGACGCAGTGTATTTGAAAACATTATTCCTTCAAGTACGGGTGCAGCCAAAGCCGTGGGTAAGATTATTCCTGAACTGAATCAAAAGATTACGGGGATGGCCATGCGCGTACCGAGTGCTGATGTATCGGTGGTCGATTTAACCGTTGAGCTGAATCAGGAAACCACCTATGAAGCCATTTGTGCTGCCATGAAAAATGCCTCAAAAGCAGAAATGAAGGGTGTACTGGGGTATACCAACGACAAAGTAGTATCAACAGATTTTCGTAGTAGCCCAGAAGCCAGCGTGTTTGATGCAGATGCAGGCATTATGCTTGATTCCACATTTGTAAAGGTGATTGGCTGGTATGACAACGAATACGGCTATACTTGTAATTTGATGCGTTTGGTACAACACATCTCTAAATAAAACACTCAATTAAAAATAGATGTCGTTTTATCGTGCGTCGTTTAAGCAGTAGCAAAAATTCATGCAACGTCAAGCCGTTGCGTCACACCCATAGGAGTGTAGTATGCAGTTCATCAAAATGACCGATTTGGATTTAAAGGGTAAACGTGTGTTTATTCGCGCAGATTTAAATGTGCCTGTGGCAGATGGTAAGGTCACTTCTGATGCTCGCATTACCGCCTCGATGCCCACCATCGAATTTGCGCTCAAAGCGGGTGCCAAAGTCATGGTGACATCGCATCTTGGTCGTCCTGAAGAAGGCGTATACTCGGCCGAAAATTCGTTGCAACCAGTTGCCGATGTGATGGCGGAAAAGTTAGGTAAACCTGTACGTTTGGTCAAAAACTGGCTTGCGCCCAATGCACCCTCAGACAGTTTAACCGTAGAAGACGGGCAACTTATTTTGCTAGAGAACTGCCGGTTTAACGTGGGTGAAAAGAAAAATAACGATGAGTTGGCCAAAAAATACGCCGCATTGTGTGATGTCTTTGTCATGGATGCCTTCGGCACCGCCCATCGGGCAGAAGCGTCTACCCATGGCATCGCTAAATTCGCACCGATTGCATGTGCAGGTATTTTGCTCACAGAAGAACTGGAAGCATTAACTAAAGCATTATTAAGCCCTGCCCGTCCAATGGTAGCGATAGTGGGTGGGAGTAAAGTGTCAACTAAGCTCACCGTATTAGAGAGTTTATCTGAAAAAGTTGACCAATTAGTAGTCGGTGGGGGCATTGCCAATACCTTCTTAAAAGCGTCCGGTAAAGAAATTGGCAAATCATTGAATGAAGATGAGTTAGTGCCCATTGCTAAGGCATTAATGGCAAAAATGACCAATCGTGGTGCAACAATTCCGATTGCAGAAGATGTGGTATGTGGTAAAAAGTTTGATGCGAATGAACCTGCGATATTAAAAAAAGCTGGCGATGTTGCAGAGGACGACATGATTTTTGATATAGGCCCTAAGTCAGCGCAAACCATCGCAGACATCATTATGCAGGCGGGCACAGTGGTGTGGAATGGTCCTGTCGGCGTGTTTGAGTTTGAGCAATTTGGTGAAGGTACCAAGACGATTGCCAATGCCATTGCCAACACCAAAGCCTTTACCCTAGCCGGTGGTGGCGATACGATTGCTGCAATTCAGAAGTATGATATGTATGATAAAGTGAGTTATATCTCAACCGCTGGTGGTGCGTTTTTAGAATTTTTAGAAGGTAAAAAATTGCCTGCCGTTGAAATTCTTGAGCAACGTAGCCAATCATAAATGCACAATTAGCACGAACTTACTTCAGTTTTCGCACTCATTCATTTGAGTGTCATCAACGCAAATTACAATCCTAATATTGAAATAGCCTCAATAGAGGCTATTTTTTTTGAATCTAGCACTAAAGTTGCTTAATGTAATAGAAATGCTTAACGTTTGGAGAACAAATAATGGCTGCTATACGTGTAGGTATTAATGGTTTTGGTCGTATTGGCCGCATGTTTCTACGTGCGGTGATGAATGAAGAAGAGTTTAGCGATATCGACATTGTGGCGATTAACGGGATTGAAGCGCCCGAGTATATGCTCTACATGCTTAAATTTGACTCTGTGCATGGTCGTTTTAAATACGACGCGCATTTTGAGGGTGAGTTTTTAGTGGTCGATGGCAAGAAAATTCGCCTTTCTTCAGAAAGTGACCCTGCTAATATTCCATGGGCAGCAGCTGGTGTTGATGTGGTGGTGGAATGCACGGGTGTATTCTTAACGCAAGAAACTTGTCAGGCCCATATCAACCAAGGAGCAAAGAAAGTTGTGCAGTCTGCACCTGGTAAAGATGACACACCAATGTTTGTGTATGGTGTCAACCATGCAGATTATAACGGTGAGGCCATTGTGTCAGCCGCATCATGTACCACCAATGCTTTAGCTCCTATTGCCAAAGTGTTGCACGATGCATTTGGCATCAAACGTGGGCTGATGACAACCATCCATGCAGCGACTGCCTCACAAAAAACAGTAGACGGTACATCCAATAAAGATTGGCGTGGTGGCCGTGGTGTGTTTGAAAACATCATCCCTTCAAGTACTGGTGCGGCTAAAGCAGTCGGTAAAGTGATTCCCGCCTTGAACAAAAAATTAACGGGCATGGCAATGCGCGTGCCAAGTGCAGATGTGTCTGTTGTGGATTTAACCGTTGAACTAGAGCAGTCAACCAGCTATGAAGCCATTTGTGCTGCGATGCAATTGGCAGCAGACGGCCCACTTAAAGGTGTGCTGGAATATACGGACGAAAAAGTGGTGTCGACAGATTTTCGTGGCGCCCCAGCCGCCAGTATTTTTGATGCAGGGGCAGGCATCATGCTCGATTCAACCTTTGTCAAAGTGGTCAGTTGGTATGACAATGAATATGGATACACCTCTAACTTAATACGATTGGTGCAACATATCTCCAAACATAAAGCACCAGTCAAATTCATCCCAATGGAAGATTTAGATTTCGCTGAATCCGTTTAACTAACTTCAAACTAAGTATCATCATGCCTGCCAAGAGCGCTTTTAATTGGCGGTACGCTTAACGCATCACGAATTTTACTAATCAAATATCAGTCATATGAAGGGAGTCAAGTTGATTCCCTTTTGACTTTTGGAGTGCGACAAATGCAACGTAAGACAAAAATTGTGGCAACGATGGGTCCAGCCTGCGCCTCGGAAGAAAAGATTGCACGCTTATTTCGTGCAGGCGTGAATGTTGTCAGGCTTAATTTTTCTCATGGGACCTCCGAGGCACATATTCAGCATGCAAAATTAGTGCGTGATATCGCTGAAAAAATGCAAATACACGTTGGGATTTTATGTGACTTGCAAGGTCCCAAGGTGCGTATTGGAAAATTTGAGCACCAAAAAATATTGCTTAAAAGTGGCGACCTGTTTGTGTTAGATGCGGACTGCACTTTGGGAGATCAGCATCGTGTCGGTTTAGATTATAAAAGCCTGCCACGTGAGGTCAAAGAAGGCACCATACTTTTGCTGGATGATGGCCGCATCACCATGGAAGTGAATCGTGTGCAAGGCAATCAAATTTATTGTGTTGTCCTGACGAGTGGTGAGTTATCCAACAATAAAGGTATCAATCTGCAAGGCGGTGGATTGGCAGCTGAAGCACTTACCAGTAAAGATATTGCGGATATTCAAACCGCGGTTGCGCTTCAGGCTGATTATATTGCTATATCTTTCCCTCGCGATGCGCAAGATATGGAGCGCGCACGTGCTTTAGTCCAACAGGCAGGAGGTAATGCTAGCTTGGTGGCTAAGATAGAGCGGGCAGAAGCAATTGATCATTTGGAAGCAATTATTGAAGCTTCGGATGTGGTGATGGTAGCGCGTGGCGATTTGGGCGTAGAAATGGGGGATGCCGCGATTCCAGGATTGCAAAAGCGGATAATTCGATTAGCGCGAGCTGCCAACAAGTTGGTTATCACTGCCACGCAAATGCTGGAGTCGATGATTCATAGTCCTATTCCGACGCGTGCTGAGGTGTCCGATGTAGCGAATGCGGTATTAGATGGTACCGATGCCGTGATGTTATCTGCTGAAACCGCTAGCGGAAATTACCCGGTGGAGGCTGTGGAAGCGATGCACCGAGTATGTTTAGAAGCCGAAAAAGAGTACGAAGGGATGCATTTGTTTGAACGACGTGCGCATGTGCACAGTCGTGTAGATGAGGCTATAGCTGCGGCGGCAGTGTTTACATCGCGCCATTATCCTGTCAAGGCGATTGTGGCGTTAACCGTGTCAGGTAATTCTGCCCAGTGGTTATCGCGCGCTGATTGTTTTGTGCCGATTTACGCTATGTCGCCCGATATTTTTACACGCCGAAAACTGACCTTGCATCGCAATGTATTCCCTTTTGAAATTATCCAACAAGACCGAAGCCGCGATGAAATATTTGCGGAGATTGAAAAAATTCTCAGCCGTGCAGAATTGGTGCAGGTGGGTGAAGAAGTGTTGGTAACGTATGGTGAGCCATTTGGTACGTTAGGTGGAACAAACTCACTAAAGGTCATCACGATTGGTATAAACGAATAGCGGTTTTTTTCCTGTAAAAAATTAGCTTCAAATGCACGCACAAACTATAATTGTTATCTTTATCGCATAATTGTTCGCCATGACTCCACCATTACTTAAAACCAGTCTCAAGAGCCTAACGCTGATACACCAAGGCAAAGTACGTGATATCTACGATATTGATGACACGACCATGTTGTTAGTTAGCACCGATAGATTGTCTGCATTTGATGTGATATTGCCAACGGGCATCGAAAATAAAGGCGCTATGCTCACACAAATGGCCAACTTTTGGTTTCACAAGCTTGCGGATGTGGTCCCTAATCATTTGACTGGCATTGACCCAGATACCGTGGTGAAAAATAGCGACGACAAAGCCCAATTAGGTAGCCGTGCAGTGGTGGTAAAAAAACTGAAGCCATTACCGATTGAGGCAATTGTGCGCGGATATTTAGTAGGTAGTGGTTGGAAAGAGTACAAAGCCAAAGGCACAGTTTGTGATATTCCGTTGCCTACTGGCCTGCAACTTGCACAAAAGCTGCCACAGCCTTTATTTACGCCCTCCAGCAAAGCGGCGGTGGGGGAGCATGATGAAAATATCAGTATTGCGCAGGTCGAAGATTTGATTGGAAAAGAGATGGCTGCCCAAGTCGCCAAAGTGGCGATTCAGTTGTATAGCGAAGCCGCTGCATATGCTTTAACCAAAGGCATCATCATTGCCGATACGAAATTTGAATTTGGATTAGATGCGCAAGGTATCTTGCATGTGATGGATGAAGTGCTGACGCCCGATTCATCCCGTTTTTGGCCATTGGAAAGTTATCAAGTGGGTCAAAATCCACCCAGCTATGATAAGCAATATGTGCGTGATTGGTTGGAAACTACAGGCTGGAACAAATCACCCCCTGCACCAGCTTTGCCTGCGGATGTGGCAAAACGTACCTCAGACAAATATTTAGAAGCGTTTGAAAAACTCACCGGTCAGCCCTTAGTTACATGATGTGGACTGTTGATAGTATCGCTTGAAACTGGCCATCATGATGCAACGCTTAAAAGATATCGCACGCAGAATTAAGGCTGAGTTTGATTTTTATCAACGTTTGCAACGGCACCCAGATACCCCAATGTTAGCGAGGGCGCTACTGTGGCTAGCAATTGGTTATGTATTAATGCCATTTGATTTAATCCCAGATTTTTTGCCAATTATTGGTCAGTTAGATGAAGTGGTTATTATTCCATTTTTGTTATACCTCGCACTTAAACTCACCCCAGCAAGCGTCATAGCGGCTTGCAGAACGGAAACTCGATGATGGAAATCTGGCAAATGTTGTTAAGTTTTGATGCGCATTTGCCACAATTGGTCGCCATGCATGCCAATTGGGTTTACCTACTGTTGTTTACCTTGGTTTTTTTGCAAATTGGCGTCTTGCCCTTTTTCTTTTTACCTAGCAACCCATTTTTGTTTGTATGCGGTGCGGTGTGGGCCGCATCTGGGCTAACGCTACTTTTGTTGTTGCTAGTGTTAATTGTTGCAGCGGTGTTGGGTAGTTTTAGCGGCTACTTTTTAGGTCAAACGGTTGGCCAGGCTTTTTTTGTAGATTATCTAAAATGGCCGAACCAAGCTGCGCTCGATAAAACCCGCGTTTTTTATGAAAAGCATGGCGAAAAAGGTTTTTTGGTTTCTTTCTTTTTGCCGGTGATTCGCACGGTTGCCCCTTTTTTGGCAGGTATCACTGTGATGAATAAGTCTAAATTTGCTCGTTCAGCCAGTATGGGCGCGGTGATTTGGGTGTTGGTTTGTGTATTGGCGGGTTATTTTTTTGGCAATATCCCAGCGATTAAAAACCATTTGGGCTTGGTCACCGTGTTGGGTTTGGCTATGGTAATCGGCGTTTTTCTGCTCAAAAAACTGTGGGATGCCATTGCAAAATCTCCCAAAGCGTAAATTCGCAATATTTAAGCAACAAAGCTCTTGTATAATGTCGTTTTTTCAAACTCTAGGCAATTGTTTCCATGTCTCTTAATTTAGTGCCATCTGGCAAAAATTTACCACACGATTTTAATGTGATTATCGAAATTCCTATGCAGGGTGATCCTGTGAAGTACGAAGTAGATAAAGAAAGTGGCGCTATTTTTGTCGACCGCTTTATGGGTACATCGATGCAATATCCGTGTAATTATGGCTATATTCCGCATACATTAGCCGATGATGGTGACCCAGTAGATGTGTTGGTGATTACGCCAGTACCTCTGTTACCCGGTGTAGTAGTGCGTTGCCGTGCATTAGGTATGTTAAATATGACCGATGAAGCAGGTGGTGATGCTAAATTGCTTGCAGTGCCAGTGGAAAAAGTATGTGGTTTATACGCTTACCAAAAAACTTACAAAGATGTGTCGCCTTGGCGCTTAGAAATGATCTCACATTTCTTTGAGCACTATAAAGACTTGGACAAAGGTAAATGGGTGAAAATTGAGGGCTGGGAAGGCATAGACGAAGCGCACAAAGAAATTATGGATGGGGTTTCACGTTATAACGAAGCGGAAATCAAACCAGCGTTCTAAACCTTATGATGTGATGTTAGTGTGTATTCAAGAGATTAACGCATAACAAAAAGGCAGCTAAGCTGCCTTTTTTGTTGTTTAATAATATCGAACAAATCAATTAAGCGTGTAGCAACGGCACAATCAACAACGCCACAATATTAATGATTTTAATTAATGGATTCACAGCAGGGCCAGCCGTATCTTTGTATGGATCACCAACGGTGTCACCGGTCACCGCTGCTTTATGCGCATCGGAACCTTTGCCACCATGATGACCATCTTCAATATATTTCTTAGCATTGTCCCAAGCACCGCCACCTGTACACATTGAAATTGCAACAAATAAGCCAGTGACAATGGTGCCCATCAGCAAGCCACCTAATGCCACAGGACCCAACAATAAACCCACTGCAATTGGCGCTACCACTGGCAGTAATGAGGGAATCATCATTTCTTTAATGGCGGCAGTCGTCAGCATATCAACGGCTTTGCCATACTCTGGTTTTGCAGTGCCTTCCATGATGCCTTTGATTTCACGGAATTGTCGACGTACTTCCTCGACGACCGCACCTGCAGCACGTCCCACAGCCTCCATTGCCATGGCAGCAAACAAAAATGGAATCAAGCCGCCAATAAACAAACCAATAATCACCATTGGATCGCTTAGATCAAATTTCACATCAATGCCTGCGCCTTGCAGTTTGTGGGTGTAGTCGGCAAACAACACTAGTGCAGCTAAACCTGCAGAGCCAATGGCATAGCCCTTTGTCACTGCTTTCGTCGTATTGCCTACTGCATCCAATGGGTCAGTGACTTCACGCACACTGCTGGGCAATTCTGCCATTTCTGCAATACCGCCGGCATTGTCCGTGATAGGCCCGTAAGCATCCAATGCAACTACAATACCTGCCATGCTTAGCATAGCGGTTGCTGCAATGGCAATGCCATATAGGCCCCCTAAGTAAAAGGAACTATAAATGGCAACACATACTGCGAGTACTGGCCAAGCGGTCGATTTCATTGACACGCCGATGCCCGCAATGATGTTGGTGGCGTGACCAGTCGTGGAAGCTTGTGCCACGTGTTTCACAGGTGCGTAATCAGTACCCGTGTAATATTCAGTAATCCACACCAAGGCTGCTGTTAACACTAACCCTACGGCGCAAGCGCCGAATAGGGCTAAGGAGGAGATTGCTTTTTCGCCGTCCGTGATGCCATCTGGAAATAATTGCTGAGTGACAAAGTAAAAAGCGATGAGTGAGAGCACGCCTGCCACAGCTAAGCCTTTATATAATGCAGGCATGACATTTTTCATGCCTGGCGAGGCTTTGACAAAGAAGCAACCGATGATGGACGCCACAATGGACACTGCCCCAAGCATGAGGGGGTAGATCACAGCATTGGCGCCCGCTTCAGCCACCATTAAGCTACCCAATACCATGGTCGCAATTAAAGTCACGGCATAGGTTTCAAATAGGTCAGCAGCCATGCCTGCACAATCTCCAACGTTGTCCCCAACATTATCTGCAATGACTGCTGGATTGCGGGGGTCGTCTTCTGGAATGCCGGCTTCTACTTTTCCGACTAAGTCTGCACCCACATCCGCGCCTTTGGTGAAAATACCGCCACCCAAACGTGCAAAAATAGAGATCAGTGAGGAGCCAAATGCCAAACCAATCAGAGGGTCAAGGTTGGTGGCACTCTCCGCGCCTAAATAAGCATAAAAGCCTGCTACGCCAAGTAAGCCTAAACCCACCACTAACATCCCAGTGATAGCGCCACCTTTAAAGGCTACATCTAGCGCTGGTCCAATGCCGTGTGTTGCAGCTTGTGCAGTACGTACATTGGCTTTTACTGACACATTCATACCAATGAAGCCACAAGCGCCTGACAGTAGCGCCCCCACCACAAAGCCAATCGCAGTATCCATATTCAAAAATAGTGCAATCAATACCGCTAATACTACGCCCACTATTGCAATTGTCTTATATTGTCGCGACAAGTAGGCTGCTGCTCCCTGTTGAATCGCACTCGCAATTTCTTGCATGCGCGCATTACCCGCTGGTAAACCCGATATCCATTTACTCATTACTACGCCATACAGTACTGCTAATACCGCTGCAGCAATGGCAATCATTAAAGCGACTGACATGACTTCTCCTAATTTATCGTTATAAATTTGAACCGTAATTGAAATGCTAATCAGTTGTAAATATTGTAAGAATTATGTAACAACCAATTTCATTATGGCACTAATCACTAGGCGCGACAACAAAGGATTAAGCGCCTGAATAAAGGCAAGTTTTTCTATAGCTGCGAAGGATTAAGAAGGTGAATATTGCAAAAATGCCCGCACTTCAGCTTAACCTTTGGTGGCGAGTTTTTTGAGAATATCACCCAAAGGTGTCCCAGCAATCGAATCTGCATATTGATTCAAATGTTGTGCACCAGTCGCGCTCAATGTGATTGGGCGTTTTGGACGAGGTCTTGGGGTAGATTTAACTTGCACTTTCACCTTAATTAAAGTAACTTTACAATGCTTGAAAAGGCTGACGGTTTTTTGGGAATTTTCCAATGCTTTCAATAAGCTAGCTTGGGTAAGTTTGATTTTACTTGCAACACTTGCGTTCACTGCACTGACGTTTAAAACGCCGTCTGCCAAGTGGGTTGCGTTGCTTGTGCTGACTAAATAGTCTGGTACGGAGGCGTGCCAAAACGCATTGACTAACGCATTTGCAAGTGCATGTTGGGAAAGCTGATTGAGCTGGTCGTGTTGACCGAGAAGTGCATTAAATTTATGCATCATATAAAGTAGGCAATAGATAGCAATGAATATTATCTTAATTTCTAACAAAATGGCAAAAGCAAAAAGCTTAAATGCTTGGCAGGCGGGTAGCTTGATTGCGGCGTTGGTTTTGTTGCCAGTGTTGATGATGTTGCTATTTATTACGCCTAAGCAAACCATCAAAGAACAAGGTGTGAAGGCTATGCTGCCGCCTCATTTAAAAGGTTCGATCATTTCCTCACAAAGTCATTTGGATGCATATGCAAAACAGATTGGCGAGTTGCAAGCCCGTATCATGCGTCTAGACGCGCAAAATCAGCGATTAGCCAAATTGGCTGGCGACAAAACACAGCCAGCACCCAATATTGAACAGTCTCCCAGTTATATTATGCCTAATCGTGGCGGTCCTTTATTACATGATAAACCAATGAGCGAGACGGAATTAAAAGCCGCCATTGTAGAGTTGATGCAAACTGTAGACGCCCGCGATGATTATCAAAGTGGTATTGAAGCCAAAATTCTTCAACAAAGTGTGCTTAAAGACATGTTGCCAAATAGCAGCCCCGTTCAGGCTGGTTTCAATTCCTCTAGCTATGGTTGGCGGATTGACCCTTTTAATGGGCACAAGGCTTTTCATGAAGGCTTGGACTTTCCAGCCAATACAGGCGCTCCTATCTTGGCAGCGGCTGATGGCATTGTGATTGCCGCAGAGCACACGCCTGATTATGGTAAAATAGTTAAAATAAATCATGGGTCTGGCTTAGAGACGCGCTATGCACACGCATCTAATATTTTAGTGAAAGTGGGCGAACGTGTGACTAAAGGACAGCGCGTGGCATTGGTTGGTAACACCGGTCGCTCAACTGGACCGCATTTGCATTATGAAATACGTTTGAATGGTAATGCGTTAGATCCGCGGCAGTATTTACACAGAAACGCGGGCTAGTTGCATGAGTAACATCAATAATTTGAATTTATAAATTTAATCCCCATCTTAATCTCAATATTTTAATTTAACACTATTTTTTAGGTTTCCGTACGCACGGAAAGTTGGTGCCCCTTCATGTTATCCACGTTGTTCAAAAAATTTTTCGGTAGTCGTAACGAAAGGCTCATAAAACAATATAGCCAAGCAGTCAAAGACATTAATGCTTTAGAGCCTAGCATTGAAGTGTTATCAGATGACGCGTTACGTGCCAAAACTGAAGAATTTAAACAACGTTATCAACAAGGTGAATCGTTAGAAAAATTATTACCAGAAGCTTTTGCCGTCGTGCGCGAGGGTAGCCGTCGTGCTTTGGGTATGCGCCATTTTGATGTGCAGTTGATAGGCGGCATGGTGTTGAATGCGGGCAAAATTGCAGAGATGCGTACAGGCGAAGGTAAGACCTTGGTCGCAACTTTACCCACTTATTTGAATGCGCTGACTGGTCAAGGCGTGCACGTGGTGACAGTGAATGATTATTTAGCCAAACGCGACGCTGAGTGGATGGGGAAGCTGTATAACTTTTTAGGCTTGACGGTCGGCATTAACTTATCGCAGATGCCACATGATGTAAAACAGCAAGCGTATGCTGCTGACATTACCTACGGCACGAATAATGAATTCGGTTTTGACTACTTACGCGACAACATGGTGTTTAGTCGTGAGGAGCGCGTTCAGCGTGCATTGAGCTATGCTTTGGTGGATGAAGTGGACTCCATTTTGATTGATGAAGCACGTACGCCGTTGATTATTTCAGGTCAAGCTGAGCATAGTATCGATTTATATCATCAAATCAATGCAGTGGCCTTGCAGTTGACTGCCCAAAAAGAAGAAGAGGGTGAAGGTGATTATTGGGTAGATGAAAAAGCGCAAACGGTGACTATGAGTGAGGCTGGGCATGAACGTGCAGAGCAAATCCTGACTAGCTCAGGATTGTTGCCTGAAGGTTCAAGTTTGTATGAAGCGGCTAACATTACTTTAGTGCATCACCTATATGCATCATTACGTGCACAAAATTTATTCAATAAAGATCAACATTATGTGGTGCGTGATGATGAAGTGATTATTGTCGATGAGTTTTCTGGACGTATGATGCCAGGTCGTCGCTGGTCAGATGGCTTGCATCAAGCGGTGGAAGCCAAAGAAGGGGTAGCCATTCAAAAAGAGAATCAAACCCTCGCTTCGATTACCTTCCAAAACTATTTCCGTATGTACACCAAACTAAGTGGCATGACGGGTACTGCCGACACTGAAGCATATGAATTCAATCAAATCTATGGTTTAGAGACGGTTGTGGTGCCGACCCATCGTCCAATGCAACGTAAAGATGCGATGGATAAAGTGTATCGGACAGCTGCTGAAAAATACAATGCGGTGATTGAGGACATTAAAGAGTGTCAAGCCAAAGGTCAGCCGGTGTTGGTGGGTACAACCTCGATTGAAAACTCTGAACTCATCTCTAATTTACTCACTCAAGCCAAGTTAGAGCACCAAGTGTTGAACGCCAAACAGCACGAACGCGAGGCCCATATTGTGGCTGAAGCGGGGCGTCCAGGGGTGATTACTATCGCTACCAACATGGCCGGTCGTGGTACGGATATTGTACTTGGCGGTAATCCTGAGGCGGCTATTCATGCGGTGAATCAAAATGCAGAATTAACTGATGCGCAAAAACAAACGCAAGCGGAACAGTTGAAGTCAGAATGGCAACAGCGTCATGATGCAGTGTTGGCTTCTGGCGGGCTACACATCATTGGTACTGAGCGTCATGAGTCACGTCGTGTGGATAACCAATTACGTGGTCGTGCCGGTCGCCAAGGTGACCCAGGATCTAGCCGTTTTTATCTGTCATTGGATGATCAATTACTGCGTATTTTCTCAGGTGAACGTGTGTCTGCGATTATGGCGAGATTGAATATGCCAGAGGGTGAAGCGATTGAGCATTCTATGGTGACACGTGCCATTGAAAACGCACAACGCAAAGTAGAAGGACGTAACTTTGATATTCGTAAACAATTATTAGAATTTGATGATGTTGCTAACGACCAACGTAAAGTGATTTATGAGCAACGCAATGAGTTGCTTGAGGCCGTTGACGTCGGTGGCACCATTCAAGCCATGCGTCATGACGTATTGAATAGTCTGTTTGTGACCCATGTGCCACCGGGCAGTGTGGAGGAGCAATGGGATGTGGCCAGTTTAGAGAAAAGTTTAGAAGCAGACACAGGCTTGGAGTTACCGATTGCATCGTGGTTAGAAGAAAACCCAGACTTGCATGAAGAAACATTGCGCGAACGTATTTTTGAAGCGGCAGATAAAGCGTATTCCGAAAAAGAAAAGCTAGCAGGCCCAGATAACATCCGCAACTTTGAACGTTCGATCATGCTCCAAAGCTTGGACAATCATTGGCGTGAGCATTTGGCAGCGCTTGATCATTTACGTCAAGGCATACACTTGCGTTCTTATGCACAAAAAAATCCTAAGCAAGAATATAAACGTGAGGCTTTCCAATTATTTGAAGGTCTACTCAACACTGTGAAAAGTGAAGTCACGCGCATTACCATGCTAGTGCAGGTGCGTACACAAGAAGATTTAGAAGCCGTGGAGCCAGTGGCGCAAGTAGAAAACGTACAATATCAGCATGCGGACTATGATGAAGCGTTAAACAATCCTAACCCGGATGAAGAGGCACAATTGGCTAATGGACAACCTGTGGTACGTGAAGGCGCCAAAGTGGGGCGTAATGATCCTTGTCCTTGCGGTTCTGGTAAAAAGTATAAAAATTGTCATGGGGTACTCAATTAAAGTGAATACTTTGATTTTTGCAGTCAAGTTGATAAATGAATTAGGGATTATATGACGGATCAAACAATTGCTTCTCCATGTATTGGTGTATGTAGCATGGATGATTTAAGTGGTTTATGTATGGGCTGTTTTCGTACCATAGAAGAAATCCAGGATTGGTGGGATTTAGACGATGCCAGTAAACAAGCCATCATAGTTGAGGCATCAGTGCGGGAATCGTCGGTATTTGATGGTTAAGATTGGCATAAACAAGCAATGAAGTAAAAAAGCCCAGTGTATGCTGGGCTTTTTTATTGATACCGACTCGACGGACGCAGTTAGCTTCAGGAAACGCTTAACGGACAGTAGTGCCTAAAAAAACCTGTTGCTGTGCTAAATCCATTAATATCTCATGGCCATACTGAAGGATGGGCGCCGCATCTGTTTGCCCAAGCGCTAATCCTAGCTGAGTCAACGCCTGTCTGCCTGTTTGTGGCTGAGTGCTAAGCAAGCTTAATAATTGAAATGTCATGGGGTTAAGTACGACAAACTGAATTGAAAAAGCTGCGTTACGATACACCAGCAAATAGGTTGGGGTGATAGCAACCGGAATATTTTTTTTTGAAATCTGATGAACTGGAAACTCATAAGCAAGCAATTGATGTGGTGAAAAAAGCGGTATTTCATCAAGAAAATCTGTAATCGGGCTTATTTCAACTTGCACTATAGGTTGATGTGTCACTTCTAGCTCTACCCACTCATAATGCGCAAGTGCTGGAAGGTAGGGTGGAATGCCCTCAAGTGAGGCCAAAAACTGTGTAAATTCAAACGGTATTTCTTTAAAGATGGGTGTTTTAGCTGCATGCTCTGCAACAAAGCGTTGGATTAATTTTTTCCATGCACGCACTCCAACTACTTGTTGGCAGACCGGAAAACAACTGGAAACAGTCGTTAAAAAATTATTAAAAATGGCCTGCCGATACACAGCCATCCTGTTTTCTGCAACGGACGCAGGTTTTTTGTGCAGGGTTGGATTCCGAATATGTGCTGTAAACGCTAGTTGGTATTGCTGAAAATCAGGAAGTGCAGAAGACATTACACAGCAATCAATGTAGCACGCAGCTGTGCTTGTTTCAGAGTTTGATAGCCATGCTGCGATTGATATTGTGCGATACGATCAACCTCATAGACTAAGCTGTTCAGTGGAGGAATGTTGCTATCCCGCTCCAATAGTGTAGGAAACGTACCGAACAAGGCGTAAGCACTGTCCAGTAAATTCCATACTGGGTCAATGACGTCTTTGCCGTGCGTATCAATTAACAAGTCTTCTCTTTGTTGGTAATGACCAGCAATGTGCCCGTAGACAATACGATCCCCTGGAATCTGCCGTAAGAAGGTATGCGCATCAAAGCCAAAGTTCACACTATTCACATAGATATTGTTGATGTCTAAGTGCAACCAGCAATCCGCTTCTGTGAGCACAGCTTTTAAAAAGGTGATTTCGTCCATGCTTGAAATAGGACAAGCCGCATAAAAAGAAGCATTTTCGATGGCAATCCGTTGACCGAGGATATCTTGCGTTTGGCGGATACGTTTGGCCACGTAATGGACCGCTTCTTCCGTAAAAGGAATAGGCAACAAGTCGTAAAGGTAGCCAGCTTCACCTTGCTGAACATCGCTGCAATAACTTAAGTGTTCTGTGTAAAGCGGGATTTCATGTGTTTGTAACAATGCTTTTACTTGCTTTAGAAAAGCGGTGTTGAGGGGGTCTGGCCCACCTAGTGATAAACATAAACCATGGCACGCAATGGGATAGCGCTCTACAAACCACGCTAAATCATGCAATGCTTTTCCACCAGCGCCCAACCAGTTTTCAGGCGCAATTTCTACAAATTGAATGTTTGCAATGCTAGGGTCTTGATATAAGTGCTGGAACTGAGGTATTAGCTCACGCTTTAACCCCAACCCAGCACCCTGAATGTCTGCCAGAGAAGGCATGGTATGCATTCAACAATCGTTTATTTGTCTTTTTTCATTTCAGCGCCGCATTTGCCTTCACCGCATTTGCCTTCTTTGTCTTTCTTCATTTCAGTACCGCATTTACCATCTTTCATTTTATCGCCGCATTTGCCTTCTTTGTCTTTCATCTCGGCACCACATTTGCCATCTGTCCCTTTCTCATGATGGTCTGCTACTTGGTAGCCACTTGAAAGCGATTGGATAGCGAATGGATTTTCCCCAGCTTGTAAGCTGGTTGCGCCAATACTTAAAGCAATTGCACTTGCGGCTAATACTAAAGAGGGTGTTGATTTCATGATGTATTCCTTTTCTGATAATTTAAATTTTCGATCACTGGTTGTCGATTTGAGTTAGTTTAATTCTGATTCTAACGCTTTGGCGATACGTGCTTTTGATTCGGAGGGCATCAGCAATTGCGTGTCTTCCTCTATAGACTGAGTCATACGTTGTAATCCGCTTCGCATAGCGAGAAATTGCTGATAAAACCGTTTGCAATATTTACATAACAATAGATGTAGTCGTAATGCAAAACGTTCCTGCAAAGATAAGCGACGGTCTAACGATTGTGAAACCAGTTGGCTAGTTTGTTTGCAATTTAACATGTTCACCTTTCAGTTTTCTCAATGTTACGCCTGAATCCAATGTATTTCTAAACACTTTCTGATTCCCATCCGGGCTCTATACAACATCACCCAAGCATTGGTCGAAGTAATATCCAGTTCCTTACAAATTTCTTCATTATCCGTGTCGTGGATGTCACGCATTAAAAATAAGGTACCTAACTTGGCGGGTAGTTTTTCCATACATTGTTGCAAGATGGCAAGGAATTGCTTTTGCTCAAGTGCGTCGTGAGGGATGTCCCAAGCCAGTGGTTTTTCAGACCAATGGCCTGCTTCATCAAAAAACTCATCCATATTGGCATCTTCGTCGTGCATTAAATCACTTGCAACCACTTCACGCATATTCTTTCGCATCATGTCGATTATTTTGTGCTTTAGTATGCCTGTGAGCCAAGTGCGAGGAGAAGATTGCTCTGCATAACTTGGGCTTTTAATCGCAGCTATCAAGGTTTCTTGTACAACATCTTCCGCCATGTGTGGATCTCGCAACCGAGCAAGTGCAAATCGGTAAAGATAGTCACTATGCTGGGTCATCCAGTCATGTATGTTGGGAGTTTTCATGGCTTATATTCAATCATGTTGATACTGTTTAGGCAATAGTGCCTACCTTTTGTTGCATGAGTGTTAAATAATGTTGGGCATCCAATGCGGTCTGATTGCGCTGTGCCAACCAAATGGTCTCCGCTAAACACTCTAGTAAGGCATGTTGCGCTTCATGTTCGTTCTGATGTTTGATGTTTAATTGTTGGTAGATCCCCACAATGCCAATCGGTTGATTAATGCTGAGTTGTTCTAAGATAGACAGATGCAAACTCATGTGTAGAAATGGATTAGTTTCTCCCATTTCGGGATAGTAAGCTTGGTCCTGATAGTGCTCAGGATTTTTCAATATAGCATGGTATTCAGGATGCATATGCATCACCGAAACCCCAAGTTTCTCTAAATCTGTCAACGTGCTTTGTGCATTAAATTTGGCCCATGCATCAAAAAAGAAAGCACGCACTTCGTCACGGCTTGGGTTAAATAAACTCATACGACTCCTTGCTTGGGCCAAATAATGCCAATACGAGAGAGTATTGCAGTAGTGTATTTTTTCCCATCATCGGCGCGATTTGACCATTGCCATAAAAGCCAATCATAGGCATGTTAGGAAAGTGTGTTTTGAGTAAGTCGAGGTCTTCATCATTCCCACCATAATAATATGGGCCACGCGCTAAACAAGAAAACATACATGCAAAGGCAGGGGGGCCATGTAATTGCAGTGATAATTCGTGGATGGTCTTGCGCAAATCAGATTGTGCAGTTTCCGCATCGCGCATTGCCCACCGTATCCAGTATCCCTCCGGTATAGACTGCGACAACGTTAAATTAAAATTGTCCTGATTAGCAATAATAATGCTGGCCAATTCATATTCATCATGTTCAAAGTCTTTTGCAGACGGTGCGTACGCAATACTTAACAAATGTAAGGGGAGATCGTCTGTCGTCTCGTACATTGGGCATGCGGCTTGTAAGCTGGTGAGTGCAGGTAAGTTGGCTACAGATTGCAAATCAAATCCCTTGCTAGCAGTGATTTTTCTCGCATTTGATAACCATTTTAGCCCATGGCTTGCGGCCACAGCTACTTGGCTATGCTGAATGCCAAAAGCACAATACCCCTGCGACACCCCCTTGCCATCTTGCCAAACCGAAAATGCACCATGGCCTGTCGCATCACCAGAAATTGCACCTAATCTTGGTTGATGACTGGTTAACCAACTAGCATTGACCGCACTAGGTGCAGCGAGCGTAAGCAAGTACTCGCTATCGGCAATAATTTTTGGTTGGTTGGAGAAGACATTCTGAGACAATACGAGTGCTGCCACAGCAGCACCATCGAGCACCCAATCTTCTTCTGTAAAAATACCCACAGCAGAGCACCCAATGATGTGGGTACATTGAGCAGCTTTTGAAGCCGCACGAATAGCGGCTTGTGGCGCATGTGCAAACTCTGATGTCATATATAACACAACACATTGTGCAGTCTCTAACCCCGCTTTTTCTAAAGCTCTCCTTACAGCTTCTGCCGCAAGCTCTGGGCTAGCCGTGGCACCTTTTGCCAAACCTGTTGCTACGCATAAGGTGCTATTGGCGCTCATGCTTTATGCTTACTGATGTTATTAGTTGTCATATGATAAAGCTTAGCCTCATCCATCATTGTCTCTCCAGCCATAAGATGAGGCTGAGGAATAATTTTGTGTGGATATTCGCACAAATCGACAATACAGCATTCTCCGCATTTTGGATTACGCGCGGTACAGGTATAACGTCCATGCAAAATCAGCAAGTGATGCGCATCATGAATAAACGCTTTTGGGATGGTCTTCAAATACTTTTGCTCGACTTGTTGCACATTTTTACCCATAGCAAGTTTAGTCCGATTACCCAAGCGAAATAAATGCGTATCGACGGCAATTGTGGGCTGACCAAATGCTGTATTTAATATCACATTGGCGGTTTTTCGACCAACGCCAGGTAATGCCTCAAGCGCTTCACGCGTATTGGGGACTTCTCCCGCATGATGTTGGATCAGTTGTTCACAGCAGGCAATGACATTTTTAGCTTTTGCGTGATACAAACCAATAGTCTTGATGTAAGGTTCTAGCCCTTCAACTTTAAGTGCGGCAATAAGCTCGGGTGTATTAGCCACCGTAAATAACTTACGGGTAGCAATATTCACACTTTTGTCCGTCGCTTGTGCAGAGAGAATCACTGCGATTAGCAATTCAAACGTAGAGGTATATTCAAGTTCAGTCGATGGGTCTGGAATTGCAATGCGCAGACGACTAAAAATAGCGGCTCTTTTTTCAGCATTCATCCGCCACCACCTTTTGTATTTAATGACTCGGTTTTAATGCGCCAGTAGCCGCAATCGATGGTTTACTTTTGCGTATTTCTGCCCAGTTGCGCAATGCAATCAAGCCAGCAAGCCCAAGAAACGCACCGGGTGGCAATATAGCGAGCAAGAAACCTTGATAATCAGGAATCACTGTCAAGATATACGCGCTAAATTGTGGGCCAAGTGCTAAATCTAGCCCGGAAAACAAGGTGCCTTTACCGACGACTTCCCGAATACCACCAAGCAAAGCCAACACTAAGGTCAGGCCAATGCCCATCATGAAACCATCCCATATCGCAGGTGCAGGGGCATTTTTAGCAGCAAAGGATTCCACACGCGCCAACACAATGCAGTTCACTACAATCAAAGGAATAAAAATCCCAAGGACTTTGTGTAGTGGTTCCGCAAAGCCATGAATAGCAAGATCAATCATGGTCACCAAAGCTGCAATGACTAAAATAAACACAGGTACGCGGATTTCGTCTGGAACAAACCTACGCACAGGAGAAACGGCACCATTGGCGGCAGCCATGACCAAAGCTGTCGCTAAACCCAAGCTGACACCATTCACCACAGAGGTGGTCACGGCTAACGTTGGGCACAAACCGAGTAATTGCACGACCCCCGGGTTTTGTTTCCATAACCCGTTGTGGGCGATGTCTGTAAATTGACTCATGGTTTCTCCATTGGCGCATTGTGTTGATCGTCCACTTGCGCCACAAATAAGGTTTGCTTGTGTTGCTCTACATACTGTAGCGCCTTATGTACTGCAGCTACTACAGCACGGGGTGTAATGGTGGCACCCACCATGTAATCAAACTTACCACCGTCCTTTTTCACCCGCCAATCGCCATCCTTACCATTATTGAGTGATTGCCCATCAAATAGTTTAATCCAATTATTTTTGGCAATATCAATATAATCACCTAAGCCCGGTGTTTCTTTATGCGTAATCACCCTTACACCATTTAATGTGCCATCCGCTTCTATCGCCAACAGCAATTTTATGTCGCCACTGTAGCCGTCATGTGCAATCGCTTCTAAAATTATTGCTGATGGCTGACCTTGTACCCGTGCAATATTGGCGACAGTAGGTTGCGTGGTGCCTAGCAAAGCGTCAGGCGGTAGCTCTATGGTGTCTTGGAGCAAGTCATTGTCATGCAAGTGTTCTGGCATGATTTGCCTGAACAGACTCATGCGTGCGGCTGCTTCACTTTGCTCAATGGGTGATTTTGTCACTTGATACACAAACGCCATGCAAGTGGTAAACACAATAGCAAAGGCCATCAATGTAATGGCGGTTTTACTGGCGTGACGAATAATAGTTTCAGGCATGATCATTTCTCATGCCCAAACACGCGTGGCTGGGTGTAAGCATCAATCAATGGCACACAAATATTCATAAAAATGACAGCAAACGCAACACCGTCAGGGTAGCCGCCATAGACGCGAATCAGATAGGTGATGATGGCAACACCCCCTGCAAAATAAAGCTTTCCACGAGGAGTGGTCGGTCCACTCACGGGGTCGGTGATGATAAAAAATGCACAAAGCATACTGGCACCACTGAATAAGTGAAATATGGGCGAAGCAAAATGATTTGCGTCTGCAAGCCAAAATACAGCAGAAAATAGGGCAAGTACGCCTAAAAATGCGCTGGGTAAATGCCAAGAGATGATTTTCTGTTGCCACAAATACAATCCTCCAAGCAAATAAGCCACCGCAACATATTCGCTACCTTTGCCACTTAACACGCCAAACAGAGGCGCACTTTGAATATGCGAAATTTCTTGATTGAGCTTGAGCTGTGTTTTCAAATAATCTAATGGAGTGGCAGAAGTCACTGCATCCATCAACACGCCTTGGGGCAATTGCCCTACCATAATAAAATGAAATTGGTCAGCAAAACTTAGGGGCGTTTGGGCTAGCTGCAATGCTGCTGGCCATTTGGTCATCAACACTGGAAAAGAAATTAACAGCACCGCATAGCCCACCATGGCTGGATTGAATGGGTTGTAACCTAATCCACCATACAGTTGTTTTGCAACGATGATGGAAAAAGCGGTGCCCACGACAATAAGCCACCATGGCGTTAAAGGTGGTATGGCCAAAGCTAACAACCATGCGGTAATTACGGCACTATAGTCAGTGACAAATGGCTTGATGGGACGCGCTCTCAATTTGAGCATCAATGCTTCAGTCATCACAGCAGTGAGGGTAGCCAGCGTTAACGTCACAAGAATACCGCCGCCATACATCCACACATACACTGCGATGGCAGGCACCAGTGCTAATAGCACTTTGAGCATAATGGTGCTGACGCTTGGCGCGTCTGAAATATAAGGCGAACGTATCAAGCTATTCCTTTTTGTCGGATGACTCCGCTAATTTAGCTAATTCAGCAGCAGCTTTTTGTGCTTTTTCTCTCGCAATCGCTGCCGCGATGGCAGCTTGTTTATCTGTCTGTACTGATGAAGCTTGTTCAGCGGGTACTAGCCCCACTGCCTGACGCCTTGCTTCAATGTCTGCCACTTCTTGTTGCACAGCCTTGCTGGTGAATTCAACATTTTTTGGCGCTTCACCCGTTGCAAGTGCCGCCGCTTTTTGCGCTTTGGCACGTGCAATGGCCGCAGCTATAGCTGCTTTTTTTGCCTCATCGGCATTTGCAACAGCTTCACTTTCAATGGATGGGCTGGTTTTGGCAGGCACATCTGGCTTCGCTTCATGATCAGCGTTGCTTAGCTTTTGTGCTTTTGCACGCTCAATCGCGGCAGCTATGGCCGCTTTTTTAGCATCATTGTCAGGCGTTGCTTGTTGTTCTGCACCTACTTCTTTATTGGACTCTGCTTTTGCTGCTTGTGCACGTTCAGCATGTTTTTGCGCACGCTCTAATTTTTCGCGTTCTATACGCGCTAGTCTTGCTTCGTTGCGTTCACGTGCAAGATCAGCCGCTTCTTTGGCTTTGTCTGAGGCAATAATTTCACTTTTTGCATAACGGTAATATTGCACCAATGGAATATTACTAGGGCACACGTAGGAGCATGCGCCACATTCAATACAATCGAACAAATTGTATTCCCGCGCCTTTTCAAAGTTATCAGACTTTGCAAACCAATACAGCTCTTGTGGTTGCAAGCTTACTGGGCACACATCTGCACAACGCGCACAGCGAATGCACGGCATTGCAGGCGGCGGTGGCGCAAACAAATGCGGTGTTGCTGCAATAATACAATTGGCCGCTTTGGTAATAGGCACGTTGGTGTTCGGTAGATTAAAACCCATCATCGGACCACCCATAATATAGTGGGTGGTGTCAGCTTTTGCGCCACCCGCTGCTTGGATCAAATGACTGAGTGGCGTGCCAAATAGCACTTCGAAGTTTTGTGGTTGATTGACGTTGCCTGTCATCGATACGATGCGTTGAAGGCAAGGCTCACCGAAGTCAAAATAGCGATGTAAAGCCAATACAGTGGCCACGTTAAACACTTGTATGCCCATCTCTGTGGCGCGTTTGTTATGCGGGATTTCTTCGCCCAGCAATAAATGTACTAAGCGACGGGCATCACCACTAGGGTAAAGTGTAGGTACCACTACCACTTGCATGGTTGTATTAGCTACAGCGTGTTGCATGGCGACGATGGCTTCAGGCTTATTGTCCTCAATGCCAATCATGACTTTGGTAGCGCCGAGAAAATGTTGCGCAATCGCAATGCCTTGTACGATTTCTGCAGCACGCTCACGCATCAACATGTCGTCGCAGGTGATATAAGGCTCGCACTCGGCCGCATTGATCACCAAAGTATGCACACCTGATTTGCCATCAGGGCGCAATTTTACATGGGTGGGAAACGTGGCGCCGCCAAGTCCTACAATGCCTGACAGACGCAAACTGTTGACCAATAATCTTCTTTCTGCGTTGCGCCAATCTACTCCCTCATGGGCTATCCACGTGTCTAACCCATCTGGTTGTAACGTGATGCAATGGTCTGGCAAGCCCGAAGGATGTGGAATGATGGCATCTGCAATCTCCGTGATAGTCCCAGAAGTAGGTGCGTGGATGGCTGCAGAGACCATGCCTTCAGCCTCAGCTAATAATTGGCCTTTAAGCACGTGGTCGCCCACGTTGACTTTAACTTTAGGAATATTGCCCACGTGTTGTCTTAACGGCAGCACTAAACTTTCAGGCAAAGACAATTTAGCTATCGGTCTTTGCGTCGATAGAGTCTTGTTTTCGGGCGGATGGACGCCACCATTAAACTTAAATATTTTTCCAATATTGACAATTGCGTTCATGCGTCGTGTGTTAACTTTCTAGCGCAACAAGTTTGATTGGAATGGTCGGGTATTTCCATTTCCAATTATCGGGTGTTTCCGCAATCACTTGCATTGAGATGCAGTCGACAGGGCAGGGTGCTACACATAATTCGCATCCAGTACATTCACTGCTAATGATGGTGTGCATGTGTTTAGCCGCCCCTAAAATAGCATCTACTGGACAAGCCTGTATGCATAAAGTGCAACCGATACAGATATTTTCATCAATAAAAGCCACTGATTTGGGTTTTGGCGCACCATGCTCTGCATTCAATGGTTTATATTCCACGCCTAGTAAATCGGCTAACGCATGTACACCAGCATCTCCACCAGGAGGGCATTGGTTTATGTCAGCTTCACCCTTGGCGATGGCTGTTGCATAAGGTTTGCATCCGGGATAGCCACACTGGCCGCATTGTGTTTGTGGCAAAATTGCATCGATGCGGGCAATGAGGGGGTCGCCCTCTACTTTAAATTTAAGCGCAGAGTATCCGAGCAAAATGCCCAAAGCGAGCGCTAGACCTAGCATGATGTAAAGAGCGATGAGCATGCGCTTAGTACCTATCTAACCCAGCAAAACCCATAAAAGCCAAACTCATTAACGCAGCTGTGACCATGGCGATAGCTGAGCCTTTAAAGGGAGCAGGCACATCGGCAGCCTCCATGCGCTCACGCATAGAGGCAAATAAAATCAATACCATCGAAAATCCTAACGCACCACCAAATCCATAAATGCCAGACTGAATAAAGTTATGACCGGATTGTGCATTGAGCAAAGGAATGCCCAATACAGCACAATTGGTGGTGATCAAAGGGAGAAAAATACCAAGCATTTGGTACAGTAATGGAAAGCTTTTCTCCATAATCATTTCAGTCAGTTGCACCACGCCAGCAATCACTACAATAAAAGAAAGGGTGCGTAAATACACCACATCATTAGGTTCTAGTAAATAGTGGTTGATGGCCCAGCTCGTCATGGAGCCTAAAGTGAGAACAAATGCGGTAGCAGCAGCCATGCCCATGGAGGCTTCAAGCTTTTTTGACACCCCCATGAAGGGACACAGCCCTAAAATTTTAACCAACACAATGTTGTTGACCAACACCGTGCTAATTAAAATTAAAATATAACTTTCTGACATGTCGCATTAACCGTTTTAAATAATCTGTTTAGTATTAAATTATACCTGTTTGCTTATGATTTTGTTGCCGCTTCGCCATACCTTTCATGTGCTGCATTTAACGGTATAGCGCGCAAGATGAGCAATCTATCAGCCATTGAAATTATTTCAAAAGAATATGTTTTTATATGGGTATAAGTAATTGCTATATCAATGACTTGTTTACTGTGAGCATATAAAGCTTTTAGCTTAATTGGGTATATTCGGTTAAAATATAACTATTTTTCCACCAAGTGATAGAGATATGTTGACAGGTAGTTTAGTTGCAATCGTAACGCCTATGCATGAAGACGGTAGTTTGGATTTAACTTCACTGAAAAAATTGATTGATTTTCATGTGGAGGCAGGCACGGACGGCATTGTGGTCGTTGGCACCACCGGTGAGTCGCCTACCGTTGACGTAGAAGAACATTGTCTACTCATCAAAACCACAATCGAGCACGTCGCAAAACGTCTTCCCGTGATTGCTGGTACAGGTGCAAACTCTACCAGTGAAGCGATTGCGCTGACACGTAAAGCAAAAGAATTGGGGGCCGATGCATGCCTATTGGTAGCCCCTTATTACAATAAACCGTCACAAGAAGGTTTGTTTCAACATTTTTCTGCGGTAGCCCAAGCTGTCGATATTCCACAAATTTTATACAATGTACCTGGCCGCACCGGCTGTGATATTCATAACGATACCGTCATCAGGTTGTCGGCCATT
Source organism: Methylophilales bacterium 28-44-11 (assembly GCA_002281475.1). Lineage (GTDB taxonomy): Bacteria > Pseudomonadota > Gammaproteobacteria > Burkholderiales > Methylophilaceae > Methylophilus. Next base: position 28,096 of record NCGC01000011.1, read on the forward strand.
TCGAATATTGTGGGTATTAAGGATGCCACAGGTGGCATTGAGCGCGGCACCGATTTACTGTTGAAAGTGCCAACTGACTTTGCCGTATACAGCGGGGATGATGCCACTAGTTTGTCGCTCATGCTTTTGGGTGGGCATGGTGTGATTTCTGTCACAGCAAATGTTGCGCCAAAACTCATGCATGAAATGTGTGTAAAAGCCATGGCAGGTGACGTGGTCGAAGCAAGAAAAATCAATGCTAAACTATTTGGCTTGCACCAAAAATTATTTGTAGAAGCAAATCCAATCCCAGTGAAATGGGTATTACAGCAGATGGGACATATTCAATCGGGTATTCGTTTGCCCATGGTGAATTTGTCTCAACAATACCATGCAGTGTTACGTCAGGCCATGAATCAAGCCGGTATAGCGTAACGCAAATGCTGCAATTTACTCCACAGAATGAATGATGAAAATGGTGAAACAATGAATCAACAGTTCCTATTAAAAGCAATTGGTACATGCCTAATAGCATGTGTGGTCACCGCGTGTGATTCCATTCCTTTTATCGATAATACTTCCGATTACAAAGGTGCTGGTCGCTCTAAGCCTTTAGAAGTACCACCGGATTTAACCGCGATGCGGACTAGTGACGCATATTCAGTACCTGGCAGTGCAACTTACTCAGGCTACAGCCAAGACCAAGAAGGTCAAGAAGTGGGTGTTGAGCAAATATTGCCAACTACGGAAGGTGTGCGCATGGAAAAGGCAGGCGCACAACGTTGGTTAGTCGTGACCGCACCTGCAGAACGCGTATGGCCTGTGATTCGTGAATTCTGGTTGGATCAAGGCTTTGCAGTGCGCGTTGAGAATGCAGAAACTGGCGTAATGGAAACGGAATGGATAGAAGCAGATGCCATCAAAATGAAGGAAGATGCTAGAAACGTGGGTGAGAAGTTTGATGCTTGGCTAGACAAATTATCTGGCTTGGCGGATCGTCGTAAATTCCGTACGCGTTTAGAGCGTGGCGAAAAAGAAGGTACAACTGAAATTTACATGACGCATCGTACAGTGGCGGGCGCTCCTGATGATGGTAAAAATGTGGTGAATACCCAGCTGGGTAAAATTGAAACTGGTTATCGTATCGATGCCAATGAAAAAAAAGTGAATACAGCGGAACAATTTGACAACGATTTAGATGTCGAACTCTTGCGTCGCCTAATGGTGAAACTTGGCGTAGCTGAAAAGCAAGCAGACCAAATTGCAGCTAACCCAGTAAACCCACAACGCGCAACCGTGGTGAAAGAAGCGGATAGCAGCGTCACACTCAACATCAATGATTCGTTTGATCGTGGCTGGCGTCGTGTTGGTTTAGCATTAGACCGCGTAGGTTTTGTCACAGAAGACAAAGACCGCTCACAAGGGATATTCTTTGTGCGTTATGCTGACGTCGACATTGATGACACCCCTAAGAAAAAGAAAGGGCTGTTAGAAACGCTAAAATTTTGGGGTGATGATGAGGATGAAAAGAATAATCCAAAACCCAAAGACGAAAAATCATTGGCGGATAAACTGAAATTCTGGAAAGGGAAAGACGATAAAACGGATCCTGCTAAGCAGTATCGTATCAAAGTGAGCGAGAAAGAAGACGGTACCTCAAGTATCAACGTGGTCGATACTGAAGGTAAGCGCAACCCGTCCTCAACGGCTAACCGTATTATTTCATTACTGTATGATCAACTGAAATAGGTGTAAGCATGCGTTTTGCATCGCTTGGAAGCGGCAGTGCCGGTAATGCCACAATTGTGCAAGTGAACAATTCACGCTTAATACTCGATTGTGGCTTTAGTGTGCGCGAACTGATACTTCGCCTGCAAAAATTGTCTGTAGAGCCACACCAATTAAGCGGAATTGTGGTGACGCATGAGCATGATGACCATGCACGAGGTGCGTTTAAATTTGCATCAAAATTTAATATTCCTGTTTGGTTAAGCTACGGCACCTTTAAAATGTGTGAGCGTTACTTGCCAGAAACGCACGCCATCACCATCAACATTATCGATAGCCACACTTGTTTTTCAGTCGATGACATTCAAGTATCTCCATTTCCTGTGCCACATGATGCAAGAGAGCCAACTCAATTCACTTTTTCCGATGGTCAATCCAAGTTAGGGATTCTGACAGATGTAGGGTGTTCAACACCTCATATTGAGCGTGTTTTGTCGGGGTGTGATGCATTAATGTTGGAGTGCAATCATGACCTCACCATGCTTGAAAAAGGTCCATACGCTAAACCCTTGAAAGATCGTGTGGGTGGTCGATTAGGACATTTGGATAATCAAACCGCTGCCGCCTTACTAGCAAAACTAGACAATTCCAAATTAAAGCATATTGTGGCTGCACATTTAAGTGCTAAAAATAATACGCCTGAATTGGCCAAGTTGGCACTGAGCCAGATTCTAAATACAGACACTGATTGGGTGGGGATTGCTGATCAAGAAACTGGGTTTGATTGGCGCAGTTGTCAAGCTGCATAAATCCGTAAGTATCAATCAATAAATAATAAACGCTTTGATTTGCAAACCGCGTTGTTTGAATGACGAGAGTATAGAAATAAGCGCTAATAGAGGACGAAAAAAAGCCGACATGTTGTCGGCTTTTTTAATTTATTACTCTAGAAGTTTAAAACAATTTAATGTTTAAACTATTAGTTTGCTGGAGCAGCTTCAGTAGCGGCAGCAGCAGCATCAGTTGCAGCAGCAGCAGAATCAGTAGCGGCAGCAGCAGAGTCAGTTGCAGCAGCAGCAGCATCAGTTGCAGCAGCAGCATCAGTTGAAACTTCAGCAGCAGCATCAGTTGCTTCAGCAGCAGCATCAGTTGCAACTTCAGCAGCGTCAGTTGCAGCAGCAGCAGCATCTTCAGCTGGTTTTTCGCCACAAGCAGTTAAAGCAAGTGCTAATAATGCGGCTAATAGAGCAGAACGTGTCATTTTTATTTCCTTAGTATGGGCTAATGTTTGATCGGGTACGGCACACTATTTGACCAGTTTGCCGAGTGAGCAAATTGTAGCAGTAAATTATTTGAAAAGAAATTGG
>NCGC01000100.1 GCA_002281475.1 Methylophilales bacterium 28-44-11
CCAAAAATTGAAGTCATCGGTGGCAATATCGCCACTGCAAGTGCTGCCAAAGCCTTGGTCGACGCTGGTGCAGATGCTGTGAAAGTTGGCATTGGTCCAGGTTCTATCTGCACCACACGTATTGTGGCTGGCGTGGGTGTGCCACAAATTTCTGCCATCAGCAATGTTGCTGAAGCACTCGCAGGTACTGGTGTGCCATTTATTGCGGATGGCGGCATTCGCTTTTCTGGTGATATTTCAAAAGCGATTGCTGCGGGTGCACACAGTGTCATGCTGGGCGGTATGTTTGCAGGTACTGAAGAAGCCCCAGGCGAAATAGAATTGTTTCAAGGTCGCTCTTACAAATCTTACCGTGGCATGGGTTCGATTGGTGCCATGCAAAAAGGCTCTAGTGATCGTTACTTTCAAGACAACAATGGCAATGCGGATAAGTTAGTGCCCGAAGGTATTGAAGGACGCGTGCCCTACAAAGGAAGTGTGCTCGCTGTGATTCACCAATTGATGGGCGGGTTGCGTGCTTCCATGGGTTATGTTGGCGCCTCAACGATTGAGGAAATGCGTAGCAAAGCTGAGTTTGTACAAATTACTAGTGCAGGCATGCGAGAGTCACATGTGCATGATGTGCAGATTACCAAAGAAGCACCAAACTACCGTATTGATTAAACCCTATTGACCAACCAAAAAGGCACAGTGATTCTGATGACACTGTGCCTTTATTCTTAAGCAAATAAACAACATGCATAGCAAAATTCTCATTCTCGACTTTGGCTCTCAAGTGACGCAACTGATTGCACGACGGGTGCGTGAGGCGCACGTCTATTGTGAAATTCACCCTTGTGATGTAAGTAGTGACTTTGTGAAAGACTTTGGCGCAGACGGCATCATCCTCTCTGGTAGCCACGCTAGCGTGTATGAAGAAGAAACCGATAAAGCGCCTGAATCTGTCTTTACATTAGGCATTCCCGTGCTTGGCATATGCTACGGCATGCAGACCATGGCACAGCAACTTGGCGGCAAGGTAGAGGCTGGCCATAAACGTGAGTTTGGTTATGCCCAAGTGCGTGCGCGTGGCCACTCTGCGCTATTCAGGGACATTCAGGACGCCACCAATGCAGAAGGTCATGGCTTGGTAGACGTATGGATGAGCCATGGTGACAAAGTCACCGAATTACCCACTGGCTTTAAAGTGATAGCAAGTAACGATACGACGCCAATTGCAGCCATGGCAGATGAATCACGCAAATTCTACGCTGTGCAGTTTCACCCAGAAGTCACACACACAAAACAAGGCCAAGCCATGTTAGAGCGCTTTGTGTTAGACATTTGCCAAGCCAAACCAGATTGGATTATGGGTGACTATATTACCGAAGCTGTGGCTAAAATCAAAGCACAAGTGGGTGATGAAGAAGTGATTTTAGGCCTATCTGGCGGCGTGGATTCAAGTGTTGCCGCGGCATTGATTCATCGTGCCATTGGTGATCAATTAACTTGTGTATTTGTAGACCATGGCCTGCTTCGACTGAATGAAGGTGACATGGTCATGGAAATGTTTGCTGGACGCTTGCATGCCAAAGTCATTCGCGTCGAAGCGACAGAACAATTTATGGGCAAGTTAGCGGGCGTAAGTGACCCCGAAGCCAAACGAAAAATCATTGGTGGTGAGTTTGTTGAGGTGTTTCAGGCAGAAGCCAAAAAATGTGCGAATGCTAAATGGCTAGCGCAAGGCACTATTTATCCGGATGTCATTGAATCTGGTGGCGCAAAATCCAAAAAAGCAGTGACGATTAAAAGCCACCACAATGTGGGTGGCTTGCCAGAAAAGTTGGGTCTTAAATTATTAGAGCCATTACGTGATTTATTTAAAGACGAAGTACGTGAACTAGGTGTGGCACTTGGACTTCCTCATGACATGGTCTACCGTCACCCATTTCCAGGCCCTGGATTGGGCGTGCGTATTTTGGGAGAGGTTAAACGCGACTTCGCATTGCTTTTACAGCGTGCTGATGCCATTTTTATCGAAGAACTGCGTAATACTAAGTGCGAAAAAACCGGCAAAACTTGGTATGAACTCACCAGTCAAGCGTTTACCGTATTTCTGCCAGTCAAATCTGTAGGCGTGATGGGCGATGGTCGCACTTATGAATACGTAGTGGCATTACGTGCAGTCGTCACGAGTGACTTTATGACGGCACACTGGGCCGAGCTGCCATATAGTTTATTAGGTAAGGTATCAAATCGCATTATCAATGAAGTGCGTGGTATTAATCGTGTGGTATATGACATTTCTGGCAAACCGCCCGCCACAATTGAGTGGGAATAAGTACGTTGCAGATATGAGCAGAGGCTTTGTTAAAGAAGATGATCTAGAACATGCAGGGACCGACTTACCAGAACGGCCAGTCAGTTCACACCCCAACTATGTCACACCGACAGGCTTGGTACAATTAGAATTACAAGCGCAAGCATTGGAACAAGAGCGTCAAATATTGAAGCAACGTAAAGATGACCCCACAGCATTTCAGCGCTTTGGTGTGGTTGAACGTGATTTACGCTACATTAGCGCACGTTTAGAAAATGCCATATTAGTGGAGCCAGCACTTCAAGATCAACATACTGTATTGTTTGGTGCGCAGGTCAAAGTGGAAGACGAAACGGGTGAAATCAGCCAATTTTTGATTGTGGGTGAAGATGAAGCCAACATTGCTGAACACAAAGTCAGCTACCTATCTCCGATTGCCCGCGCATTGATTGGACGTAAAGTCGGCGATAGCGTGGTCTGGCAACGTCCAGCAGGCAATTTACATTTAGACATTATTGAAATTCATTATGGAAAGTAACTTAAGCATGCAAGTCTCAGAAGCAATTATTGCGCGTCGGTCCGTAAAATCATACGATCCACATCATCAAATGACAGAGGTTGAAATTCATCAACTGATGTCACTCGCCATTCTCTCCCCTACTGCCTTTAATATCCAAAACTGGCGGTTTGTGTTGGTGACAGACCCAGTGTTGCGCCAGCAAATTCGCGCTGTAAGTTGGAACCAAGCGCAAGTTGAGGAAGCCTCTTTGTTGGTAGTGCTCACAGCCGATTTAAACGCATGGGAAAAGCAACCAGAACGCTATTGGCGCAATGCTCCCCAAGCCGTGCAAGATTATTTAGTGCCAGCGATTGGTCATTACTATCGCGACAATATCCAAGTGCAACGTGATGAAGGCATGCGGTCATGCGGTATGGCAGCGACCACATTAATGCTTGCTGCCAAAGAGATGGGCTACGATTCATGTCCTATGGATGGCTTTGATTTTGATGCTGTAAGCAAACTGCTCAAACTACCAGAAGACCATACCCCTGTGATGTTCGTTGTGATTGGCAAAGCACTAGAACCAGCGCGAGAACGTGCTGGACAATTGCCACTAGACGAAGTCGTCATTTACAACACATTTTAATTTAAAGCTACTTTGAGACCTTATGTTAACCGCTAACAATATCACCATGCAGTTTGGCGCTAAGCCACTGTTTGAAAACGTATCTGTCAAATTTGGAGATGGCAATCGCTACGGCCTGATTGGCGCCAATGGTTGTGGCAAATCTACCTTCATGAAAATCCTAGCTGGCGTACTTGAGCCCACCAGTGGCAATATTTCACTCGATAGCAACGAACGCATGGCCTTTTTGAAACAAGATCAATTTGCGTATGAAGAGCAACGCGTGTTGGACGTGGTCATGATGGGCCACGAGCAAATGTGGAAAGCCAATGCCGAGAAAAATGCGATCTACGAGAATCTTGAAGCCACAGAAGAAGATTACATGCGCGCAGCTGAATTAGAAGCTGTTTACGCTGAATATGATGGCTACACCGCTGAGGCACGTGCGGGTGAATTGCTATTAGGTGTAGGAATACCTATTGAACAACACTCTGGCCCCATGAGCGCAGTTGCGCCTGGCTGGAAATTGCGTGTGCTGTTAGTGCAAGCTTTATTCGCGAATCCAGATGTATTGCTCTTAGACGAGCCCACCAATAACTTGGACATTAATACCATTCGTTGGTTAGAAGACGTAGTCAATAATCGTGACTGTACAATGGTCATCATTTCACATGATCGTCACTTTTTAAACCAAGTGTGTACACATACTTGCGATATGGACTATGGAAAAATCACGAGTTACCCTGGTAATTATGATGACTACATGGAAGCCAGTACTGCGGCACGCGCACAGCAGGCCAAAGACAATGCCAAGGCCAAGCAACAAATTGCAGATTTACAAGACTTCGTACGTCGTTTCTCTGCCAATGCTTCTAAAGCCAAACAGGCAACGAGTCGCGCCAAGCAGATTGATAAAATCAAAATTGAAGAATTCAAACCGTCTAGCCGTCAATATCCCTTTATTCGCTTTGAATTTGATGATAAAGATAAACTACATCGCAATGCCGTTGAGTTAAAAAAACTAAGCCATGGCTTTGATAAACCTTTGTTTAATGACATTGACCTGATGTTTGAAGCAGGTGAAAAAGTCGCCATCATTGGTGAGAACGGAATTGGTAAAACAACACTGTTACGTTGTTTAGCAGGTGACTTGAAGCCGAAACACGGAGAAGTGAAATGGGCAGAAAAAGCCAATATAGGTTATTTTGCGCAAGACCATGAGTATGAGTTTGAAAAAGGCGAAGACTTATTTGAATGGATGACCCAAAACCGTCAACCAAGTGACGATGATCAAGTGGTACGTAGCATGTTGGGGCGCTTACTTTTCTCTGGGGATGATACTAAAAAGTCTGTGAAAGTGCTCTCTGGTGGTGAAAAAGGTCGCATGCTGTACGGTAAGTTGATGTTATCACGCACCAATGTGTTACTGATGGATGAACCGACCAATCACATGGACATGGAATCCATCGAGTCGCTCAACACTGCGCTGCTCGAATACAAGGGAACCGTGGTGTTCGTCAGTCATGACCGCGAATTCGTCTCCTCTGTCGCCACGCGCATCATCGAAATCTCAGGCAAGGGTGTGACCGATTATCACGGCACCTATGAAGAGTATCTGCGCGATCAGGGCATGGCGAACTAACGAAATATGAGTATTGTCATTCCAGCCATGACAATAGCTTCTGGTGCAATCGGTGTTTTTGATTCCGGCGTGGGTGGATTGTCGGTACTGCAACACATCCGTCAGACCTTGCCGGATGCACGCCTGATTTATGTTGCAGACTCCGCCCATGTACCCTACGGCGACAAGTCTGCTCACTATATCGAACAACGTGCTATCGCCCTCACTCGGTTTTTAATTGAACAAGGCGCAAAGGCCATCGTTATCGCCTGCAATACCGCCACCGCTGCGGCAGCCGCAAGTTTGCGCCAGCACTTCAGTTGTCCCGTCATCGGCATGGAACCCGCCGTCAAACCTGCCGTATCTGCGACAAAAACCGGCGTGGTCGGCGTATTGGCCACCATCGGCACGCTGGAAAGTGCGCGCTTCGCTGCACTGCTGGAACGTTACGCAGGCGATGTCGAAATTCTCACGCAGGGCTGCCCGGGACTGGTCGAACAAGTGGAGCTGGGTGATTTGCATGGCGTCAGAACTCGTGATCTGATTGAACGTTACACTGCGCCCTTACTGGCTCGCGGTGCAGACACACTGATCCTCGGCTGCACTCACTACCCCTTTGTTGGCACCCTCATCCGCGAAGTAGCGGGAACTAGCGTTACCATTATCGATACAGGTGAAGCGGTGGCACGCCAGTTGCAAAGGCGACTGCTGAGCGAATTGCCAGAAATAAACCGTCATGCCGGACCTGATCCGGCATCCAGCGAATCAAATAAACTGGATTCTGGCTTTGCGAGCAGCCGCTT
>NCGC01000101.1 GCA_002281475.1 Methylophilales bacterium 28-44-11
GACATAATTGCCTGTTCCAGTGGTTGTCCCTGCAGGAATAACAATTGTGACACCGTTATCTAACGTTACCGTGAGTGCGCTAACGGGTGCTTGCGTAATGGTTGCAGTATAGACAATGGTGCCACCCGCTTCTGTGATTGTTGAAGTTGCAGTTAGGCTAACAGTCGCCACATCATTGTTAATCAAGTTAGTCGTTACAGAGCCGTTGGTAGCACTCACAACCAAGTTCTCAAAGTTACCGCATATGGTTGCACCAATCCCTAGCGTCAATGTTTCAGTACCTTCAGCCAGTACATCATCTATCATGTTTAGACTGAACGTTGCGCTACTTGCACCTACAGGAATGGTTACGGTGGCAACGCCCGTATAGTCATCGCCATTGATTGCTGTGCCGCCATAGACAATATTGACTGTTAAAGCAGTTTGTGTGGGGTTAGTGAGTGATACGGTGTAACTGGCTGTGCCATTTTCTTGTACAGAAGCATTACCAGTGATGCTAATGACAGTTACATCCAATGTATCGGTAATTGCAGTTGTGGCTGGCGTAGTGTCAGCAACTAAGTTCTCAAAATTTCCACCTGTTGCAGTTGCAATTGCTTTACTGACAGAAGACGCATCAAGATATACATCATCGGTAGGTGCTGGAATATTAATTGAGCCTGAGGAAGCACCCGCTGCAATGGTAATAGTCTCACCAGTGGCAAGTGTCACGGTCACAGGCGTTTGTGCAGCATTGTTTAAGCTTGCGGTGTATACAATCACACCACCTTCAGCCACACTGGGAGAAGCTGTTAAGCTTACGGTAGTGGTATCCATGGTGTCAGTAATGACTGTCTCGGCAGGCGTTGTACTGACTACAGTAGGCTCACCTCCACCTGTTGCAGAAGCAATTGTCGCACTCACAGTAGTGCTATCTAGATAAGCATCTTCATCGGGTGCAACTGTAAATGGCACGCTACCCGTTGTTTGGCCAGGTGGAATCACGACAGTAAGGCCGTTTGATAGCGTAACGGTCATTGGGCTGGTACTGGTGCGAGTGAGTGCTACGCTATAAATAATATCGCCACCCGCCTCTGACAATGTAGAGGTTGCGGCTAAGCTAATACCGATTGGAGGAAGCGATACCGAAGGCGTTGTAGCATCAAGGTTATTTAAATCACGATTCAGCTCATCTTGCGTACGACCGCGAATTGGATCATCCTCAAGACTGCTTGAGTAGTTGTAGTCATATTCAAAGTTAAATTGATTCAGCACATCGTTGATGCGCAATAAATTGACAAAGCCAAAGCCATATACAGTTCGGCCACCTGCTACACCAGCTGCTGTCTCTTCCAAGACTTCGTTCACATCCTGACCAGATTCAATCGCTTTGATAACGCTTTCAATCGTGGCTAAATCTACCGAACCATCCAACTTGTCTTGCGCAAATATCGTCGCCAAATCTTCTGTAAGCGCAACCAGCTGATTGGCGGGAATGTTGATTTCACGGCCATCATTCATGGAAAGTTCTACTTGGGCACCAGACATGGTCTGAATGGTGTCACCCAATTCAACAGAGTCGCCTAACTGCAGCTCACGTTTTTCGCCATTGTCTTTAATGACGTACGCGGTACCTGTTAATGCAACAACTTTTCCGATGAGGGCCATAATTTTATTCCAAATAATTAATCAAAAAGTCATGATTCAACATGACTACACTCGCATTAAATACAAGTTTTGCGTAAAAAAACATTGTCCTGATGGCCAATACGTCCATTTTGAGAATTGCATATCAAAACAGGGCTTGATTCTCGATTCCATTCACGCGTTTGCTTGTAAAAATAGAGTTGTTTTAATTTGCCTGTGTTTTAATACAGTAACTATTTCACGCAAGCGCTTGCGTGTTAGCTGCAACATGTATTGGCAAGTTATGTTTTGGAGCAAGTTATTTCACCACCTGATACCAGCATGAACCACTTGAGCTTTCGCAATCGCATGACACTATTTCTCATGCTGATTGGCGTGTGCGTCAGCTATCTTTACGCAGATGGCGTGCAATTCAATCGCTTAAGTGATTTGGCCAAGCAACGTTACGGTGACCAAGCACAACAAAGCGTTCAAGAACTCAATCAATTATTAAATCGTGTTAACACCTCGACTGACGAAGAAAAGCTTATTGCGATTAACGGCTTCTTTAACCAAAAACTTGAGTTTGTAGATGATATTCAATTATGGAAAACTTCTGACTATTGGGCGACACCTCTTGAGTCACTCGGCATGCATGCCGGCGACTGCGAAGACTTTAGCATCGCTAAATATGTGTTTTTAAAAGCGCTCAATATCCCAAACGAAAAGCTGAGACTCACTTACGTTAGAGCGCAACTTTATGATCAAGATATTAAGGATACCAGAGCACACATGGTATTGAGCTATTACAAGTCGCCCACATCAGAACCGCTTATTTTGGATAATCTTACCCCTGACATTTTGCCAGCCTCACAACGCACAGATTTAAACCCGATTTTTAGCTTTAACGATAAAGGGTTATGGGTAGGTGGCAGCACACAACCAAAAGCAAGCTCCCAACAACATTTATCAAAGTGGCGTGATGTACTGTTACGAATTCGTGCAGATGGAATAGAATAAAGGTAGAAGGAAAAGATTATGTCTCTCATACATCAAATTAGAATTGCGTTGTTTCTGGTGATTATCGCGACTGCGGGCGGTAGCCTGATCTTTAGCACGTTGGATAGCAAAACCTACCTCGAGGAAGAGCTGCTCAAGAAAAATCTAGACAATGCCAATGTGCTAGCGCTTGCTATGTCACAGATGGAAAAAGAACCGACCATGGTTGATTTGTTTATCTCCGCGCAATTTGATGCAGGCCATTATCGCTACATAGGTATATACGATCCTAATGGCAAAATTATTACAGAGCGCGTCAATCCAAGCTCAAGCACCATCGCGCCAGAATGGTTCACTCAGATGTTCCCTATTAAAGTAACGCCTGGGTCATCTAACATTCAAACAGGTTGGACACAATATGGCACCATTCATGTAGAGAGTGATGTGAACTTTACCTATGACCGCCTATGGAATGCGATGAAAAATATGCTGATTTGGGTGTTATCCATTAGCGTAATTGCCTATGTGGCTTGTGGCCAATTATTAAGAAAAATCCTAACCCCACTGAATGATGTGATTGACCAAGCAAAGGCCATTGGCGAACGTCGTTTTATAACCATTCAAGAGCCAAAAACCACTGAATTTAAAGCCTTGGTCAAAGAAATGAATCTGCTTTCCGCTCGCGTCAAAGAAAATCTCAGCAAAGAATCTGAGCGCTTGGATGAATTACGATTAAGAATTAATTATGACGATGCCACTGGTTTGATGAATCATGATTACTTTATGAATACGGTGGACTCTAAATTACACCAAGAAAGTTTTGGTGAAGGCGCACTAATTATTATCCGCATCTGTAATCTTGCAGAAATCGATCATGAAATTGGTTACCACAAAACCAATTTAATACTAAAAAAAATCAGTGGTGCAATCACCTCAATCACACACCATCAAGCAGGTTTAATTGCTGGGCGCATTAGTGGTCGAGATATTGCAGTGTTCTGCGATCAACCCATGGATGAGTTTGTGCTGGCGCAACATCTTAAAGATAATTTACTTGATACCATGACCCTAACGGACCAAGAACATCAAGCACTACTTTTTACCTGCGTAGTGACCAAAACCAAATTTACGGATGAAAGCCAACATTTATTTAAAGCGCTCGATTTCATTCTTGAGTTATCTCATCTTAACAATACGCAAAACTTCCGCATTGTGAATGCAAACAGTGTGGTAGCAACTAAACATCAATATCTCAACGAGTGGAAAACGCTATTGGGCAACGCAATTACGCATCACCGACTACGACTTGAACATTACCCAGTACTTACTGTTCATGGTGAGCTCATTCACTACGAAAGCCCAGTGCGCCTTCAATTGCAAGTCGATGGAAAATGGCTATCTGCGGGTGAGTTTATTGATTGGGCTATTCAACTTAATTTAATTCAATCCATAGACAGCCTAGCATTAGAAACAGCTGCTGGCTTGCTGGCAAAGCACCAACAACCAATCTGTTTAAATATTTCAGAAAGCACAATGCGTGATGCTTCTTACATAAAAATCGCCGAAAATCTATTACGGGAACCTGGCATTAATACCGACTTATTAAGTTTTGAAGTACCAGAAATTGCTGCATTTGATTACCTAAAAGAATTTAAAGTGTTTTGCCGAAAACTAAAAGCCCTAGGCTGTCGTGTGGGCGTTGAACATGTCAACTTACGCATTTCGCGTTTAGGAGAGTTACATGATTTGGGTTTGGACTATATTAAATTTGATGCATCACTGGTACGTGGAATTGATATCCATGATGCTAATAAATCCCTCCTCCGCGGCTTGTGCCTTGTCACACACTCCATCGGCATTTATGCAATTGCAGAAGGCGTCAATACACAAGCAGAAATCAACGCGCTAGTCGAAATTGGCATTGATGGTATGACAGGCCCTGGTATCAGACTCGAAAAAACTGATGATTAACGTCTACGAAAACTGTTGGTAATTCAGTGCCTCACTTTACTGCTTGATAAGTTTTACTAACGCGATAGTGAGTGGGTTCATATATATTTTGCAAACCGTCTGCAATCAAATAATTACTTTGCGTCCCAATCAATGATATATCTGGGCTAATGATTTACTGTTCAAATGATTTATCTGGGCTAATGACTTAAATAGTATAGTTTTGGTTGAGCATTAATGCCAAATGCAATCTATCTTTGACTTTTAAGCGTTCAAAAATGGAAGCCAAATGGGCTTTTACTGTACGTTCTGTAATGGCTAAAATGCGCGCTATTTCTTTATTACTTAAGCCTTTTGCCGCTTCAACAGCGACTTCTCTTTCGCGCTGCGTGAGTTGCTTGAGTAACCCCTCTACATGGTCAGCATGACTAGAGGTTAGTTTTGTTGAAACCTCAATCAGCTTTTGCAACAAGCTATTACCTAGCCAAAGTCCACCATGTTCTATGACGGTCTTAATTTCTTTTAAGGCATCCGCAGTGGCATATGCATGGCTATACCCCACTGCACCTAAACTAAGTGCATAGAGCGCCTCAGCTTGGTCAGGCGCATTCGCTAGTACCACAATTTTTGCTTCAATATAATGATTACGGATGCGTTGAATCGCGCCTTGCATCCAATGTTGTCGGTCTTCATTCATATGCAGCCAAAACACCACTTGATCAGCTTGCGAAGTTTGCGTGACAGGCACTTCTTTCATCCATTGGCAGTCTGCAAAGGCTTGTTGCCAACTTTGTAATGGTTGCGCTAAGGTTGTGACGAAAATATCTTGCATCATGTTGTTTTATTCTTGTTATCGCTCGCTGAACGCATAAGATTTAGCTTTTAGCACCGGTTTTAATAAGTATGAGAGCACAGTTTTTTTGCCTGTAAGTATATCTACTTGTGCCATCATTCCAGGAATAATCGGCAACCCTTTACCAATTGCAGATTTTAAAGTGCGGACTTTGACGATGTAATAGGCATTGCCTTTGTCATCCACCGTTGAGTCAGCAGCAATACTCTGTACGACCCCATCCAAAGTGCCATAGATGGTGTAATCGTATGCGGTTAACTTAATTATCGCGGCTTGTTCAGGTCGAATAAACGCAATGTCTTTAATTTGTACTTTGGTTTCCAAAATCAAACTGTCATCGGTTGGTACAACTTCCATCACCTCTTTGCCAGGCTGTATCACGCCACCGATTGTGTTAAAAAATAAACGACTGACTTTGCCATT
>NCGC01000102.1 GCA_002281475.1 Methylophilales bacterium 28-44-11
ACCAGGAGCGCTATTACCCCAATCGAAGTTGACATCCTCAACACGTTGCAAGGCAGCCGTGCCTGCTAGGTCGACATTGTTGAAGTAAGCACCATTTAAACCAGTGCCTGAACCTGATGAACTTGGGTTAGGATTAGCTTCTTCTTGCCCAATTTGCATGACATAGGCAATCACATTATTGAGGTCGTCCGCTGTTAAATTGATACCGTTATGGGCTTGAATGGCACTACCGAGGTTTGCAGCGCTTCCATCATGTAAATAGGGTGCTGTTGCCCAGGCATCACGTAAAGTAGGTACATCAATCCCGGATAACGTGTTATTGATGCGTTTGCCACTGGTGGTTTTAATGGTGCCAATGTCACGCAAAGCACTTGCATTTCCGCTAATTGTGAACGCATTACCCGCATGGCAAGTCGCACAATTTTTGCTTAGGAATAAGGCTTTGCCTGCGGTAGCCTCAGTAGTGAGCCCTCCATTGGTATCACGGTATGGGGTTTGATCAAAGCTACTCAATGAGCTTACATAGGCAGCTAATTCGTCTAAGTTAGCACTGATACCTGCCTTAATGTCACCTAATGGCTGGTTACGTGTGCCAGTGCTATATTGCACATCGGTCATTAAGCCACTGCCACCGGCTAACTCACGAATTTGTCTTTCGAAATCCTGTACTTCATCAAAGTTCGCGCTCCAGTGCAAGAAACCATGCCCCATGCCTGCCCGACCTTTTAGAGCGATTGTATTGCGTAAGCCTTCACCAAATCCAGTCAAATCCCATACGCGACCATCTTGCCCACCATCATTATGACAACTCGCGCAACTCATGTAGCTATCGCGTGATAAACGTGTATCTTTTGCATCATAAAAAAGCTGTTTTCCTAATACCACATTGGCCGGTAATTTTTCAGTATCAGAGGTGTAAACCAGGGCGGCAAGCCTAGTGCTGAGTTTACCAAGATCAAGCAGTGAAGATAAATCGTAGATGCTGACACTTCGGTCCATGAACTCCTGAACATACAAAGTTCTGCCATCTTGTGACATAGCTAAGCCTTGAGGGGCCCGTCCAACTTCAATACGGAACAGTTCTCGTCCACCAATAGCATCCACTACAGCCACTTGTCGACTTGTTTCAAGTGCAACAAACATATACACACCACTTGGATGGTAAACCGCTGCCGAACCAAGACTCGAATTATCATGATCTATACGTCTAGCGTAATCCTCAGCCAGTGTATTCATATTAATACGTGAACTTATCGCACGTACTGTATTTTGAAAATCTAGTTGAAGCCCATTACGCATCAATCCACGTTTGATATTGTCTTGTTTTGAAGGTACCCACGCAGTGGTTCCATCTGGTGAGATCACGGGTGAAGCGAGGTAATTGGGTAAACCGCCACCTTGAGTTGGGGTATCGGGTTTGTCGCTATGCCTTAATTGAATCGTATTGGTGACTGCCATTGTGAGTGGGTTTACAACAAACACTTCGCCCCCAGCGTTTGTGGTATCAACTAGAGCGGTGCCTTCACCAAACGCGGGTGGGGTAATAAATCTTGAGACTAATACTTGAGATGCATCATGATTGATTGCAATGTGACGCACATTGGGTGCAACTTCTGCAATACTTTGTTGCACACCCGAAGTAGCATTCAGTTTAATCAACTTTCCTAATGCTTCTAATGCTACAAATGCACTTGTGCCGTTTGGATCAAACGAAAGGCCATGCGGTTGCGATGCGCGCGGTAAATTGATGGTTTGTACAACGGCTAAAGTCGTTGGGCTAATAATAGAAATAGTGGCACTTTTTTTATTGGTGACCCAAATTCTTCCATCCGGCGCAACAGCAATACTTCGCGGTGAGATGCCTACTGGAATAAAAGCAATAATCTGGTTGGTTGCACTATCTAATACACTTACTGAGTCATTATCAGGATCCACTGTCCATACGCGCGATGGATTGCCTTGTCTGGTTTCTAAAGTAATGGAGGTTGAGTTTGTGGGGCTTTTGGCCGTTTTGCTTGTAGCCACTGCCTGTAAGAATGTACGTATGGAAACAGTACCTGCCGTGTCGCGCGCGCTAAGTGTGACAACATATACGCCAGGTTGTGTGTATGTATGACTGATTGAAGGATCAGCAATAAATGGTGTATCTGGACTACCGTCCCCAAAATTCCAACTGTAAGTTGTGCCTGTTGAAGCAGCTACGGAGTAGCTAGCAGTATTACCTGAGTTAATAATTGGTGCATCAATGGTGCCGCCAATCTCTGGTGGGGTGTAGGGAGTAGTTGGCACAGCAGGGGGTGCCACATTTTGGCCAATGGCCACTATAGTACCTAAAGAGGGCACTCCGTTTGCATCAAGTGCAACTACTTGGTAATAGCCTGGTGGTGTTAAATTGGCATTTGGTGTAGTTGTTGTGAGTCGATTCTCCTGTTGCGTAAATGCCAAGGGGATGCGGCGCTGCCCACTGTTGAAAGCATGTGTTCCGCTGCTCAAGCCAATTAATACAAGACTTGATATGGCATTTGAATTCGACATGTCCATTTGCATTGGCGCCTCATGACTGTATGAGAGCCCGCTGATGGCTTGAATAACAGGGCGGTTTGCTAATACTGCACTACTTGCATTGGTTTTGAATAAATAAGGTGGATAATAAATTTCTGCATTTAAATTTGTTACTGGGCCAGGTGCACCACCACCAAAAGATAAAATGGCACCATTAGGCATCAATACAGAATTAGAGTGATAGCCCCGATAAATAGCTGCATTGGCACCGAGTGTCCAGTTTCCAGTATCGGGATTCCAAATTTCTGCTGCGAAAACACCAAATGTGCCTGTTTCATTGCTATATTTTGAACCGCCAGTCACCACAACTTGACCATTCGCCAACACTATTGCAGATGACATTCGACGTGGAGATGACATGCGACTTTGTTCAGTTAACACAGGGTTTACACCATTAATATCAACAACTGTTGCCATGTCGCTGCCTGGTAAAGACTCTGTGTTGAATCCACCGTTACCACCTGCTACCAGAATTTTCCCTGGCGCATACATGACGGCATTGTTGGTTGAACCCACATTCACTGGAGAACTGGCACTGTAAGGCCCTTTAAAATTACCTGCAACAGTTATACTTCCGTTTCCATTGGGATTTAAGTACCACATCTTTTCAGCAGAGATACCAAAGATTTGTCCATTTGGCGCAACAAATGCCCGTGGATAAGAGGTACGCAAATAGTCGGGACCAAACGCTTCTCGACTGTAAGCCCCAAAGAGAGAACGCCAACCATTGGTTTCAAGTACTTCTGGTGTCATCGATGCCAAGCCTTGTGCCACGGCTAAATCGGGATTGTCTCTCATGTCCTCTGAGTAAGGTACCATGCCCCCAAGTATGATTGGGCGGCCATCAGGCAAAGTAATCATGCTCGAATACCAGCGATCAAGTGCGAGATTGTTTGACGATGTTTGTACAGCGTTTGTACTTGGGGTATAGATAGTAGAGGTTTTAAAGCCATTGCCACCCGATATCAGGAGGTCGCCATTCGTTAAATAGGTGGAAGTTGAACAAAAACTATCTTGTTGTTGAGCGCGGTAAGTGGTGATGTGGCTATTATTCCCAAAGCCTAAAGTAGGATTCCATACATCAAAATAACGACCATTTTGACCATCACCTGAAAGGGTTGATCCATAACTCAACACTTTTCCATCAGGCAATATCGTTGCATGGATTGCATTATGTGGCCAAGATTTAACACTAGACCACATTCCTTTTGTTGGTGCATTTGCAGGAATAGTCAAGCCCTGCATCATAGGATCAGCAACGGTTGGCACAGTCACCCAACGTGCGGGATCGACATCGGCGGCTTGTATGTTTTGAACCATCCGTAAATCGAATGTCAGCAATGAACAAATGAGCACACTTGCCACAATTTTACGTTGGCTAATGATGCAAACCATTTTTTTCGTCAGTGTATGGATATTTAGCTGATTCAAATGACGCTGATGGACGATGGCTTGCATATTTAAACTTTCACTCTACGATATTCTATTTTGTAATCAAGTTATGTCTTTCACCATCCCCCAAACAAGGGATAGTTAATATTCCGTTAATTGCGCTATTTCTCTGGCGATCCGCGTTTTATCCATGGGGTCGCCCATGTAGCGCATCATCACTTGTCCCTTTGCGTCAATTAACCAAATATGAGTGGTGTGGTCGTTAGGACGTACCGCCAAATCACGCTTTTTTTGGTCAACGCCATAAAGTTTTAAACGATCAGATAGGGTGACCACATCATTAGGTTTGCCTGTGATAAATGACCAATTATTGATATCAGCATGATTTTTTTTGGCATACATTTTGAGCTTTGAAGGCGTGTCGTTTAGCGGATCCAATGACACCGATACAAAGGAAACTTTAGATTTAACAGAGGAGGGTAGAGAGTTGTATATTTCAGCTAAGGTCTTGGTTTGTATGGAACAAACCGATGCGCACTGCGTATATATAAAATTAAATAGCACCACTTTATGATCGAGTTGGGAAACACTAAATGGTTGATTTTTTTGATTCTTGAACGATAACTTATCAAAGTTTTGATAAAAGCTTGTTGTCTCAGTGTTTGCATGACTTGTCGGAGAAAACAACCCAATCACAAAGCAAAAAAATGATATAAAAAAAATAATAAAACGCGACAAGAGAGTAACCTCCCTTGTTTTGTTTTGTGCTGACTTTATAGTGTTATGAGACATTGAACACTCGCCGCTTTTAATAATTTATATTGAATTAAGATAACTTTCGTCAAGTTACAAAAAGCGTTTGAGTTTGAAAGTTATGTGACCTACCGCACATAGTAGGCGTGTGAAAAATTTAGCTCAATAGCCCAGTAGAGCTAATATCAAATCGCGAAATCCACAATGAAATGATTGAAAATCCATCAACACATATGGATTGATAAAGAAGATCTATTAGAAATGGTAAATTCTGGCGGATTGGGGTGTCAGCATTACGAAATGAATATAAAACCTTAAATCTAGTTTTGCGCTTTTAGCTGCGTTAAGTCATCAATGATTTGTTGAGAATGTGTAGATGCCTCCACATTAAAATATGTCTTAGCGATATTGCTATCTGGCCCGATTAAAAAGGTATAGCGTTTAGCCATTTTGACAGGCCCGATTTTAGTCAGCGCGCCATAAGCATCGGCAACGGTTCCTTGCGTATCAGCCAATAATGGAAACGGTAGCGCATATTTACTGGCAAAATCCGTATGCGATTGTTTGCTGTCCACACTGACACCCGCTACTTTTGCGCCTAGTTTTTCAAGATGATGCATGTCGTCTCTAAAATGGCAGGCTTCTTTGGTGCAGCCGGGGGTGTCGTCTTTGGGGTAAAAATATAATACTAACCATTGTTGCTTAAATTGATTGAGGTTGACACGATTGCCTTTGGTGTCTTCCAGCTCAAAATAAGGGGCAGGTTGCCCTACACTTAGTTGGTGATTAGGCGCGCTGAAATAGCGATAGCCCCAAAAAGCCAAAAACAATATCAAGCCATAAAAGAAAATCTTCACTAACATGCACTTTGCCTTATTTTAAGTAAATAACTTACAAAAATTTGATTGTGATGTGAACCATTAGTTTTGTCTAATTGGAAATTGCACAATCTATGAGAAAATAACATCTTTCGCCCCCGTAGCTCAGTGGATAGAGCATCCCCCTCCTAAGGGGAGGGTCACACGTTCGATTCGTGTCGGGGGCGCCATTAGCTCAGTTAGTATTGGATGATGAATGTCGCAACACTGTTTATCTTGCGGGGCTTGTTGCGCATCGTTTCG
>NCGC01000012.1 GCA_002281475.1 Methylophilales bacterium 28-44-11
ACATTGATCAAATGTGGTGCACGTATCACCCAATATAAAGTCACCACAAACAAGAAATCAGGCCGCAAAATCACCCCTTGTCCTGACCAAGGATATAACTGAAAAGTCAACGCGACGATCAGGGTTAACAAAACTGTGGTGATGTTAACGGGGCGCATTTGGTGTGGCTTGATTCGGTTGTATGGCGTTATTGCTTGCCGTGACAGGAGGTGCGATAGATTTTTTTTGTTCAGCCACAACTGTGTTTTCTTCTGCCTCAGGTAAGCTCAAAATGAGTAATTGCAAATGATTATTCACACCGGCGATCGGCGTGCTGACAATTTTAGCAAAGGGCGAATCTGGACTTTGGCGCACTTGCGTTACTTTGGCTACGGCTAAACCAGCTGGATATACGCCGTCAATACCAGACGTCACTAAACGGTCGCCCACTTGAATGTCGACACTGGTGGGTAAGAAAGGTAAGTCGATGGTATTACTTTTCCCCTCGCCAAAAGCAATCGCACGCAATTGATTGCGCTCCACTTGAATAGGGATAGACAAATTATCATCCGTGATTAACGTGACTTCTGCACTAAATGGGAACACACGTGTGACTTGCCCAACAACTCCTTCGGCATCCACTACCGCCTGCCCTGCTTTTACATCGTGCTGCGAGCCGCGATTAATCACAATCACATTGCTAAATGGATCGCGGCCCATATGCAAAATTTCACCTAAAATCGCTTTAGGAATAATCGGGGCGTTGCCCTTAAGCAGGGTGCGCAGATGACTGTTTTCTAACTCAATGGTTTGTAGGCGTTGCAACATGACTTTGTGTTCGACCGCTTCAAGTTTAAGCGCTTGGTTTTCTGCTAGCAAACGACCATGGGCAGTGAAGTAATGCCTAATATTCAAACCCCATTCGCTAGGTGCGTTTGCAATCATTTCCAGAGGATGTAATGTGGCGATGAACGTTTGGCGAAACTGCGTCAAATAATTGAGGCGTGAGTCGATTGCCATTAAGACAATCGACAAAGCACAAAAAAATACCATTCGTGAAAAAGGGCTGGGTCCACGCACAAAAAAAGCTGGGGATTCTTGCGGCTCTAGTTTTTGGTGAACGCCTTTAAGCATGCAAGCATAAGTGTAATTTAGATGGTTGAATCAACGGTGTTTTCCAGATTACTCGTTTGCAAATACGTTGCCTAGTTTGTCCATTTCTTCTAAGGCTCGGCCACAGCCACGGGCGACACAGGTAAGAGGATCTTCTGCTACAATCACTGGCAAGCCCGTTTCTTCCATTAAAAGCCTATCTAAATCTCGAAGTAATGCACCACCACCGGTGAGCACCATGCCTTTTTCTGCAATATCAGCACCTAATTCTGGCGGGGTTTGCTCTAATGCCCCTTTAACAGCGCCTACGATGGAGTTTAGGGGCTCTGTAAGCGCCTCTAAAATCTCATTGCTTGAAATCGTAAATTTACGTGGCAAGCCTTCAGCTAAGTTACGGCCAGTCACTTCCATTTCTAATACTTCAGAACCAGGGAAAGCGGAGCCAATTTTTTTCTTAATGGCTTCAGCGGTTGGCTCTGAGATTTGCATGCCGTAGTTACGGCGGATGTAGTCAATAATGGCTTGGTCAAACTTATCGCCACCCACGCGTTCAGACTTTGCGTAGACGATACCCCCCAACGAAATCACGCCTACTTCTGTCGTACCACCGCCAATGTCTACCACCATGCTGCCTGTCGCTTCAGCCACTGGCATGTCTGCACCAATCGCAGCTGCCATCGGTTCTTCAATTAAAAACACCTGTTTCGCGCCTGCGCGTTCTGCTGATTCTTTAATCGCACGGCGTTCAACTTGCGTAGAGCCAACAGGTACGCAAATGATGATGCGAGGGCTAGGAGAAAACCAACGAGATTCGTGCACTTTGCGAATAAAATATTTGAGCATTTGCTCAGTGATGGTGAAGTCTGCAATCACGCCATCTTTCATGGGGCGAATCGCTTGTATGTTGGCCGGCGCACGTCCGAGCATGCCTTTGGCGTCTGAACCAACTGCGAGTAATACTTTCTTACCGTTTGGCCCACCTTCTAAACGAATCGCCACCACTGAAGGTTCGTCTAGCACAATGCCTTTGCCGCGAGCGTAAATCAGCGTATTGGCGGTACCTAGGTCAATGGCTAAATCATTAGAAAAGTAACTGTTTATTGAACCGAACATGTTTTATCCCGATATTGACGAATGATGATTCACATTTAATCGTTTTGTACGTATAAGGTGTGAATTGAAATCAAGGTATAATAGCTTAAATCACATCTAAATTTAAGATGTTATTGCAGATTGTTACAAACAAACGATAGAAAAAACCGTATGGCACTCAACACAGAAGACATCAAGCGAATTGCACATTTAGCCCGCATTGAAATTAATGAACAAGAAGCGGTTTCTACACTGACTAAGCTCTCAGGAATTCTGGGTTTAATTGAGCAAATGCAAGCGGTGGATACAGAGGGCATTGTCCCAATGTCTCACTCACAAGACCTTGCGCAACGTCTGCGAGAGGATGTCGTAACGCAAACCAATCAACGCGAAATATTTCAAGCGATTGCCCCGATGACTCAACACGGCCTGTATTTAGTGCCCAAAGTCATTGAATAACCTGTTGAACAAACCATGATTAATAGCAGCCTAAACACCCTTAGCCAAATGTTGGCAAGCAAGCAAATTTCCAGCGTGGAAATGACTAATACTTTTCTTGCTCGCATACAACAATATAATCCCAGCATCAACGCCTATATTGCGTTGGATGAGCAAAAAACCTTGGCACAGGCACAAGCCGCCGATGCAAAAATCGCTGCTGGGAATGCCGAGCCACTCACTGGTATTCCCTTTGCACAAAAAGATATTTTTTGTGCCAAAGGTTGGAAAACTACATGTGGTTCTAAAATGTTAGCAAACTTTGTTGCACCGTATGATGCGCATGTGATTAGTCAATTTGATGCTGTAGGTGCGGTGAACTTGGGTAAAACCAATATGGACGAATTTGCCATGGGCTCCTCCAATGAAACCAGTTATTTTGGCGGCGTCAAAAATCCTTGGGATTTTGATCGTGTGCCAGGGGGCAGTTCAGGCGGATCTGCAGCGGCAGTCGCTGCGCGTTTATGTGCGGCAGCGACAGGCACTGATACTGGGGGCTCGATTCGTCAGCCCGCTAGTTTGTGTGGCTTTACTGGTCTTAAGCCCACCTATGGATTGGTATCGCGCTACGGCATGATTGCGTTTGCCTCTAGCCTAGACCAAGCGGGTCCGATGGCAAAAAGTGCTGAAGATTGTGCATTAATGATGAACGTGATGGCAGGCTTTGACGCGCGTGATTCGACCAGTTTAAACCGTCCGAAAGAGGATTACACACGTGGTTTAAGCGGTGTAACTGGTGACCAACCTTTAAAAGGATTGCGGATTGGCTTGCCTAAAGAATATTTTGCCGAAGGCTTGGAAGCGAGTGTCGCTAAAGTTGTACAAGAAGCCATTGCCGAATATCGAAAATTGGGTGCAGAGACTGTGGAAATTTCGCTCCCCAATAGTCATTTATCGATCCCAGTTTACTACGTGTTGGCGCCGGCAGAAGCTAGTTCAAACCTCTCTCGATATGATGGTGTTCGATATGGGCATCGTGCAGCTGAGTACGACGACTTGATGGACATGTACATGAAGAGTCGTGCTGAAGGATTTGGGGCAGAAGTGAAACGTCGCATCTTGATTGGTACCTATGTGCTGAGCGCTGGTTACTACGATGCCTACTATCTCAAAGCGCAACAAATACGCCGATTGATTGTCCAGGATTTTACAGAGGCCTTTAAGCAATGTGACATCATCATGGGGCCCACTGCACCATCCACTGCGTTTAAAGCAGGTGAAAAAGCAGATGACCCTGTCGCGATGTATCTTCAAGACGTCTATACCATTGCCACTAATTTGGCAGGATTGCCTGGCATGAGCATTCCCGCTGGATTTGCACCAAGTCACTTGGGTAAGCCCTTGCCAGTTGGATTGCAGCTCATTGGTAACTACTTTGACGAAGCGCGCATGTTAGATGTAGCGCACGCCTATCAACAAGTTTCAGATTGGCATACGCACATGCCAGTTGGGTTGGAGTAAACGCATGGAATGGGAAGTTGTGATTGGGTTAGAAACGCACACTCAATTAAAAACAAAAACAAAGATTTTTAGTGGCGCGTCCACCACCTATGGTGCTGAGCCAAACACGCAAGCGTGTGAGGTGAGTATTGCCTTGCCAGGTGTGTTACCTGTGTTAAACAAACAAGCGGTGGAATGTGCCATTCAATTTGGTTTAGCCATTGATGCAGACATTGCGCCGCGCAGTGTATTTGCCCGAAAAAATTACTTTTATCCCGATTTACCCAAAGGTTATCAAATCAGCCAGTATGAGCTGCCAGTAGTAGGTAAAGGCAAGCTGACGATACAAGTCCCACCAGGTAAAAACACTGAGGCTTATGAAAAAACCATCCATATCACTCGTGCTCATTTGGAAGAAGATGCAGGTAAGTCAGTGCATGGCGCAGTCGAAGGCATGTCTGGAATTGATTTAAACCGTGCTGGAACCCCGTTATTAGAAATCGTGACCGAGCCAGATATGCGAAGCGCTGCGGAAGCAGTGGCCTATGCCAAAAAATTGCACGAGTTAGTGCAGTGGATAGGCATTTGCGATGGCAATATGCAAGAAGGTAGCTTTCGTTGCGATGTGAACGTCTCTGTGCGTCCAAAAGGCACTGAAAAACTTGGCACCCGCCGCGAAATAAAAAACCTCAACTCTTTCAAATTTATGCAGCAAGCCATTGAATATGAAACCCAATGGCAAATTGACACGCTTGAAGATGGTGGCAAGATTCAACAGGCGACCGTTTTGTTTAACCCAGACACTGGTGAAACACGTGCCATGCGCTCTAAAGAAGAAGCAAACGATTACCGCTACTTCCCTGATCCCGATTTATTACCGTTAATTGTGACAGAGGAAGATAAAGCCCGCGTCAAAGCAACAATGCCAGAGTTGCCAGAGGCCATGAAGGCAAGATTTGAAGCGGATTATGGGTTGAGTACCTATGATGCGGCTGCACTCACAGCCAGTCGCACGATGGCGGATTATTTTGTGTCTGTGGTGCAGGCAGGGGCAGAAGCCAAGCCTGCTGCGAACTGGATGATGGGCGCATTGTCTGCAAAATTGAATGCTGAAGAAAAAGCGACTGCAGATTCGCCTGTATCAGCACTGCAATTAGCGCAACTGCTCAAACGTATTCAAGACAATACGATTTCCAACAACGCGGCTAAGCAGGTATTTGAAGCTTTGTGGTTGGGTGAAGGTGAGGTAGACGAGATCATTGCAACCAAAGGTCTCAAGCAAGAGTCTGATAGTGGTGCGATAGAAGCAATCATCGATGGCGTTTTGGCAGCAAATCCAGCCATGGTGGAGGAATTTAAAGCAGGAAAAGAAAAAGCTTTTAATGCATTGGTGGGTCAAGCCATGAAAGCATCTAAAGGTAAGGCAAACCCTGCACAAGTCAATGAGATATTGAAGAAGAAATTAACCTAAACGATTAGATGGGCTTCTAGGGGCATTAATTTTGCTTAGGCGGTTCGTTGGCGTTTTTGATGCTGTTAGGTGTATGGCCTTGCGCTTTAAGTTCTAAATAGCGTTTTTTGTCGTCGTCGTAACGCTGACGTAATTTCTCTATGTCTTGTTTTTTTGCCAAAATTTGACGGTCGGTCTCATTGATCAGATTTAGATTTTTCTGTTTTTCGTCGATCAGCAATTTGGTTATGGCCTGCTTTTTTTTGGTCAAAGTATCTATTTTGCTTTGGTTTTTTTGTTGGGTTTCTTGCAGATTGCTGCGCGTTTGTTGCAGATTGGCTAACGAAAATTCATCAATTTTGGTGTTGCGATCACGTGCAATATCTATTTCATCAGCATTGCTATAAGACGCAAGTAAGGCAGCATCTTGCCTTGATTGCTGAGACGCTAGCGCTTCTGCTTGCTGATTTATTTGAGGTGGTTGGATTTTTTTGATGGTCATGCCATCTTTGTTGAGCACGCTGGAGCGATTGGTGTCGGTGGGCATTGGCGCTTTGTCGCCATAGTGCGTAATGCCATCTTTATCCACCCATTTTACAATAGGTTTGCCATCTGCATGGCTGTAGGTGGTGCTACTTAAAAGTGCGATACAACATACAACAGCTTTGATTATTTTCATGGTCGCCAAAGTATTTAGACACAGTATTGTTGTCGATAGTGATCGACTTTAAGCAAATACTGTGCCAAATCATGGCTATTTTCAATGTATTTGAGTAAGTCCGAGAGCTTGGCAATGCTAGAAACAGGAATGTTGTTGTTTTTTTCAACTTCTTGTACAGCAGATAACTCAGTCAGGCCTTTTTCTTGGCGGTCTAATGCAATACTCACGCCACAGGGTGTTGCGTGTTGTGATTCAATAAGCGATACCGACTCGCGAATTGAAGTGCCCGCTGAAATCACATCATCAATAATCAGTACGTTGCCTTGAATTGGAGAGCCCACTAAGGTGCCACCTTCGCCATGGTCTTTCGCCTCTTTACGGTTGTAGGCATACGGATAGTTTTTGCCATCACGTGCAAAAGCGATACTGATGGCGGCGACCAACGGAATACCTTTATAGGCTGGCCCAAACAACATGTCGAATTGAATGCCAGAAGCTTGGATGCTTTTGGCGTAAAATTCGCCAAGTTTTAATAAACTTTCGCCATCGTTAAATAATCCCGCGTTAAAAAAATAAGGGCTTAGACGCCCCGCTTTGGTTTTAAACTCACCAAATCTCAACACCTGTTTTTTAACAGAAAACGCGATAAACTCTTGGCTAAAATCATTCATTGGAATCAAAAAGAAAGTAAATAATGCGCATTATAACGTTGAATTTAAATGGAATACGCTCCGCGGCAAATAAAGGGTTTTATCCATGGTTGCAGCAAATGCAGCCAGATATTCTTTGCATGCAAGAGATCAAAGCACAAGCCACTGACATGACAGCTGAGATGCTCGCACCTGAGGGTTATCACGGGTATTTTCACTACGCAGATAAAAAGGGCTACAGCGGCGTAGGTATCTACAGCAAGCAAAAACCTGATGCAGTAATTGAGGGTTTGGGGATTGCTGATATAGATGCTGAAGGCCGATATTTAGAGTGCCGTTTTGGTCACTTATGTGTCATTTCTTTGTACCTGCCAAGTGGCTCTAGTGGCGAAGAACGGCAACAATTCAAGTTTAGCGTAATGGCACGCTTCATGCTTCATCTAGAACAGCTGATCAAGTGTGGTTATGAAGTAGTGATTTGCGGCGATTGGAATATTGCGCACCAAGAAATTGATTTAAGGAATTACAAAGGCAACAAGAAAAATTCTGGGTTTTTGCCAGAAGAGCGTGCATGGATGACTGACTTATTTAGTCGTGTTGGCTGGGTGGATGTGTATCGACGTTTGCATCCAGAAACCACAGAGGAATGCTATACCTGGTGGAGTAATCGCGGTCAGGCTTGGGCAAAGAATGTGGGTTGGCGTATTGATTACCAAATTGCAACGCCAGACTTTGCAGAAAAAGCAACGCAGGCTGCTATTTACAAAACTGAGCGGTTTAGCGATCACGCACCATTGGTCATTGATTATCGAATTTAACTTAACCTATTGACTGGCTGAGATAACCCACTGAAAGGGGAATGCGATGTTAGAGGTGTTATTGAAATCATTAGCAATTCTCATCATGCTTACTTTGTCCCCTTTTGCGTTAGGTATTGCAAATGCAGAAGGCAATGCCTTGACGCGTAATGTCAGTGCAGTGTATTCCGACATGGATATGCGCATGAGCCTTGCCACCAAGCCCAACGTAGCCCCTTGTATTGAAGGCGAATGCGTGGAGCGTCAACAATTTAACGCGCATGTGCAGGCATTAGGAGAGAAGTTGGCGATTGCAGCCTATTCGGTTTATCCTGAATTACAAAAGAGAATCCCGCATTTTAAGTTTGACGTGGTAGAAAAAGCCGCTGCAGCAACCACTTCCACAGCCAACGGTCGTATTGTCGTATTTCGTGGTATTCAGGAGTTAGCATTAAGTGACGAGGCGTTAAGCTATGTGTTAAGTCGTGAGATGGGCCATGTGATTGGCCAGCATCATCATCAGAATATTGCAACAAAACTGATGATTACCGCCATTGCCAGTATTGTTTTCCCTGCTCTGGCGATTATAAGTGCGTCCTCCACTGCTGCACAGGCATCAACTGCTACCACTGCCATTACCAGCGCAGCATCGTCGCTCACCAGTTTTGTGGGCTCAGAAGTCGCTATTAAAAAAGCCAAACCAACTCAATTAGCAGAGTCCGATAATATCGCTTTAAACTTAATGGTGTATCAAGGTTATGATATGCGAATGGTGGCAGAGGGCATTCCTGAGGTCAGTGGCTCGCAAACCGCTTGGCTGAAAGATTTGGAATTAAGCGTGACGAATCTTGAAAATGCTATGCACAATCAGTCGATTGATTTGGCGCAAGCGCCGATTTAACAGTATGGCTGCTTAACAATCAATATAAGCACTCCCTTGTTTGTTTATCTTAAATATTGAATAGGTTCACCCTCAGTGGCAAAACTTTAAAGCGAGACTCTGTAAAATCTCGCCTGTTAGGCTGTCTTGTACGAATATCACTGCACCGCCATTGCGGTTGTTCCATATATTCTTTAAGTTAAATTGCTTTACAAATTGCTGTTGTCTGTTCATTTGATAAGCGCCAAATAAATCACGCACTACATAGTCATGATGGAGTTCACGACCATTATTTTCACCCGCCTTAATATGGCTCACTAATTGATTTTGATAGAGTGCCACGAAAATATCGGAACGATTTGCAATACTTGTTTCCTGCGTGCTGGCATTTGCCGTCAATGTAATATCGCCATTGCTTAACGTCTTGGCATCAAGTTGTAATTGCGCACGTGCTTGTTGAAGTTTGGATTGATCAGTGGCTTGCTGCAGTCTGCGCTGATCCCACCCTTTGAAATCTTTGCCATTTAGCACAAACTGCGGTGTATAGACAAATCCCGCAGCGTTAAAAGCAGCCAGTTTACGTTGACGTGTGCTGTATTCTGGTTTGGAAAATTGATCCTGCCAACCGATGTAGTTCCAATAATCCACATGAAATGCCAACGGCGTCACTTTGGTGGATGCGACGTCTAATGCGCTTAACCATTTATCTGCGGGTGGGCAACTGCTACATCCTTCTGAAGTGTAAAGCTCTAGCAAAGGCACAATGTGAGGACCGCTTTGCGCACTGCATTCAGCAGCATAGACGTGGCTGAGGTTCAACAAGGATGCAAGTGCAAAGGTGAAAAGTGGAATATGGCGCATGCAGTTTCTCCTAACTAAAGTCAACATTAGTCGAAAAAAGTAGGCAGGCCTTACAGCGGTGCTTCGTTTTCTTTGATGCTATTCCAAGGCGCAATTTTGTACAGCAGTAGCATGCCGGGGATGGCTAGTAAAAAACAGGCAATATAAAAATTAAACCAGCCTAAGTGTTCCACCATAAAGCCCGTCCCTGCGTTGGCGACGGTTCTAGGGACTGCTGCCAAACTGGTAAACAATGCAAACTGGGTGGCGGTGTATAACGGATTGGTGGTGAGTGCAATATATGCGACAAAAGCCGCTGTGCCTAAGCCTACGCCAAATGCTTCAAAGCCAATCACCAAAGCCAGCACCACCACATCGTGCCCGACCACTGCCAACCAAGTAAAGCCCAAAATGGCGACCATTTGCACGATGCCAAATAACCAGAGTGCACGATTGATGCCCAACTGTACCATCCAAATGCCACCCAAAATACCACCCGCCACACTCGACCATAGCCCGGCATTTTTGGCCACTAAACCAATTTCAGTTTTACTAAAGCCCATGTCTAAATAAAATGGGGTTGCCAATGCTGTGGCCATGCTATCGCCCAATTTATAGAGAAAAATAAACGCAAGAATTGTGAGTGCAGCACGCACACCATTACGTGCGATAAATTCATGGAACGGCTCCACAACCGCTTGTCTCAAGGTTTTGGGCGTGCCATATTTCAGTGGCGGTTCTTTTACCACTATCGTCATGATTAGTCCGGGCAACATGAATAATGCAGTGATGACAAATACGCTATGCCAAGGGAGATGGTCAGCCAATATCAATGAAATCGAACCTGGGACCAAGCCTGCAATTTTGTAGGCATTCACATGAATAACGTTGCCTAAACCTAGCTCAATGTCTGGCAGTATTTCACGGCGATAAGCGTCTAATACAATGTCTTGGCTGGCACTAAAAAAAGCTACTACGGCCGCTAAATAAGCCACCGTCCAAATATCCAATTGGGCGTGCAAATAACCAAATGCTGGAATGCTGAAGAGTAACGCTAATTGGGTGATCAACAACCAGCCACGTCTACGTCCCA
The DNA here is from genome assembly GCA_002281475.1 of Methylophilales bacterium 28-44-11. GTDB lineage: Bacteria > Pseudomonadota > Gammaproteobacteria > Burkholderiales > Methylophilaceae > Methylophilus. The sequence continues at coordinate 10,494 of NCGC01000012.1, forward strand.
AGGGCGGTGTGAAGCGATCAAATAATGGCGCCCATATAAATTTCCAGGTAAAAGGTAGGCTAATTAATGAAAATAAACCAATGGCTTTCAGGTCGACACCTTCTGAACGTAACCATGCAGGTAAAAGGCTAATTAAGATATAGAGAGGCAGGCCTGAGCTAAAGCCCGTGAATACGCATATCAGCATGCGTCTGTTAAATAGTAATTCTTTAAATTTTCCCACTCAATATACTCTTGTATTCTTGGTTTTGAAGGAGAACATTACCATATAGCGAGCTTGCTAATGAGAAATAGGAATAACTATTTTTTTTGTGCTAACTACAAAGGTCACATATTCATATGATGTCAAACAAGAACGAAATGAGAAAAAAAGAGCCAAACTGTTTAAAGTTTGGCTCAAGCTCGGAGATCAATCCTAGAGAAGTTTAAAACCGTACTATATCAATACTGATGATTGTTAAATCTATAGAGATAAAATCCATTGTACGATTGTCTTAATATCATCATCTTTTACTTGCGGGCTATTCGCTGGCATGGGCATGTTGCCCCACGCACCACTACCGCCAACTTTCACTTTTGTAATGAGCTTAGACTCAGCGCTTTTATCGCCTTTGTATTTAGCGGCGACGTCTTTATATGAAGGGCCAAGGATTTTTTGGCTGATACCATGGCAGGCTAAGCAACCACTTTTCTGAGCCAGTGCCTCTGCCGGATTGACAGCGGCATAGGCAAGGTTACATCCAAGCGCAAAGCAAGCACCTAAAATGAGTCGATTCAATAACAGATGCATATTCAATCTCCTCGATTAAAGACTGAACACGTTCATTGCACCACCACCAGGTGCTGCATTGTATTTCACCAACTCTTTATAACCACCTGCTGCGCCTAAGCCGTCTGTTTCGTTGGTTAAGCCCATATTCATCGCTACACCTGCCCAACCACCTACACCAGAAAGTACGCCTACGTATTGCTTACCTTTGTGTCCGTAAGTGATGAAGTTGCCGACAACGCCAGAGCCTACTTGGAATTTCCACAGTTGTTTACCCGTTTGCGCGTCTAACGCTTTTACCCAACGATCTAATGTGCCGTAAAACACCAAATCTGTGGATGTGACTAATGCGCCGCCCCATGCTGAAAACTTCTCTTTGTTATACCACTTCGCCTTACCTTTTAAACCGTCCCAAGCCATAAAACCACCCATCACGCCATCCGGGCCTGCAAACATGGTCAAGGTTGCGCCTACCCATGGTTGGCCAGCTACGTATTTCGATTCAACGGGTTCATAGGTCATGCATACGTGGTTTAGCGGCACATAAAACATTTTATTTTTTGGTGAAAATGCAGCGGGCTGCTCATCCTTGACTCCCAGTGCAGAGGGGCAAATACCTTTGGCGTTGTAGTCCTGATGCGTAGAGTACTTGGGATCTTTCACAGGAACGCCAGTTTTTAAATCCACTTTGGTTGCCCAGTTCACAAACGGATGCATTTTTTCGGCTACCAATAATGTGCCATTGGTACGGTCAAAGGTATAACCAAATCCATTGCGATCAAAGTGCGAGGCCAGTTGTTTACCATTGGCTTCCCACAAGATAATTTCATTCATCCCATCGTAATCCCACTCGTCATGCGGTGTCATCTGGTAGCCCCATTTTGCCTCTCCAGAATCTAAATCACGTGCAAAAATTGTCATGGACCATTTGTTATCACCAGGGCGAACATCTGGGTTCCAGGTGCCTGGGTTACCAGTACCATAGTACATTAAGTTTAATTTTGGATCGTATGAGTACCACCCCCAAGTTGGGCCGCCGCCATTTTGCCATCCATCTTTACGTGCTTGCGGTTTTAGCCACGTTCTAACACCCAACTCTTTTTCTGGAAACTGCAACTTGTCGTGTGGGATATTTCTAAATGAACCACCTTGTACGTTGCCACCGTTCACATCTGCGTAAACAGATAAAGCGCTGTAGTGTGGATTGGCTTGGTTAAAGTCTTTACCAATTAATACCTCAGCATCAGGACCCGTGCTGTATGCACGCCAAAACAGTGAACCATCTTTAATGTTGTAAGCTGAAATATGACAACGCACCCCAAACTCACCGCCAGAGCAGCCAGTAATAACCTTATCCTTAAATACATGAGGTACATTCGTGTTGGATGCACCTGTTTTTGGGTCATTCACTGCAACATCCCAAATTTTTTCCCCTGTTTTAGCGTCTAAAGCTACCAATACACCATTATTTTGTTGTAAGAAAATTTTGCCATCACCATAACCCAAGCCTTTGTTGACATTGTCACAGCACAGAACAGCTTGTACGTCAGGGCTTTGTTTTGGGAAATATGACCAAAGTATTTTTTGATTATCATTTAAATCTAATGCGTATACATTGTTAGGGAATGCGGTATGGATATACATGACGTTATTGATGACCAATGGCGCACCTTCATGACCACGGTTAACACCTGTTGAAAATGACCATGCATATTTCAACTTGCCAACGTTTGATTTGTTGATTTGAGATAAGCGGCTATAACCAGTATTGGCATAATCTTTACGTGCTTGCGCCCATTGGTTTTCGTCTTTCATGAGCATGTCTAGTTCAGGATTCGCCATTAATGATGTGCTCATCATGCCGAAAATAGCGGCGCCTATCGCGCGCTTAAGCGTTTGGTGCATGTATACCTCCAAAGTATCAATCTAATGAATTAAAGCGTTGTAATTTATAATGAGCTGGCAATGTGTAAGCATGCTCACTCACTTCATATGGCAAGCCGCATGCCAAGCCTAATTTCAGAAGGATTTATTTTGAAAAATATAATAAAAACATATGGTTACATAGAGTGTTAAGTTTTTTGTAACATGATTGATACAATCGTGATTGTGTTCAATAGTGTGTCAAAATTGAGCGTATGTTCAGTGTGGTTACACTTTCAGAATGGATTTGAAGATGACAAATTTATCAAGCGCCGAAGCGCAAACAGCTGCCTTAGCCAGGCAAGAGTTTTTGACACTTGGTAGAGTTCAAGAAGGTGCTATTGCTGAAGCGATTGAGCGTTCATGGCGTCGATGTATAAGTAACGGCTTGGATGTTGAAACACCGCAAGAGCTCATGATGATCAGTGCGCAAGAGTTAGAGCAACGCAAAGCTAAAAATCATTTGTTGCTCACACATGCTGAGCCAGAGATGATGACATTAAGTGAGCAAATTGCTCACACAAGAAGTCAAGTGGTGTTGACGGATGGTGAAGGGGTGATATTGCGGAGCATGGGTGATGTTATCGTCAATGACTCAGCGCAGCGTTCAGACTTACTGCCAGGCGTTTCTTGGAGTGAAGCGCATCGCGGTACAAATGCCATTGGTACCGCGCTGATTGAACAATCTGCAATATCGGTACAAGGCGCCGAACATTTCATGACTCACCACCACGCCTTAAGCTGTTCGGCTGTTCCCATTTTTGGCGCGCAAAGTGACTTACTGGCAACCTTGGATGTCTCCAATGATTTGAGCGCGCCACAACAACACACGCTCGCTTTAGTGAAAATGGCAGCACAAATGATTGAAAATCGTTTGTTTCGCGCTAGTCATCACGCTGAAATAACCGTTCATTTTCACGCTAGGCCTGAGTTTATCGGCACGCTTTGGGAGGGCATTGCCATGTTCTCATCGGATGGACAATTATTGGCAATGAACCGTAGCGGGCAATTTCAGTTTGGATTGAATTTACAATCACGCAATTTATCATTGCTTGATATGCGATTTGAGCGTTTGTTTGATATGACGACCTCCACTCTGTTTAATCAAGTGTCCAATAATCACTCTTTGGCTTTCCCCATCCGATTGCATTCCGGCGCACGGATATATGCCAAAGTAGAGGTGAATAGTGCAATCAAGCCCGCTCTTACCCCTTCTAATCCCATTAAACGTAGTAGTGCGGCAAGTTTGGATATGCTCAATAGTGGTGATCCAAACATGGCACTGGCTATTCAGCAAGTAAAGCGAGTCATTAATCGTGACATCCCAATATTGATACAAGGTGAAACTGGTACAGGCAAAGAACTATTTGCACGGGCGATCCATGACGCAAGTTTGCGCCACAATAAGCCGTGGATCGCGGTGAATTGTGCCTCTTTGCCTGAGGGGTTGATTGAGGCTGAACTGTTTGGATATGAGGAAGGCGCATTTACCGGCGCTAAGCGTAAAGGTAGCCCGGGTAAGATAGAGCAGGCCGATGGAGGCACATTGTTTTTGGATGAAATTGGCGACATGCCTTTGCCTTTGCAGGCGCGTTTGTTGAGAGTGCTACAAGAGCGTGTGGTAACGCCTTTAGGCAGTACCAAGTCTATTCCCGTTAACTTTTCGTTGATTAGTGCGACCAACCAAAAGCTAAAGCAAAAAGTAGCCTTGGGTGAATTTAGAAGCGACTTGTATTACCGACTAAATGGGCTAAATGTCAATTTACCAGCATTGCGCGAGCGTGAAGATTTACAGCAGTTGATAGCCCTTATTTTACAGATTGAGCAAGTGAGTGATGCAGACATTTCGCCACAGGCGAAAGCGATACTGGAGCAACACCCTTGGCCTGGTAACATCAGGCAACTGCATAATGTGATACGTACAGCACTAGCGCTAGCAGATGGCGGAACCATTTCGCCCATGCACTTTACACTGGATTTTATTGAAGAACTCCACGCAGAATTGCCTCAAAACAAACAAGATGTATCAGATTTCGCATCTCATCACATGCCTATGCAGATGACGCCACCACAGCAAGAGCTAAAAAAAGTAGCGGATGATGCCATTAAAATGGGTATGCAACAACATGCAGGGAATGTTTCGGCAGTGGCGCGTCAACTGGGCATTAGCCGTAATACGCTGTATAGAAAACTCAGGCTACTAGGTTTGGCTTAAATTTACTTTTTGTGAAGACGATACATCGCCAAATTGCCTAGTAAGTTAGGCATGAAGTTCACCATATTGCCCTCGGTAATCACTTTGCGTTCGATGACCTCAATGTCGTGGTTTTGACAAAACGCATCAAAGTCATGAATGGTACAAAGGTGAACGTTCGGTGTGTTGTACCATTCATAAGGCAAGGTTTTAGACACAGGCATTTGCCCCAGCAGAATTTGCGTACGGTTGCGCCAATAGCCAAAATTTGGGAATGTCACAATGGCTTCGCGTCCGACACGCAACATTTCTTTGACGATGCCTTCAGTGTTATGCATGGCTTGCAATGTTTGCGACAGAATCACGGTGTCAAACGATTGGTCCTCAAAGCCAGACAAGCCAACTTCCAAATCCATTTGTAATACATCCACACCATTTTCCATGGCGGTGAGCCAGTTTTGGTCGTCCTTTTCAACGCCATAGCCACGAATATCATGTTGGCGATGTAAATGGGTAAGCAGTTCTCCATCGCCGCAGCCTAAGTCCAGCACTTTTGCCTGCGGCTTCACCCACTGGCTGATTAAGGCAAAGTCTGGTCGGATTGCAGTGTTGTCTTTCATGGTGGTTGTGGGATGATTCATAAGACTCATACTTTAATTTTTGCCAAATAACTACGCATAATGGCATGGTAATGTGGGTCTGGCATTAGGAACGCATCGTGACCATGTGCGGCAGTCACTTCTGCGTAACGCACCGAAATTTCGTTGTCGAGCAATGCTTTTACAATTTCTTTGGAGCGTGCGGGTGAAAAACGCCAATCGCTAGTAAATGAAACCACCAAAAACTTTGCTTTCACATGGGCAAGCGCAGCAGATAAGTTGCCACCATGTGGTAACGCTGGGTCAAAATAATCCAGGGCACGTGTCATGCGCAAATAGGTGTTGGCATCAAACTCACCGGCAAATTTATCGCCTTGATAGCGCAAGTATGATTCCATTTCAAATTCCACATCAAAACTATATTTGATGTTGCCATCGCGCAATTTCCGCCCAAATTTAGCCCCCATTACATCGTCAGACAAATAAGTAATATGGCCCAACATGCGTGCAATGCGCAAACCGCGACGTGGCACCACGCCATGATTATAGTAATCACCCGCATGAAACTCAGGGTCAGTAATAATGGCTTGGCGCGCGACTTCGTTAAACGCCATATTCTGCGCGGTTAGATTGGGTGCGGAGGCAATGACTAATGCATATCGAATACGATCAGGAAAGGCAATGCTCCATTGCAACGCTTGCATGCCGCCTAAGCTGCCACCAATCACGGCCGCAAGTTGCTCTATGCCTAAGTAATCCATCAAACGCGCTTGGGAGTTCACCCAGTCTTCTACAGTCACCACAGGGAATGTTGCGCTATATGGGCGGTCTGTGGCTGGATTAGTATTCGATGGCCCGCTGCTTCCGTGACAGCCACCCAGATTGTTAACGCCTATCACAAAAAATTTATTGGTGTCGAGCGGTCTACCTGGCCCCACTAAGTTATCCCACCAGCCTGCGGATTTATCCGTCTCTTTATATTTGCCCGCTACGTGATGATTGCCTGAAAGCGCATGACATACCAACACTGCGTTCGAACGATCAGCATTGAGTTCGCCGTAAGTCTCATAGGTCAAATGAAATTGTGGCAATACATCGCCGCTTTTTAAAGCGAGTGGCGTATCAAAATGCGCAGATTGTGGGGCAACAAGGCCGACAGAGTTGTTTTCAGACATTTCGTGATTATACTATGTGATACTTTAAAAATTCATTTCTCATGCGAAAGGGTGCCGTGCAGAATATTCAATCATTTCAATCCCATGCGCCTCAACTTGCACAAGGTGTGTATGTGCATGCCTCAGCCACTTTAATCGGGCAAGTACAGATTGGACCAGATAGCTCTATTTGGCCTGGCGTAGTCATTCGTGGTGATGTGAATTTCATTCAAATTGGCGCAGAAACCAATATCCAAGAGCTGAGTAGTTTGCATGTGAATCATCGCTCTGCAGAAGACCCGCAAGGTGCACCGCTCGTCATTGGTAATCGTGTCACCATTGGACATATGGTGATTTTGCATGGGTGCAAGATTGAGGATGAGTCGCTCATTGGTATGGGTAGTATTGTGATGGACAAAGCGGTGGTGCATCGACATGTATTGCTTGCCGCAGGCAGTTTAGTGCCAGAAGGCAAGGTGCTGGAAAGTGGTTATCTCTATATGGGTAGGCCCGCGAAACAAGTGCGCGCACTTACCTCAGAGGAAATCCTACACCTCAAACAATCGGCTGAGATGTATGTTAAATTAAAACAAGCTTATTTGGACGAGCCGGTTTAAGGTTTAGCAGGCTTGCTTTAACAACGCTGGCAATGTAGAAATGCTGTCCAATGTCACAAAAGGGTGCACAGCAGAAGCGTCGACATAAGTTTGTCGATATTTTCCTGTACGCACCAAAGCGCCAGCAATGCCAGCTGCTTGTGCCCCACCGATATCGGCATCAATATCATCGCCTATCATCAACACTTGTTGTGGTGAAAGTTGCATATCAGCAAGCACAGCAGAAAAAAATTCTGGGGAAGGTTTACCCATAATGGTCGCCTTGGTATTGGTGGCATACTCCAAACCATCTATAAATGCGCCTATGTCCATTTGCAGGCCTTGCTCGGTTTGCCAAAAACGATTTTTGTGAATGGCAAGGATACGTGCGCCGCGCATCACACATTGAAATACCTCATTCAACATCGTGTAAGTCCACGCATTGCCAATATCGCCAATCACAATAAATTGTGCCTCGGTGTTAGATTGCGTGAACACATTGAAGTCTTTTTTCACGTCATCGGCGAGCAGCAAACGGCATATGGGAGACCCTTGCTGCTTAAGCAGATTCAAGGCAGCTTGTGGCGCACTAAAGATTTCGGACTGTGTGACTGCAAAGCCTAAACCCAGCAGCTTTTGTTGCAGCGAAAAAAGTGAAAGGGTGCTAGTGTTGGTGACAAATCGGCAAATATATCCCGCTTTGCGCAACTGGTGTACGGCTTGAATGGCACCATTTACAGGCGTGTTGCTTACATAAAGCACGCCGTCTAAATCAAACATGATGCCTTTGATCGCTGAGAAATCGGTCATAAGATTCTCCATCAATGCAATGGTGTACTAGATAGCAATAATAGGCTAAACCCTGCCAAACGTCACGCGTTGAATACCGGCTAAATCCAAGCCGTGACCAATCTCTTTAAAATGGGCTTGTGTTAATAATGCAGCCACGGCTTGGGCTTGATCATAGCCATGTTCTAATAATAGCCAGCCATTGGCGTTTAAATATTGAGGCGCTTGATGGATGATTTTACGAATATCATCCAAGCCATCTATGCCAGAAGTAAGCGCTGACTTTGGCTCAAAACGCACATCACCCTGCGACAAGTGCGGGTCATTCTCTGCAATATAAGGTGGGTTGCTGACGATCACGTCAAAATGTTGATTGTTAAGCGCGCTAAACCAATGGCTATGTAAAATAACCACATTGTGAATGGCTAAGTTTTGTGCATTTTCGCGTGCGATAGCCAATGCACTTTCAGAAAAATCGACAGCTTTCACTTTGGCATATGGGCGGTGCTTGGCGATTGCCAGTGCGATTGCACCTGTGCCAGTGCCTAAATCCAGCACTTGATAAGGTGCATGTTGGGGGATTCTTACAAGCGCTTGCTCCACGAGCGTTTCAGTATCAGGTCTGGGGATTAATGTGTCAGGCGTGACTTTTAAAGGTAGGCCAAAGAATTCACGCGTGCCTAAAATATGTGCAATGGGCTCGCCATTTAAACGCCTTTGAAGTAATGCTTCAACGTCGGCATGTTGGTCAGGGTTGAGTGTGTCATCTGAGTGAGAAATTAACCAAGCACGATTTACTTGCAAAGCGTATTGCAAGAGCAGATGCGCTTCTATGTGAGCATCATTTCTGTCTAAATAAAGTGCAGATTGGATCGCTGATAACGCAACTTGTTCTAGCTTGGTAATGGTCACAGACAATTAGTTATCATCACCCAATGTCGCCAATAAATCTGCCTGATGTTCTGTGGCTAAGGCGCTAATGAGTTCATCCATATCGCCCTCGGTAATTGCATCGATCTTGTACAAGGTAAGATTAATACGGTGATCTGTGATACGGCCTTGCGGGTAGTTATAAGTACGTATGCGCTCACTGCGGTCACCTGAACCAATCAAATTACGGCGTTCGCTGGCGATTTTGCTGTTTTGCTCATCTACTTGTTTCGCTTTGATACGCGCTGCCAGCACCATCATGGCTTGTGCCTTGTTGGCATGTTGGCTACGACCGTCTTGGCATTCCACTACAATACCAGTGGGAAAGTGCGTAATACGCACCGCAGAATCTGTTTTGTTAATATGCTGACCGCCTGCTCCACTCGCTCTAAAGGTGTCCAAGCGAATGTCGGCAGGATTAATCACCACATCGCTCACTTCATCAGCTTCTGGCAGAATCGCAACTGTGCAAGCAGAAGTGTGGGTGCGGCCTTGTGTTTCGGTATCTGGCACACGTTGCACACGATGCCCGCCGGACTCAAATTTCATTTTAGAATACGCGCCTTGCCCTTCAATTTTTGCAATAATTTCTTTGTAGCCACCCACTTCACCTTCATTGGCCGAAAGGACTTCCACCTTCCAACGTTGACGTTCTGCATAGCGACTGTACATGCGGAACAAATCGCCTGCAAATAAACCAGATTCATCGCCACCAGTGCCCGCGCGAATTTCTAAAATAATATTTTTTTCATCATTTGGATCTTTTGGTAGTAACAGCTTTTGCAGTTCAAGGGCAATTTCTTCTAGCCTTTGCTTACCTGTCTCAATTTCTTCTTGTGCAAACTCTTTCATGTCTGGGTCACTGAGCATGGCGTGTGCTTCTCTAATGTCGGCCTCTGTTTGCACGTAATGATGATATTGCTCAACAATAGGTGTGATTTCCGCATGCTCACGTGAGATTTTGCGATAGTTGTCCATGTTGCTGGTGATGTCCTCGGATGACATCAAACGGTTTACTTCATCTAGGCGATCGCTCAGGCTGGCGAGCTTTTGTAATATGGAGGGTTTCATGCTGACTTCTTTTAAGATTTAATATTATAAAGTTGTCTTAAGACGGATTCTAAATGGGAGTGTTCTTGTCCTTGGGACTGATTGAGTGCGTGACTTGGGGCATGCAAAAACTTATTGGTAAGTGCATTGCTCAAGGTTTCTAAAACTTTTTCTGGGCGCTCACCTTTTTGTATCATTTTTAATGCTTTTTCTAATTCAGACTGACGCATCGCATCCACTTGGTCGCGTAACGCTTTAATCGTGGGTACCGATTCACGTTTTTTCATCCAGTGCATAAAATGTTCAACGCGTGCCGCTACAATCATCTCTGCATTCACCGCCGCTTCTTGGCGATTGCCCATGCCATCGGCCACCACCTGCGCCAAATCATCTACCGTATATAAAAACACATCGTCCATCTCGGAAACTTCAGGCTCTATGTCACGCGGAACTGCTAAATCCACCATAAAAATTGGGCGATGACGGCGTGTTTTAATGGCGCGTTCCACCATGCCTAAACCCACAATTGGCAATTGGCTGGCGGTACTGGTGATGACAATGTCAAATTCTGCAAAGCAATCGGGAAGGTCGTTTAGCAGAATCGCTTGCGCATTCAAGCCTTGTGCCGATAACTTCTCAGCCAATTGTGCACCGCGCTCAATGGTGCGGTTAGCGACAGTCATCGTTTGGGGACGTTGTGCCGCAAAATGGTCTGCACATAACTCAATCATTTCGCCTGCGCCAATTAGCAATACTTTTTGTTTGCTGATATCCCCAAAAATCCGTTGCGCCAGTTTGATGGCGGCCGCTGCCATCGAAATTGAGCTGCCACCGATATCGGTATTGGTACGCACTTCTTTCGCGACTTCAAACGTACGTTGAAACAACTTGTGTAGCATCGTGCCCAAAGTGCCCGCTTCATGTGCCACTTTGACCGATTGTTTGAACTGCCCCAAAATTTGTGGCTCTCCCAACACCATGCTATCTAAACCAGAAGCGACGCGGAATGCATGTTTGACGGCTTCTTGGTTGGAAAAGGTGTAGGTATAAGGTTGTACTTTATCCAGCGCAAGTCTATGGTAGCTTGCTAACCAATCGATCACGGGCTCAGGACGTTCAGTTTGCACATAGATTTCAGTGCGATTACAGGTCGATAAAATGGCTGCTTCTGCCGCATTTTGTGCTGTGAGGTCGCCTAGGGCATGGCGCAATGTTTCACCATTAAAGGCTACATGCTCACGGATGGCGATGGGGGCGGTGGTGTGATTGACACCAATGGTATAAAGCTGCATGTGGCTATTTTACCAAGCCATTGATTGAAATAGGAAATACCATCTGAAAAAGATCAATCACGACTGAAATCTACGTGGGAACTATGTTTTGGTGAAATAAGCATGCGTAATTTTGAAGGATTGGCTTATCTTAGGCAAGAAATAGCGTTAAAATAACAGATTATTTGATTTATAAATCAAAGCTAATGTGGTGATTTAGGGGTATAGACCACTTATTTGGCTGTAAGGTCATTTTAGTTTGTAAATCGCACATTACCTTTATATTACTTTGACGGAATTATAAGCATGGACAAAACATTTAGAATTGCACCGAGTATCCTTTCAGCTAACTTTGCCAAATTAGGTCAAGAGATTGAAGATGTTATTAAATCAGGCACAGACATCGTGCACTTTGATGTCATGGATAACCATTATGTGCCCAATTTAACTATCGGCCCATTGGTGTGCGAATCGATTCGCGAAATCTCTAAAAATGTAGGTGCGTTGATTGATGTGCATTTAATGGTGAAACCAGTGGACCGTATTATTCCTGACTTTGCTAAAGCCGGTGCCAATATCATTACCTTTCACCCAGAAGCATCTGATCATATTGACCGTAGCTTGGCCATGGTGCGTGATTTAGGCTGTAAATCAGGCTTGGTATTCAACCCAGCGACTTCATTAAGCTACCTTGATCACGTGATGGATAAAGTGGACATGATTTTATTGATGTCTGTTAACCCTGGTTTTGGTGGTCAAAAATTCATCCCAGAAACTTTGGAAAAATTAAAATTAGCGCGTGCACGCATTGATGCCTATTACGAAAAAACTGGCCGTCAAATTTGGTTAGAAGTAGACGGTGGTGTAAACGCAGCCAATATTGCGGATATTGCTAAGGCCGGTGCGGATACGTTTGTAGCAGGTAGTGCAATTTTTGGTTCGCCAAAAGATACCGATCCAAACCGTTACGATACGGTAGTGGGTCAAATCCGTGCCTCGTTAGCCACGGTGTAGTTTGAGCGCGTGTAGTTTGTGGGTATTGCCGTAGCAGGGAACCATTCAATGTCGCAATTTAAAGTCAGCGCATTGATGTTTGATTTAGATGGCACTTTGCTCAATACGGCGCCACAAATTGCCGAAGCGGCAAATGCAATGTTGGTGGAGTTAAGTTTGCCAATATTGCCTTATGCGCAAATAAAAAGTTATATTGGTGAAGGCGCACAGATGTTGATTCAGCGCTGTTTGGTAGGTGCGTTACATCACACCCCAGATCCGTTAGTGATGGCAAAAGCGCAGACCGCGTTCTTTGAGCATTATGCTAACAATTTAACCGAAAGTTTGCCTTTTGATGGGGTACAAGTTGGCCTAACTGCGTTGAAGCAACGCGATTTAAAGCTGGCTTGCGTGACTAATAAACCCGAAAGGTTTACGCGTCCATTGTTGGAAGCGAGTGGTTTGGATGTGTTTTTTGACATCGTAGTATCCGGTGATACCTTGCCAAGAAAAAAGCCAGACCCTATACAGATACATCACATTTGTGCAGAATTCGATGTGATAGAGATGGAAGCGATGTTGGTGGGGGATTCTGCCACCGATATTGCGGCAGCGCATGCTGCAGGCTGTTTTATCGTCACAGTACCTTATGGTTATAATCAGGGTAAAGCTATCGACGAAAGCCAAATAGATGCGATGATTCGAGACTTAACCGAATTGCCAGCTATGCTAATGTAATTCATTATTTAATAATAACTTAACCCAATTAAAGTGTATTGATATGTGCTCTCAACAGCGTAATTTTTTATTCCAGCCTCAAATTAGCTGGCGTAGTTCTTGGCGAAGCTAAGACAAGACTTGTTCATGTCTCGTTAGCAGACGGATTCATCATGTATCTGGTGATGGACGACCAAAACAAAAATTACGTAGAAAGTGTAGAACCATGTTAACCACGATTTCCCAATCTGAATTTGATGCCTTAGCATCGCAAGGTTACAACCGTATCCCGCTCTTGCTGGAAACCTTTGCCGATTTAGATACACCGTTGTCCTTGTATCTTAAATTAGCCAATCAACCTTTTTCCTACCTGTTAGAAAGTGTACAAGGCGGTGAGCGCTTTGGGCGATATTCTATTATTGGCTTGCCAGCTAAAACGCTTATTGTGGCAAGAGGTAACCAACTGCAAGTATTGCAACATGACGTTGCCATTGAAACGCACGATGATATCAATCCTCTTGATTTCGTTAAAACCTACCAAGCCCGTTTTAAAACCCCACCCTATGAAGGCCTGCCCAGATTTACTGGTGGCTTGGCCGGCTATTTCGGTTATGAAACTATCCGTTATATTGAAAAACGCTTAGCACACACCAACAAGCCTGATGTATTGGGCGTGCCAGATGTGTTGTTGATGGTGTCGGAAGAGATTGCCGTGGTGGATAATCTGAGTGGCAAGCTTTACTTTATAGTCTATGCTGACCCAACTCAAGACCAAGCGTATCAACATGCATTAACACGCATTCAGCAGTTAGTGCAGATGCTACGCAAAACGGTGGTGATTCCAGAATCACTACCTATGGCTAAAACCGAAGCCACTTCTGAGTTTGGTGAAGAAGCATTTAAAGCAGCGGTAAAAAAAGCACAAGCCTATATTTTAGAAGGCGACATCATGCAGGTAGTCTTGAGTCAACGTATGTCGCAGCCGTTTGCCGCCCCACCGCTATCACTTTACCGTGCTTTGCGCAGTCTCAATCCTTCGCCCTACATGTTTTATTACGACATGGGCGATCACCATGTGGTGGGCGCTTCACCAGAAATCTTGGTGCGTTTGGAGGATGATACCGTGACTTCACGTCCGATTGCAGGCACTCGCCCAAGGGGCAAAACACGTGAAGCCGATGTTGCGTTGGCTGACGAGTTATTGGCTGATCCTAAAGAACGTGCTGAACACGTGCAACTCATGGATTTAGGCCGAAATGATGTGGGTCGCGTGGCGCAAGTCGGTACGGTCAAAGTGACTGACAATATGATGATTGAGCGTTACTCTCATGTGATGCATATTGTGAGTAACGTGGAAGGCAAGCTCAAGCCTGGCTTAGATGCGATAGATGTATTAAAAGCCACATTCCCTGCAGGTACAGTGTCTGGAGCGCCTAAAGTGCGTGCCATGGAAATTATTGATGAATTAGAGCCTAGCAAGCGCGGGATTTACGCAGGTGCGGTAGGCTATTTAGGATTTAATGGCGACATGGATGTGGCGATTGCGATTCGCACCGCAGTGATTAAAGACCAGATGCTGTATGTGCAAGCGGGCGCTGGCATAGTGGCAGATTCCGTACCGCAATCGGAGTGGGAAGAAACCCAAAATAAAGCAAAAGCAGTGATTCGTGCTGCTGAATTAGTGCAAGCAGGGCTTGATAGCAAAGGTGAACAATAATGCTACTAATGATCGATAATTACGACTCGTTTACCTATAATTTAGTCCAATATTTTGGTGAACTTGGTCAAGATGTGCAGGTATACCGCAACGACGAAATTGATTTAGCGACTGTAGCAAAGCTAAAACCGCGTCATATTGTGATTTCGCCTGGGCCATGCACACCAAATGAAGCGGGTATTTCGGTGCCGCTGATTCATGAATTTGCAGGCAAAATTCCACTCTTAGGTGTGTGTTTAGGTCACCAAAGTATAGGCCAAGCGTTTGGCGGAAAGATCATCAAAGCCAAAACCTTAATGCATGGTAAAACCTCATTGATTTATCATGAGAATGTCGGCGTGTTCCGTGACTTGCCCAACCCCTATACTGCAACGCGTTATCATTCATTGGTGATTGAACGTGAAACCATGCCTGATTGTTTAGAAATCACCGCATGGACAGAAGACGATGAAATCATGGGTGTACGCCATAAAACTCTAGCAGTAGAAGGTGTGCAATTTCACCCAGAGTCTATTCTGACCGAACATGGTCATGCATTATTGGATAATTTTCTAAAGGCTTACTGATGAGCATGACACCCAAACTTGCGTTGCAACGGTTGGTAGACCATGCCAATTTCACCCATGAGGAAATGCTGGCTATTATGCAGCAAATCATGGGGGGTGAATTTACGCCGATACAAATCGCAGGTTTTCTTTGCGCTCTGCGCGTGAAGGGGGAAACGGTGACCGAGATTGCCGCCGCTGCGCAAGTGATGCGTGAGCTTTCTAGCAAAGTGGTCGTCACTGATACACGTCATTTGATAGATACCTGTGGCACGGGTGGTGCGCCTAATAAAGCATTTAATGTATCTACAGCCTCAGCGTTTGTGGCAGCGGGCGCAGGTGCACGTATCGCCAAACATGGTGGGCGCGCAGCGTCTTCCAAAAGCGGTTCTGCCGATGTGCTGGAAGCATTGGGTGTGAATATCAGCTTAACGCCAGAGCAGGTGGGGCGTTGTGTGAACGAAGCTGGTATTGGTTTTATGTTTGCCCCCAACCACCATAGTGCGATGAAGTATGCGGCGCCAGTGCGCCGTGAGTTAGGTATTCGTACCATGTTTAATTTGTTGGGGCCAATGACCAATCCAGCGGGCGCCAAGCGTCAGGTGATGGGGGTGTTCCACCGTGATTTGGTGCCACTACTGGCGCAGACCTTACAGCAATTGGGTAGCGAGCACGTCATGGTAGTGCACAGTGCCGATGAAATGGATGAAATCTCATTTTCAGCAGATACTTTTGTGGCAGAACTGAAGGGTGGTCAAGTACAAGAGTACACACTTAACCCGACGCAATTCGGCATACCGTTGCATGATATCAATAGCATTCGTGTTGAAAACGCACAACATTCATGCGAGATTATTCTTGGCCTGTTGTCTGGCGAAAAAGGACCTGCGCGTGACATCGTGCTATTGAACGCTGGTGCAGCCATTTATGTGTCAGGACTAGCAGCCGACATCCAAACAGGCATTGCGCAAGCTGCGCACGCGATTGATTCTGGTGCCGCGCTCAATAAACTGCAACAGCTTAAGGTGTTGAGCCAGACCGCATGAAGCGCTTGATGCTGATTGCATTGACCATTTGTTTGGCGTCGTGTCTGCAAGCACCGCAAGATGACGCAGGTCTCAACCAACCGCAATCGGCAGTGGCGGTTAAAGACACCACGCAAACACTTGATTTAAAACCATTAAGTGGTCAGCTTCATGTAGATCTAAATCAGGCAATAGTTGATGCATTCGAGCGCAAGCAAAGTGATGTATGGGTAGAAGGTGCGGGCGTTGTAACAAAATTATTGCCAGACGATAACAAAGGCTCACGCCACCAAAAATTTTTAGTGCGCATCAACGAAAAGCAAAGTTTGTTATTTGCACACAACATTGATTTATCACCGAGAATTGATGGGTTAAAAGTGGGTGATCACATTGAGTTTAAAGGTGAGTATGTTTTTAACCCCAAGGGTGGCATCATCCACTGGACGCATCTTGACCCAAAAGGGCAGCATCAGGGTGGTTGGATTAAACATCAGGGAAACAATTACGAGTAAAAAATAAACTTTCATGACCCCGTTTAGAAAGTTTAATTTTGGATGAAAAAGTGATGAGCGATATATTAAATAAAATTTTAGCCACCAAAGCGATTGAGGTAGCTGCAGCCAAAGCCAAAATCAGTTTGGAAGCTATCCAGCAACTGGCTACTGAACAACCGCCAGCGCGTGATTTTGTCGGCAGTATTCGCCAAAAAATTGCAGAAGGTAAATCCGCAGTCATTGCAGAGATTAAAAAAGCCAGCCCTTCCAAGGGTGTGATTCGTGCTGATTTTAAACCTGCTGAAATTGCAAATAGCTATGAATCAGCTGGTGCAGCCTGTTTGTCAGTGCTCACTGACGAGCAATATTTTCAAGGTTCGGCAGACTATTTAAAACAAGCACGTGCTGCATGCGAGCTACCCGTGTTGCGTAAAGATTTTATGATCGATGCTTACCAAGTGTACGAAGCGCGTGCGATGGGGGCCGATTGTATTTTGTTGATTGCCGCAGCACTCAGCTTACCTAAAATGCAAGCTTTAGAAACCGTGGCGCATCAACTAGGCATGGCAGTGTTGGTAGAAGTGCACAACGGCGAAGAATTGGATTTGGCCTTGCAGTTGACCACCCCATTACTTGGCATCAATAATCGTAATTTACGCACTTTTGAAGTGAAGTTGGATACCACGCTGGGTCTGCTTGACCGTATTCCAAAAGATAAGATTGTGGTGACTGAGTCAGGTATATTTACCAGCGATGATGTGGCCCTGATGCGCAAACATCATGTGCATACGTTTTTAGTAGGTGAGGCATTTATGCGTCAAGATGATCCTGGTCTTGAGTTATCTAAAGTGTTTGCTTAAGAGGTTGCTATGACTAATCAATTCTTGGCTATCCGTCCACGCCGTATGCGCAAAGATGAGTTTTCACGTCGTTTAATGCGAGAGCATGTACTCACTACCAACGACCTGATTTATCCAGTATTTGTGTTAGAGGGCGAGGACAAAACTGAAGAAGTAAAATCAATGCCAGGAGTCAAACGACAAAGTATTGATGTATTACTCAAAACCGCACAAGAGTGTGTCAACTTAGGTATTCCTGCACTCGCTATTTTTCCAGTGGTGCCGCAAACATTCAAAAGTTTAGACGCCAAAGAAGCGTATAACCCAGATGGCTTAGTGCCGCGCACAGTGAGAGCGCTGAAACAAGCTTTCCCTGATTTAGGCGTGATTACAGATGTCGCTTTGGACCCTTACACCACGCATGGTCAAGATGGGTTGATTGATGACACAGGTTATGTGCTCAATGATGAAACAGTAGAAGTGCTCGTGAAGCAAGCGCTCTGCCATGCCGAAGCAGGGGCAGATATCGTCGCGCCTTCGGACATGATGGATGGCCGCATAGGCGCAATTCGCGATGCACTGGAAGATGCTGGCTACATCTATACGCGCATCCTCGCTTATTCTGCTAAATATGCTTCTGCCTTTTATGGCCCATTTAGAGATGCAGTAGGTTCTTCTGCCAACTTAGGCAAAAGCAATAAATACAACTACCAAATGGACCCAGCCAATTCGGACGAAGCGATTAAAGAAGTAGCTTTGGATATTGAAGAAGGCGCGGACATGGTGATGGTGAAACCAGGGATGCCGTATTTAGATATTGTGCGCCGTGTGAAGCAAGAGTTTGGCGTGCCGACGTATGCGTATCATGTGAGTGGTGAATATGCGATGCTGAAGGCCGCAGCGCAAAATGGCTGGCTGGACGAAAAGGCATGCGTGCTGGAGGCGATGTTGGGATTTAAGCGTGCTGGCGCGGATGGGGTGTTGACGTATTATGCGATGGATATTGCTAGATGGTTAGTTAAGTAAAGCAAGCCTGTCCTATTAGATAAGCGTAAAAAAGCCCGCAATTGCGGGCTTTTTGATGTTGAGAGGTTTTATTAGACTATTTTAAAGTCATGCGCTGCATGGTGGTGTCTTTATCAATAAACTTATGCTTCAGTGCGCCAAGTATATGGATGATGATGACTAACAAAATAATCACACCGATGATTTCATGGGCTTCTTTAAATACATCCCGCAAAATTGAATTGTCTAAGCCTGGAAGAAATTCTAACCCAAACCATTTAACACCATATTTACTCGAAATCGCCATGATGATGCCACTGACTGGTAACGCTACCATTAGCAAATACAATAGGTGATGTGCGCCTGTGGCTAGTTTGCGTTCTATCGCGCTATAGCTACTAAGTAATGCAGGTGGTTTGTGGGTGATGCGCCAAAACACACGAAAAGCAATTAGTGCAAGTATGGTGATGCCAATGGATTTATGTAAGTTAAAGTAGAACGTGCGTGGACTGGCTTCTTCTGCTAATTGCCAAGTGTAAATGCCTAGATCAAATAAATCGTAAGCCATTTGTTTGGGCGCTTCTTTCGGTAGCTCGCTCATATACCAACCCATTGCAAACATACCAAAAATGGCGATGGCGATTAACCAGTGCAGTACGACGGCTGTGTTGGTATAGCGATTACTTACATTCATGCATTGCTCCTCGATATTATTTTTGCGTTGTGACAGCAGTCACACACAATTGTTGCCTCATTCACATAATATTAGCGTATTCTCAGGAATTTACCGTGTGTAAAATCATTAAAAGGAAAACGCATGACACGTCTAGTTTGTTATCTGATGGTCTCATTATTAGCGGCTTGCGCGCAAGCTGGGGTCGGTCATTCTGCTTTTTCAATTGAAGATGTAGGTAACGGGGTTTATGTACATCACGGAGAGCACTTAGATATTGATACTGGCTACCAAGGCGATATCTGCAACACCAGCTTTGTGGTGGGTAGTAATGGAGTGGCGGTGATTGATACCGGTGGAAGTTTAAAAGTAGGTAATCAGCTACGTACAGCCATTCGCAAGGTAACAGACAAACCCATATTGTATGTGATCAATACCCATGTGCACCCAGACCACGTCTATGGCAATGCCGCATTTTTGGATGACAAGCCACAATTTGTCGGCCATGCAAAACTGGGCGATATGATGCAATTACGTAAAGAAGCCTACGATAAATTAAATAGCCAATATTTAGGTGCCGATGCAAAAGGAACGGTGCAGGTATTACCTACTTTGCCTATAAAAGAATCTCTAGTGTTGGATTTGGGTGATAGAAAACTGACTGTAGTCCCTTATCTAGTGGCACATACCAATACAGATATTACGATAATGGATAGCAAAACCAGCACACTGTTTACTGGAGATTTATTATTTATTTCCAGTGGTTGAAGGCGATATTAAAGGCTTAATCGCAGCGATTGATACCCTTAAAACCTACCCTGTAAAGCAAGTGGTGCCTGGACACGGTCCAGTGGCAAAGGATTGGATAACAGCCTTAAATAATGAACAGCGCTATCTAAATGCGGTGCTGACGGATGTGCGTGCAGCGATTAAAACGGGTGAAAGTATGGAGCATGCAATGTCCAATGCCGCCGCAAGTGAGCGTGATAAATGGCTGTTGTTTGATATAGCCAACCGCAGAAATGTGAACACGATTTTTACTGCGTTGGAATGGGAATAACTGAAAAAAACAGGTGAACTGCTGAATGCAAATTCACCTGTATTATTTGCCGGCGTTATTTTTTAATGTTGTCCACACTAAATGCGGTTTGTGGGTATTGAGCCATTAAAAGAAGGCCGCCAGCGATACCGAAATAAGTAAAAAAAACTTCCACGGCGTTAGGTGATGCGCTTGTACCGATCACTAAAGCGTTAAATATAGAAAACGCAGCTAAAACGTAAGCACTTAATTTTGTTTTAAAACCTATGAGTAAAGTAAAACCAAACACTAGCTTAACCAATATGATTAGGGGTGCAAAAATGCTAGGTAGACCCAGCTGACCAAGGGCCATTTGGTATTGCAAATAGCCACCAACGGTATTGGTGATGTTAATAAGTAAAATAATAATAGTCCCTAAAAATACCAGAGCTAATAAAATCCTTGCAAAAACTGCTTGATAACTTTGCATAAAACAACCTATTAATGTAAACAAAATGTAAGTGTGCATAATGCCTGTATGGCTGTTGAAATGCAATCTTAGCCCTTCAAAGAGACTCGGAATGACTCAAAAGTTTTTTAGTATTGAACAACTCAGTTGGCAAAGCCCAAAACAGAGCATGCTCAAAGCGTTGCGAGAGCAGGTGTTTATTGTTGAGCAATCTGTGCCTAAATATATTGAGTGGGATGAATATGACGATAATGCTATTCATTTGTTAGCAAGCGATGATGCACAACAGGCCATAGGCTGTGCCAGAATTTTGCTTGAAAGAGGCCGCGTCGGCCGCATGGGCGTGTTGAAACAAGCCCGTGGGCAAGGCGTTGGCTATGCGCTATTGATGGAAGCGATTGCCATTTGTAAAGCGCATGGCCTGAAGCAATTGCAACTCTCCTCACAAACACATGCAATCCAGTTTTATGAAAAAGCTGGGTTTGTGGTCACCAGTGATGCCTATATTGATGCCAACATTTGGCATAAGGACATGGTGTTTAAATGGGCATGACTTTATGTTGCAGGTCTAAAATTGTATAATGCTAGATTAGCTTTTATGTCTCTCAACTCGTTTCATTTCATATTCTTCATTAAGGAAAAACCATGTCAAAAATCATTTTTAAAGCAGGTGAAGCCACCGTATTTAGCGAAGGCAAAGACGTTACTGCTGCCATGCCAGAAATTCTGATCGGTGCAGTGGATGGCCCAGTAGGCACGGCGTTTGCCAACATGATGGCGCAAACCAAAGGCCATACTGCCATGTTTGCCGTGCGCGATATCAACCAATTGGTGCGCCCAGCTTGCATGATGGTGCCGAAGGTAACGCTTAAAGACTCTCTCAATATTGAGTTGTTTGGTGGTGTGGTACAAGCCGGTGTGGCGGATGGTATTTTAGATGCAGTGATTGAAGGCATCATTCCTAAAGATCAAGTGAACGATTTATGTATTATTGCTTTACTTTGGATTGACCCAGGATGTGCAAAAGAAGCGAATTTAGATAAAGCGGATCTTTACAAAAATAATTACGATGCAATTAAGCTAGCACTCAAACGTGCCTTAAACGATGAACCAAGCATTGATGAGTTGATTGCAAACCGTCATAAAATTAAACATTGCATGTGGGAAGACAGCTGGGATCAAAAATAGTCTGGTTGTAGAATTCCCCGCATGCAATAATATTTGCTATGATGAATGTTATTGAGTGTTGCGGGGAGACTATCATGACAGATCGTAATGTATGCATGGAAGCGTTTGAGCGATTATGCGCTGATGTGAACACAGATAAAAAATCTGAAATCAACAAAGAAGATTACTGGTTATTTGAGTTGGGTTTTCGTTCTGCGATTGAAGAATTACTCAATATTGCAGATAGTGGTAACCAAACCCGTGAGTTCGTATCACCACGATTTCAAATGCTCGCAGACCGCATATTGCAATCAAGAGTGCATTAAACAAAAAAGCCGATGTTTAGTCGGCTTTTTTTGTCGGCAAAATTATTTGGATTTGGTTTCACTAGTCTCAGCTTTTGCCACGCTTTTGTTTACGTCTAAAGTCAATCTGGTTTGCGTGATATTTGCTTTTTTATCACTTGCTTTTTGGGTAACTGGTTTATCAATACGCACGCGCTGCGTATCTATACCAGCAACCACCAACACCTCACGTATCGCTTCACCACGGGTTTGTGCCAGTTTGGTTAAATCGCTTTCCTTTACTTCGATGCTTTGCGTGAGTTTTTCTTGAGCCGCTTCATAATGACCTGCTTCTGGTGTTTCAAATTTGTCTTTCAAGCGCTTGAGCAAACCTTTATCGGTTAAATCATCGTGCAGGCTATTAATCGCCTTTTGAACTTTAGGGTTGGTTAAATCAATCGGTCCTGCTTTTTGACCGGGTTCTAATGTTAAGCCCATCTCCTCTGCTACTTTTGTACGTAACATTTGTACTTGAATCGCGCGCGTGTCTAAGGCGACATCGTAGCTTGGAGATACTGTTAGCGCTAATCCCAATCGTTTAGCTAGCGCTTGGCTCACTGCTTTGAGTTTTTCTTGCTCTGGGGGCGATAGGTTGGTTTCGCCCGCATCAAATACAATCGAATCGAGATTGTCACCACTGCCACCAAACAGTTTGCCTAATGCTCTAAATGGAGAGGTCACAATCTTGGTGAGGACGTTTTTAATGGCTTTCCACACAATACTGCCATAGCTAAACTGTGGGTCATCTAAACTGCCAGAAATGGGTAAATCTAAATCAATCACGCCGTCGCTGTCTTCCAGAATGGCAATCGCCAAATCCAGTGGTAAATCGGCGGCCTCTTTGCTATCTACACGCTCGCCAAGCTGGAGTTTGTTGATGACAAATTTGTTCTCACCTGCCAATTGACGTTGTTTGATTTTGTATTCCAAATCTACAGACAATTTTCCAGCATCAATCCGCCTGCCTGCAAACTTGCCAGAGTATGGCGTGAGTCTGTTCATTTCTAAGTTAGTGAATGACAATTTCATATCGGTAAACTGCGTGGCCTGAAACGGTTGTAACGAGCCACGGATTTTTGCCGCGCCGTATTCATCCACTTTTCCGTCTAGCTCTAATTGCGCGGTTGCATCAGAATTGGTCGAAATACTATTAATGACACCAGTAAGCGAGTGAATTTTTGTACCAAACTGCGGTGTAAGCGAAAGGTCTGCAAACTCCAGTTCAGCATCTTGAATACGCGTACTTTCGATATTGACCGGAAAAGTGTCTTCACGTTTAGTGGTTGCAGATGGTGTGTTCTCTAGCACTTTGGGTTGTGAGGTCTGTTTGCTTGTTATGCCAGCTTGCGCTGCGATTGCGACCGTCTGTAATAATCCGTTGCTCACTAGCGCATTGCTTGGTTTTGTCTGTACAGAGGTTGCTGGAGGATTTTCCACAGGCGACGGCATGTTGTCGGAACTCCGTAAAATACGGCTGATATTGGTGGTTTTATCTGCATAGATAATGAATTTACCTGTAAGCTGTTGCACTTTTAACGCACCCATATGCAAGCGGTTAGGCGATAAGGACAAGGTTAAATCATCACTGGCCAGTTGTTGCCATGTCAAAAATGGCGCCTTGGTGGCCTCTTCATTCAGCGCTAATTGTTGCACGTTAAAGCCACCCACAAAATTTACATTGAACGCCTTTTGCTGATGCATGGATATTTTGCCTTGGATATTTGCAGTGCCAGAGGCTAACTCCAACTTAGCCTGTTGGTTGAGATAAGGGGCAAACGGTTTAAACGCGGCATCCTTTAATTGAAGGTTGAGCGTGCTTTTAAACGGCGCTGGTGTGAGTGTGCCGTGCGTTTCAAAGCGCCCACCTTGCTTAATACTAAAACTTGCTTTTACTGGAACTGGCTTTGTCATTTGCAAAGAGAGATTGCGGAACTCTAAGCCTAGTTTTTCAATATCGAGTAACACTGGCTGATTAGGTGTTTGGTCTTCAATATGCAGTTGGCTGTTGTTTAAAGCTAATTTTCCCAGATTTAATGCCCAATCAGGTTGGTCTGCTTTTTTGGATGTATTGTTTGAAGCTGTTTTGGTGGCTGTAGGTGCTTTGCTTTCTAATATTGTTTGCCAATTGAGTGCGCCAGTGTTTGGCTGAATCACTTCGGTTTTTAATCCAGTTGCAACGATAGATTGAATGTTGACTTGTTGCTTACCGATCCCTATTTCACCTTCACTCAGTTGTATCTGGTTCAGTGTAGCTAACGGCTTTTTAGTGGCAGCAGATTTCAACACGATAGCATTCAACTGCGTCTGCAATTCTTGAATTGACCACTGTCCCTCTGGATTATTGACACTAAATCCAATATCGATGTCTTGTACATTCAAGCTGAGTGGCTGAGTGAAACTTTGATCTTCTACATTCAACTTCCAATCTTGCAATTGCACATTCGCCACATTTACGTTAAATGGTGTTGTTTCTGCTGAGACGGCGTCATCAGGCGAGGTCTTTTCTGTGTTCTCTACTTCTGCTGTGGCAAAAGCGGTTTGCCAATCCACCACTCCGTCACGACCACGAATTGCAGAGATCGACCCTTGT
Organism: Methylophilales bacterium 28-44-11; assembly: GCA_002281475.1. GTDB lineage: Bacteria > Pseudomonadota > Gammaproteobacteria > Burkholderiales > Methylophilaceae > Methylophilus. Next base: position 35,365 of record NCGC01000012.1, read on the forward strand.
TGCAATTGAACTTGCCCAATGGTGGCTTCATGTTTGGTTAAATCCAGCCCAATGTCTTGTATTGCTACATTGGGTAATGCAAATAAGGTCTTTTCGCCCTGTTGCACGCGTAAATCACTGCCAGTGATTGCCAACTGCGTAAACTGAAGTTGTGCTTGCTTGTTTTGCTCAAACGTCAGTTGCGGTAGCGTTGCAGTTAATTTTGCAAGTCCGATGGTGGTCGCTTGTGAGTTGGTAGCAGCGAGCGCTTTCACATCGAGCACTATATTGCTAAGCACAACTTTGGGTTGATCATTAGGCATTGTAAAGTCGTAAGCAAAGTGTGCCAGCAATTGTCCTTGTTGCAGTTTAAATGGTAACGCGGAGTCTTTCAGTACGCGCATGAGGCTAGCTAACGCCACGCCTTCTAATGCAATGTCGCCTTTAGATGCGACAGGGTTCACGCCCATGTCACCCTTCCATTTAAACGTACCGCCATGGTCTGCAAATTTAGCCGCAATCAAATAATCACCACGATCTTCGGGTAACGTAGAAAAACCGTCTAACTCAAAATTAAGGGGAGTGAGGTCAGCATGAAATGCCTTGTTACGATTTTCGTCTTTGTAAAGAATCTGCCCCTGATGAATCACCAAATGCTCAATCACTACCCGTGGGATGCTATCGCTGGGTGGGCTTTTATCTTCATTCAGCTTGGCGATTAGCTCATCCCAATTCAGTTTTCCATTGGCATCAATGGCAATCACGCCTTTGGGTGCTTGAAGATTGATTTCTTTCAGCTTCCATGCCCAGTTGAAAATACCACTTAATTCCAAATCGACTTTGAGATGGTCGAACCCTGCCAATAACAAGCCTTGTTGGTTGTTTAGTCGCAGTTTGTCTATTTCAGCAGTAAAAATAAAGGGGTTAAAACGGACGCGTTCAACGGTGGCTTGGCTCGCTAATTGATTTTTTGCAACCCACGGTACCAATTGTTTTGCCAGTGGGTTAATCGCAAGCAAGCTAAACAATGCATAAAACACATATACACCCAGCACTATTTTAGTGGGCTTTTTGAGCAGCCATTGTTTGAGTGTCTGTAGCATAGGTCAATGTAGAGATTAAGCGTTACGCAAGCTTATCAAAATTTTTCTAACTGGTGTGGGGATTGCCGCTCCAATCGCATCTTCGATGGAGAGCCAAATAGTATTCGGTATGCTGGTCTGTGACAATTTACTGACCACTTCTAGCGGCTGCGGCAAAATCTCTAATTTAAAATGGGTAAACGCATGTTGTAATAACGGCAGAGGTTCTTGCGCCTCAACCGTCAACCCAAAGCGCGTTTGTGCCAGTTCTGTCGCAATGGATTGCATGTCTATTTCTGGCAAACTCCACAACCCACCCCATATGCCTTTAGAAGGTCTTTTTTCTAGCATGACTTCTTGCCCACGTTGCAAAATCAACATGGTGGTGTATTTTTGCGGGCTGATTTTTTTGGGTTTTGGCGTGGGTAATAGATGCACACGTTGTTGCGCATAGGCCAAGCAGGTTGTATTGAGTGGGCACGTACTACATTTGGGCTTGCTTCGTGTACAAAGTGTTGCGCCTAAATCCATTAACCCTTGGGTATATGCCACCATGTCTGTTTTGGGCAGTAATGATTCAGCTAGCAACCACATGGCTTTTTCGATTTTGGGTGAACTCGGCCAGCCTTCAATCGCAAAATGACGTGCCAACACGCGCTTTACGTTGCCATCTAAAATAGTGTGTACTTGGTGAAACGCAAATGCAGCAATGGCGGCGGCCGTGGAACGGCCAATGCCTGAAAGCGATTGTATGGCGATAAAGTCCTGTGGAAATTCTCCATTGAACTCATCTACGATGGTTTGTGCTGCGTGATGCAAATAGCGTGCGCGTGAGTAGTAGCCCAAGCCACTCCAATACTGCATCACTTCTTCCTGCTCGGCAGCCGCTAAGGTTTGAATGGTGGGAAAGCGCGTCATAAAACGCTGGTAATAGTCAATCACCGCGCTCACTTGTGTTTGCTGTAGCATGATTTCCGACACCCAGATGGCATAAGGGTTACGCGTATTTTGCCAAGGCAAATCGTGCCGCCCATGTTGCTTTTGCCAATTGATAATACGATGAGCGAAATCAGACATGTTGTTGCAGCCAATCGATGACTTGCGCTGCATTTTGATCTGGCGGAAACACAGGATAAAAGGTATGTACAATCTTGCCATCTAACGCTATCAGGGTAACGCGCTTGGTCAAACGCATACCGTCAACTTCAAAGGTAGGTAGTTTGAGGGCTTTGGTCAATGCTAATTGTGTATCGCTAAGCAAAGCAAAAGGCAAGTGCAGACGCTGAGCCGCCTCAGTTTGGTACGCTGTAGTTTGCGCACTTAAGCCAAACACTTGTGCGCCTAATTGTTGAATTTCTTGGTGATGATCACGAAACGCACAAGATTGTGGTGTGCAACCTCGCGCACCTGGAATACTATCCCAGCCCAATGGCAATGCATGGTTGGGCTGGCCTGTCATCGGGTAACAGTAGATGACTAGCCAACCTTTGATGTGGCTAAGGTTGATTAGCGTATCTTGTGTGGAAGCCAGTGCAATGTCGGGTAAGGACGTGCCGACCAAATGTTGGCACGCACCGTCATCTGTAGGCACAGGCAGATTCGCGGGTAGCGTTGTATAGGTTTGCATGGGATAGCTACCGCATTAAAATTTGAATAGTTTTTTAAGTGCTTCTTCTTTTGCCTGCTCTTTCAGCGATTTAGGTTCTTCTTTAGGCGCTGCATCCGCTGGCGCACTGCCATCGGTTGTTGTGCCAGCTTTGTCTGCGTCTGTTGTGCCAGATTTGGATTTACTACCACCCAAAATATTTTTTAGCGCATCGCCTTTATTTTCATTACCCAGTAACTCTTTGACGGCAGCCCCTTTTTCACCGCCTACTTTATCCAGTAAGCTTGATTTGGCAATCGCGGCGCCAAGTGTCGCAAAATCCATTCCGAATTTTGGGCTAGCAAAGGTACCAGTGATTTTTACAGGAATCGCTAAACCACTGAGTTGGTCAAGGTCTGCACCGCCTTGGCCTTTAAGTGATTTCACGATGGTTGGCTTTGCTAAGTAGTTAATCTTTTCGCTACCAATATCAATGTCGCCTTTGCTATCACCTTTGGCTAATCGCAAGATAGGTGCTTTCATGGCAAGGTCTTCGTTATGCGCAACGCCATTTTTAATGTTAAAGGTTGCAGTTAGCTCACTAAAATCTGTTTTCTTCGTTTTATCAGCTTCAATAGCATCTTTAGATTTGAACAAGTTTGCTTTGTTTTGTAAGTCACGAATGGTGCCAGCAATATCAATCCCTTTCACTGCGCCATCGGCAAGATTAAGCGATGCGTTGCCGGCCAACGCCTTTTTTAATGCACTCACCGTATTTCCTTGCGTAGTGATGTCGACATCCACGCTACCAGTGCCAGCTAGCATGTCGTTATTGATGGCATCGACCAGTAATGGACCAATCGAGATATTTTTCATGGCTTGCTTAAAGCTAATCACAGGCGTTGCACGTGCATCCACCTTCAGCGCGCCATTCATACTGCCTTGGTACAAGTTTGCAGCAAATGGTGACACATTGACCACGCCATTTTGCGCATTTAAACCAATGTTGACGTTTTGCGTTTTCACATTGGCGATTTTTAGCCAGCCTATCTTGGCTTGACCCGAGGCGTTAAACTTTTTTAGCGCACTCAGATCAATCGGCGTCTCAGCGCTACTGCTCGTTTGTGCTGTTTTCGTAGCGTTAGCGCTAGTCTCACTTTTGGTGATGTAGCGGTCTGCATCCAACTTATCAATGTTCACATCAAAACTAAATTGAGGTTGGCTAAATTGCGTTACCCCTAAACTGGCATTAACTTGGCTGTCATCCACCTTTGCATTCAACGGATTTAAGCTTAGTTTTTCACCATTGGCATTGAGCTTAATATTGATATTGCTGGCTTTGGTTTTGCCAAATTTCAACTGGCCCACACGAATACTGCCATCTGCATTCAGCGCTTTAAGTGCGGATAAATCCAGTGGCTTGCTTGGCGCGTTGCTAATGGGTTTGGTTTCTTTAGCGTTAGCAGGCGCACTGGCAACGTATCTGTCCAAATCCACTTGGTCTACATCAATATCAAAGGTGTACAACGGTTTGCTAAATTGGCTAATCGCAAAATTACCTTTAATGCGGCTGTCATCCACTTTAACATTCAAGCCAGTCAATGCTAGTTTTTGGCCATCGCCTTTGATTGCAACGTTTAAGCCTGTGACGCGGTAAGGGTCATAAATAATACTGCCGATATTTAATTTGCCATCCACCAAAAGTGTTTTCAGTGCAGACAAATCAGCGGGCTTATTGCTGCCACTAGACTTTTTAGCAGCTGGCGCTGGTGCAGCAGAGGCTTTACCTAGCAATTGATTCAAGTTGATTTTATCGGCGGTGAGGTTGAATTTAATGTTGGGCGTTTTAAAGCTGGTCACATCCACATTGCCGTTCAGCTTGGTCTCAGCCACGCTCAAGTTAAAGGTGCTGTCTGCTTTCTCTTGTTTAATATCGGCATGCGCACCTAAGTTAAACGTACCTTGAACCGCGCCATTCGGTAAGCTTGGGTCTTGAATATTCAGTTTGCCCACCAGTTTAGGAATATCAAACACCAATGCTTCAATGTTGCCTTTAAATGGCGATGAAAACTGGCTGGTCACAATGCGTTTGCCTTGCGTCATGTTAAGCTCGCCGCTAATACCACTGCTTTGCAAGGCTTTAGGCGAGCCTTTCATGTCCGCCAACACCATATCCAGTTTTAAATCGGCATCAGCTTTTTTCTGCGTTACGTTGATGGTGATTTTTTTGGTGCTCACCTCATCTTTTAAAATGCTTAATGATGGCGCATTCAGTTCAACGGTTTGTTTTGCGCCATCAAAATCTCCAGTGGTAGCCAATTTCAAGCTATCCACTAAAAATTCTAATTTTTCGGTTTTAGCGTCTACATCGCCGCTGACCTTCACCTCTACATTTTTGCCGTTGAACATATCGCCTGTCACCAGGGTGTCCAGACCGGTCACTTTAAAATGTTTGGTTTCAGGGTCTACCAAGAAATTGCCTTTTACTTTCACGTTAGCGGCAATTTCTGGCTGGTTGGCGTTTACTTTAAAATCTGTGGCAATGTCCATCGGCTCGGCCAGCGCAATGCGGCCAGAGGTCAGGTTGAATTGGCTGATGGCATATTGCGCGTCCGATCCTTCGTCGGTGTAGCGCACTTCAGAGTTCGTGATATTCACGCCCTGTATATCAAACTTAATTTGCTCAGATTCAGTTTCATCTTTGCTCAGCAGGTCATCAAAATTGGTGGTGCCATCTTTGTATTTCACAATGTTCGCTTTAACACCATCTACATAAATGGTATCAACCACTAGCTCTTTTTTAAGTAAAGGCAATAAGGCCAGCGCCACTTTTGCGCTGTTAATTGATGCAAATTCAGCGCTGCCTTTGTGCTCAGAAATCGCTACTTTGCCTAAATCTGCACCAATTTTTGGCCAGAAAGATAATGTAATGTCGCCTTCAATGGTTAGTGTGCGGTCTTTTTTTTCTTTAACCAAATCAATAATTTGCTGCTTGTGATCGTTTGGGTTAAACGTTAAGGCAAAGTAAATGACGATCAGCAAAAACACGCCAATGATGGCGCCTATGCCAATCAAACCAAATTTCAAATATTTATTCATTCCATCTCCTGAAATGGATGCCATACATTATTGTACTGACCAGTTCACTAAGCCAGTGTAGGCAGTCACCAACACTATCACACCAAAAGCGATGCGATACCACGCAAAAATTGTGAAGTCGTGATGGCTTACATAGCGAATCAACGCACGCACTGCAATCATCGCGCTGATAAACGCAAAAATGAACCCCACAATCCAAGCGCCTATATCATCCATGCTGATGAGTGCGCTGTCTTTATACATCGAGTAAATAGATGCAATGCCTAAGGTTGGGACTGCAAGAAAGAACGAAAATTCGGCCGCTGCTTTGCGCGATAACCCAAAAAACAAGCCGCCAATAATGGTAGAACCAGAACGCGACATACCAGGGATTAAAGCAACCGCCTGTGCAAAGCCTAACTTTAACGCATCGATGGGTTTGATATCGTCTACCGTTTCGATGGTGATGGTATGTTGACGTTTTTCTGCCCATAAAATAATCAGTGCACCCACAATAAACGCAATGGCAACTGGCACTGGCTTAAACAAGGCGGCCTTGATGTAACTACCAAACGTCAAACCTAAAATCGCCAACGGTAAAAATGCAATCGATAAATTGATGATTAAACGGTTGGCAATTGGGTCGCGACCAATGCCCGCAAACGTGCTCACAAAGCGTTGCCGATACTCCCATACCACCGCTAAAATTGCACCAAGTTGAATCGCAATGTCAAATACGCCACGTTTTTCGTGATCCATAAAATTGAGCAAGTCGCCCGCCAAAATCAGGTGGCCAGTGCTAGAGATTGGCAAAAATTCAGTGGCGCCTTCCACAACGCCCATGATGGCCGCTTTTAGCAATAAGAGTAAGTCCATGTTGCCCTTGTTTTAAAGATGAATACAGGTGTAATGATGAATAAATTAAGGGGCAGCTAGCCCCTTTGGTGAAACTACACTACTTTAGCATACCGAGTACGGTGGATAATAAATTGCCAGACTCGGCTGGCACTTCACCGTTCGGGGTGAGTTTATCTATGAGGACTGGCAAGTGCTCAGCAATTTGTGCACTGACGGTATTGGGGTCTAACCCAAATTTAACTGCCATTTCAGCCAAAGGGCCGCTCCCTAATACATCTGCAATTTGGTCAGCCGAAACAGGTAAGTTTTCACCTTTGCCCACCCAAGAGGCTGCCTGCTCTGCTAGTCCGCCGTCTTTAAATTTTTCTAAAATTCCGCTTAAACCACCATTTTGGTTGAGCATATCAATCGCAGCTTGTGCCATTGTGCCTTTTTCACCCAACACTTTTTCTAGCATGGTGCCTGCTAGGCCATCAAATAATCCCATTTGTTCATCCTCGCTTAAATGTAATTTTTAATTGTAGTTTTAAATCTTCACTTGCGTTTTTTACGCTAAAACCGCTCGTCATCGCGCAAGTATCGCCACTCACCCACTGGTAGTTTGCCCAAATTAACACTACCAATACGGATACGTTTTAGGCCCACCACGGTTAAGCCCACCATCTCACACATGCGTCTAATTTGCCTTTTTTTGCCTTCTCTCAGCACAAAACGTAATTGGTCTTCATTCTGCCAAGAGACTTTTGCCGGTTTCAGTTTAACGCCATCTAAACTCAAACCATAATTCAGTTTTGTTAAGCCATCATGACTCAACTCACCCTCTACCCGCACTAAATATTCTTTTTCAACCGTCGAGTCTTCACCAATCAAATGGCGTGCCACACGCCCGTCTTGTGTAAGCACTAACAAACCTGTGGAATCAATATCTAAGCGGCCTGCTGGCGCTAAGCCTTTTAAAAATCCACGTTGAAACATTTTTTGCGTAGTGTCTTCTTCCCATTGGTTTTCTGGGTGCACCAACACAATTGCAGGTTCGTAGCCATCTTCAGCTTGGCCACTCACATAGCCCACAGGCTTGTGCAACAGTATCGTCACATGTTCTGCTTGGTGTTCGTGCGCATAGCCACTAATCACAATCTCCACAACGGGCGCTACACGTGTACCCAGTGTTTCAATAATTTCGCCATTCACCTTTACCCAACCATTCACAATCCACTCGTCTGCCTCACGGCGTGAGCATAAACCGCGCTCTGCCATTAATTTAGACAAACGTGGTAAATCGTCATTTACCGTGGTTGATTTGTAAGCTGCCTTTGCCGCAACGCCAAAAGTAGGTGCATTGGCATCAAATCCATCGCGCACTTTGCCACCACGGCGTGGTGCTTGGCGATATTGAGGCTCATCACGGTTAGCGCGTGGCGTCGTACGTGTATCTACATGTTGGGGTCTGCTTGGGTTTGGGGTAACAGCAATGCTGGCGTCAGCGTCGTCATCATTTCTTACTGGTCGGGCTGGGGTATCTTCACGCAATGTACCGTCATGCCTGTGGTTACGTTGGCGTGTGCCTGCTGGCTTATTCGCGCTCTCTGGTCTAGAGGAGCTGGGCGTTCTGTTGCTGGCGTATGGCGTGGATCTGTTATTTGGTTTGCCGTCACGTGCAGATCTATCTGCTGGTGCTTTTGTGGTTTGCGCGCGCGGTGCTTCTTCTGTATTGTCTGACCGAATTACTGGCTTTGGTGGTGCTTTGGTTCTGTCACGTTTGGTAGGGTCAGCGCGGCGCACAGGCGCTTTGCCAGCGGCTGGCGTATTGATCGGTTTTTTGCTGAGTTTAATCGTGGTCAAAGTTTGGCTAACACGTTTTGAATAATACGGTTATTTTAACAAAATTAAACGGTAAGCCCTTAATTAATCATGATTAAACTGGTTAAAAGTTTGAGTTCAGTTTGAGGAGCCATGAATAGTAAAGACTTGCTTAAGAATTAGGCTGGATTTTTATTTTTAAATCATTGTCGCCTATGGGGACAAAGCAGACCTAGCGTTTGAATTAAGGGGCACCGTTAGGCGTCCCTCTTCATGGTTAGGTTAGCCAGTTGCAACCTCTTTTCCTACAGTACCACTCTAAGAGCTCTTTTGAGGACACATTTTTGTACCATTGTCTCACCGTGACATGAGCCACCAACCATTGATATGAAGAGAACAGAATGCAGTAAACAGCAATGCACCCATAACCCCGTTCCATTCATTTTCGCCTGGAACAAGGGCTGAAAAGAAGGCAGAGGTTTCGGGATAAATTGAGCCGGATAAAATGACGGACACAATTCCAATTGGCGCACTCCACGGTAGGCCTAAGAACAGCGCCAATAGGACAGAAGAAAGTGGAAAGCTGTTGCTATCATGATATAAAACAGCAATTAATATGGCATAAGGCACACTAAGTATGCAGCCACTTGCGAGAAATCGAATTGCTTTAGAATGCATAAACATGTTGCGTCTGCTTGGTAAGCCATAATGTTGTCTAACAGTTAATAAAGGGCCTTAAGACCATAAAATTTATTCTATTCGAAGTTGATTAAAATAGAAAATTAAGGTTTTATGAATATCAGCTCTGGGGATTTAACAGTTGGGGACTTCGGACACAATTTTCCAAAAAAATAATTGTTTGAATGTAGTAATCAAGCTCAGAATGATTTACCGTCAAATCGTCGCCACATCATTGCACCAGTGATTGAAAATGGAATTGTAATTAGCGCCATAAATAATATACCCCAGAGATTAATTCTCGATGCAAACAACTGCCAGAATATTAAACTAACTGTAGAACCAACAAGTGAATGTAGAAATGGTAAGTTTTTTGTTAGTTTTGCTACTAAAAATCCATTAAGAAATGGAGTTATAAACCAAATCATCACTAGCCAAAACAATCCTTTCATCAAGAAACATACATATATGATTGGAATAGCGTGACTTCCCAGAAAGGCTAAAAATATGGCCTGCCAGTCTATAAGTCGATAATAATTCATAATTCGTATATGTAGTTTAAGTTTTTTTTCTTGGCACTATTAACTCTAGCAATTAGCAAGTTAGCAAGTTTTTTTCCTCAATAACAAAAGTAATGCAGTTAAGAATAGCCAGATTGAAGCAGGTAAAGGAACCGCAGTTAAAGGAAGTTCTGAGTTATATCTTAATTGCCCATTTACCCACCAGTCTGGGTTGGTTTCATCATATTGAGTAAAATTGACAGCGATCTTATTTATGCCTCCTAGGTCGTCAAATGAAATGTCGAGAATTTCGAAAAAACCAGAATTAGTATTATTTCCTCTATGATTTCCATAGAAAGTTAATCCAGACTGTGAATCATCTTGAAATGGATAGCGTGCTGTATTTTCATAAAGGCCTGCACTAAGCACTCGATCGAATGGAGCTGCTAACTCTAATCCCCAATAGTTATACGAATCACCACTTGATGGATTCCAGTTCGGACCGAATGGTGAATTCAAGCTTGAAATTTGAAAACTTAACGAGTTATCAAATCTTTCAGTTCTTGTAGAAAATATATATCCATCACTTGGAGATACTGTATGGGATTCACCTTGACCTACCCAGCTTTGTTTAGAGCTTTCAAAGCTTAGTATCATTGCTGCAAAGGATGTATTAGTAGATACGACTAATG